>JANPDE010000343.1:0-3791 GCA_031431315.1 Haliea sp.
CGCAACATGCGCCAGAACCTGATGTTCGCCTTTTTGTACAACGCGCTCGGCATTCCCGTCGCTGCCGGCATACTGTATCCGCTCACAGGCATGTTGCTGTCACCTATGATCGCCGTTGTGGCGATGAGTCTCAGCTCTCTATCAGTCGTGGTCAATGCATTGCGGCTGAGGCATAAAAAGCGTGCAATACCCGAATGAATTAAGGACTGCCAAGAATGAGTGTTGCGTATGACCTTCGTGGTGAGTGAGAGCTGTATTAAGTGCAAGTACACCGATTGCGTCGAAGTCTGCCCAGTAGACTGTTTCTACGAAGGACCGAACATGCTGGTTATCAACCCGGATGAATGCATCGATTGCGCCCTCTGTGAACCTGAATGCCCTGTGGATGCGATCTTTGCCGAGGACGACTTGCCTGAAGAGCAGGCGGAGTTCCTCGCGTTGAACAGGGTCTTGTGCGACCAATGGCCAAATATCACCGAGGTGAAACTGCCGCTCCCTGCTGCTGACGAATGGGCAAACACGCCAGGCAAGCGGACGCTACTGGAAACGCAGTGGCCGCAAGCACAATGAAGTAAACATCAGCAGTCACTTTAGGGACAGCTTCTCTCAGGGGGTGGTTATGACCATGCCGCACGATACTGTGTTCCTGCTCGATGTGGACAACACGCTGCTCGACAACGACTGCGTCATTTCTGAGTTGCGAGCGCATCTGGAGCGGGAATTCGGCGCCATCACCGCAGGCCGCTATTGGGCACATTTCGAAGCGCTGCGCAGCGAACTCGGCTACGCCGATTACCTGGGTGCACTGCAACGTTGGCGGCTCGATGCCGAGCCCCTGCCGGGCACCGAGATGCGCTTGTTGAAGATGTCGGGGTTTCTCGTCGACTACCCCTTCGCCGATCGCCTGTATCCGCAGGCGCTGAATGTCATCCGGCACCTGAACGCAAGCGGGCCCACGGTGATCCTGACCGACGGCGATGTCGTATTCCAGCCGCGTAAGATCCAGCGTTCGGGCCTGTGGGATGCGGTGGCCGGGCGGGTTCTTATCTACATCCACAAGGAGCAGATGCTGGATGCCTTGCAACTGCACTATCCGGCCCGGCACTACGTAATGGTCGACGACAAGTTGCGCATCCTGGCGGCCATGAAAGGCGTCATGCAAGGCCGCCTGACCACCGTCTTCCCGCGTCAGGGCCACTACGCGCTGGATGCGGCCGCCGTTGCCAAATACGCGCCCGCGGACATCGCCATCGACCGCATCGGCGATTTGCTCCATATCGACATTCGCGACATTCACGCAACCCAGGAAACGCCATGAACGTCAACACTCTGAAGCTGCATGACCTGGGCCAGCGCCTGTGGCTGGATAACATCACGCGCGATTTGCTGGACAGCGGCACGCTGGCGAGCTACTCGCGTGCGAGCACTACCTGGCAGCGGCCGAGCCCTATCTGTGCGGCATCGAACGCCGCAGGACAGTAGGTTTGGCGCCACGCGCCCAGTCGGTGGCCTCGATTTTCGTCAGCCGCTGGGATGCGGCCGTGAAGTAGGAGATTTCACTTCAGTTTCACAACTGTCTGGGTATGGCCGTGACGACACGTTGCTACAGGACCCACCGCGACCTTCTCGCCTCCGAGCGCTGGTGCAAGCTGGCGGCGGCCGGCGCCTCATTGAGGCCGAGTGCCGCGTTCATCGGCACGGTAACTCGCCCGTGCCCGGCGATTCGACGCCTTCGAACAGCAACTCCCGCATTCGCGCCCGCTCTGCGACGGTAGGCCAGGCAATGTCTTCGGTGGGTGTTTGAGTCTGCTCGACCCGCCCTTGCGCGTCGAAGCGGACCAGGCTGTAGGTTTCGTTGGCGACGCTGTCTGGCGTGCCTTCCTTCAGGCGCACGTACCAGTCGACCAGACGCAAACTCTTGCCGGCCAGCGCCGGGACAGTGGCCTCGCCACGCGCCAGCGCCACGTACAACGCATGCGGGACGGGGTGGACACCGCTTTCTTCATCGAGCAGGAACACGTAGGAGGCATGTTCGGCATTTACAGCGGCACGGTCCCCGGCACAGGCCCGGAGGACTCGGCCCGATGCATCGGCGGCGCTGTACACCGGCGCAAAACCGCCACCCGGGGTTCTGAAGTTGGTCGTCTGCCCCTGGTATAGCCGTGCGGCCACCCACTGCACGGCGCCGTCGTAGGTGTAGGCGCGAAGATCGAACTTCAGGGCCTTGGTAGCGTCCGCACTGGACTGGTCGTTGACCATGCGCTCTCCCGGCGCCACGATGGCCTGCGCCACGTAGTCGCCGGCCAGGATGTCCTGCCAGACCCGCTTCGTCAGTTTGTCGCCTCGGTAGGCCGCGCGGCTGCCGTAACCTGCTACCGGCTTGAAGAAGAAGCCGCGGCGCGCGTCCCACAGGCGCTGCGCATCGGCCGCATCGACGACCTCGGTGCGCGGCACATGCTGCAGCAGGATTTGTTGCGTGGCCTGGGGAACGCCCAGCGCCTCCAATCGCGCGGCGTCGCTGAACAGCGCGAGGTGGCGCTTGTCGGCGTATAGCGCATGGGCCTGTGGATGCGGTGTCAGCGCGACCCCGCGCTGCAGGTACGCTTCGCGCAGCGCGGCGCTGCCGGTTTGCTCCAGGTAGAAATCGGTCAGTCGGTTGTAGACCAGGTCGATGGCCAAATCACCGTGCCACAGGACGCCGTCGCGCCACTCGAGCGCGGCCGGGTCGACAATAAGCGCCCGCAGGCCATGCCGCTCGAACAACTGCTGAAATAGCAGGAACTCAGGGTAGAGGTACTGGTCCTCGGGTGACTCGTCAACGATGGCGATGGTCGCCAGCGGCCGTCCACTTCCGCCCAGGCCGGACAGGCTCCACTCATGGCGAAACATCTCGAAGATGTCGTGCTCGAACGCCGCCACGGTGGCCAAGGTGGGCAGCATCCTATCCACCGCCGTACAGCAAGCCCGTTGTGCCCGCGCCAGCACGGCGTTGAGCATCGCGCCGCCGGCGTTGGTGTTGATCTCAATCAGCCCCAGGTGCCCTTGATCGAGGTGGAAGTCATAGCCGAAGAACACGCCCAGCGGCCCGCTGGCCTCAAGTCGGGCGATAGTTGGCGCGGCGGCCAGCACCTGCTCCCTGTAGGCCGGCAGGGCCACGACCGATTCGACGGCCCTTACCACTTGCGCCATGCGCTGCAGCTGCGGCCCCCCCACGAACACGGGTTGCGCCGAGAAGAGGAATGGGCAACGCGTTCGCACCATCTCGGCAAGGCCTGGCTGACCGATTTCGGAGTCGAGCGCTCGCGCCAGCACACCTTCGTCGAGACTGAAGCAAAAGCACGCGTTGTTTAGTGCTTCGGCCGCGCCCGAGGGCGAGTCGATCAACGGCGATGACGAGTCGGTGATAGGTGCCGTAATCATCACGCCTGCGCTGCGGCCGCTGCGCAGGCCGACAGCTGCAACACCGGAATCGGGGCCAAGCGCATGGGAGCGCCGGTCCACTTGGCCAGCTTGACGACCTGCTCCAGGCTGCGCTCAGAAGCCGGGCTGCCGTCAACTGGAACGAGGATGTGGTTGACCATAATGATGCCTTCACGGAGTGGGGCCGAATCGGAGTATCTTTATTTCAACACTGAGCAGAATTTGTCCGTGATCCACGCCGGTGCAGCACAGGCTACACTTTTTCTGGATCGAATGTCAGTGCGCTTTCGAACCCAGCGGAAGCCTTATCCGTTGCAATATTCCGATCGGTGCTTTATCGCGTAACACGGCCGCATTTAGCACAGTGTGAT
>JANPDE010000344.1:0-2496 GCA_031431315.1 Haliea sp.
CAACTCGGTCAGCACCTGTACCCGCGGCGGTCCCGAATGCACGACTACTGGCGCGCCGTCGTCACCGGCATCCAACAACACCCCATACTGCTGGGCAAAGGTGAAGGGCAGTGTGGGCCGGCTGGGCGGCACTCCGCCGGGAGCCGCCGCTCCGGGCGTCGCTACGCTGGGCGGCACTCCGCTGGGCGTCGCTACGCCGGGCGTCGCCGTTCCGGGAGCGCCCACCGGCGCAGCTTCGGCGTGTATGCTCACCGGCCGTCCACCGGCGGCGCGTACGCGCCGGGCGACGCTGCGCCGGGCGACGCCTCGCCGGGCGTCGCTACGCCGTGGCTGACGGCATTAGATTGCTGAAGCGTATCCAACTGTTTTAATTGCTCTTCCCACTCCGGCATCAAGGGCAAATTGGCATCGTCCAGGTAGGTCAAACCCCTTTCCTTGCGCAGGGCCTGCTGGTCGCGAATGTAGCTGTATTTCTGGGCAGTGGCACCAGCCAGTTGCTGGTTGTCGCGGATGATCGTGGTGCGGATGAACACCATCAAATTGGATTTGGTGACTTTCTCCGCGTCGGAGCGAAACAGTCTGCCCAGATACGGGATATCGCCCAGCAGCGGTATTTTCTGCTGCGCATCCTGCACGTCGTCCTTGATCAAACCGCCCAGCACCACCACGCGACCGTCCACCGCCAGCACCTTGGTTTGTATCTTGCGCTCATTGGTGATGATGTCCGACGCTGATTGCGTCACCGACAAGCCGCTGAGGCTGGAGACCTCCTGCTCGATGTCCAGCACAATCGCATCGCCTTCATTAATGTGCGGGGTCACGGTCAGGGTGATACCCACGTTCTCGCGCTCGATGGTCTGGAACGGGTTTTGCGCACCGTCGCCGCCGGCGCCGGTATTGGTGAAGGAGCCGGTGACAAACGGCACGTTCTGGCCCACGGTAATAAAGGCCTCCTGGTTGTCCAGCGTCAGCAGGCTGGGTGTGGACAGGATGTTGGCATTTTTTGTTTCCTTGAGCGCACTGAGTATCACCGCCATGTTCAAATTGTCATCCAGCTGGCCCCAGCCCAGCGATAGGCCCGGCGTGCCCGCCAGGGCACCCGCCAGGGTTCCAAGACTGAAGTCCTGCGGATTCCCATCTTCATCATTTCCCGGCAGCACCGCCTCGGCGATATTGCGCGCGCGTGCGTCACCGGAATTGATATTGCTGCCAAAAGCGCCGTCACTCGAGGCAAACAGCCACTGCAGGCCCAGGTCCTGGCCATCAATGACTTCCATTTCCACGATGATGGCTTCCACCAATACCTGTGCCCGGCGAATGTCCAGGCGACCGATCACCGCCTCCAGTGCCGCCATCTCATCCTTTGCTGCGGTAATAATCAGCGCGTTGGTACCCTCATCGGCCTCGATGGTGGCCGAGCTGCTGGAGCCTTTCCCAGTCTTGTTGCCGTCGGGGTCCATCTCACTCATATTCTTCATCACCTTGCTCAACACCTCGGCAGTTTCCTTGGCATCGGCGTATTCCAGGTAGATGACTTTGACGTTGCCACTCTGCTCCAGGGGAGTATCCATGTACTCGATCAACTTGCGCATCCTGGCCCGCTCCAGTTCATCGCCACTGATCAACACGCTGTTGGTACGTTCGTCCGCCACCAGCAGGGTCTCCTGCTCACCACCGGCCGCCTTGGCTTCCGACTTGTTGAGCTGGTCCAGCATCTTCACCACGTCGTCGGCCACGGCGTAGCGCAGTTTGATGACATCCGTCTGCTGTACCGCGGATTTATCCATGCGCTCGATGATGTCGCGGATCTTGTCAATATTGGCGGAGACGTCGGAGATAATGATCGCGTTGCTGGGTGCATAGGCGGCCATATGCGCCTGCTGTGGTACCAAGGGCCGCAGCACGGGAATCAACTTGGCGGCCGATATGTTATCCAGCCGAATAACCGCGGTCACATACTCATCAGTGGTGACGTCGGGTCTGCCGTCACTGACACCCACCGGTGCCGAACGGGCATCCTTGTTCTGTATCACGCGCACGATGTCGCCGGAGTGCACGGCGGTGAAGCCGTGCACTTCCAGAATCGACAGGAATAGCTGATACAGTTCAGCGGCAGATATTGGCCTTGAGGAAACGACCCTGACCTTGCCCTTGACTGCAGGGTCGACCACGATGGTCTTGCCGGTGGCATCCGCCACAAACTTGATCAGCTCCTGAATGTCCGTGTCTTTCAGGTTGACCGTGTAATCCTGCGCCAACAGCGGGACACTGCCGAGCAGGAGGGCGCACAGCAAGGCCAGCGTGGCGACGGCCAGCGTGGCGACGGTGTGGAACCGGGTGGTGGCTTTCACTAACACATTATCCTTTGGCAGATTGTCACTCAGTGGCTCCACTGTCGAGGTTTACGCTGAGGCTGAGTGGCTGGTTGTCGCGCTGCAGCTCAAACACGACCTCACCGGCATCGCGCATGGTATTGTACAGAACCATGGTATTGGC
>JANPDE010000345.1:0-8395 GCA_031431315.1 Haliea sp.
GCGCACCACGTCCGGCGAGCCGCTGCGTATGGGCGTGCCGCCAGGCAGGCCGTTGCGCAACTCAAAGGAACCCTGCAAATAGCTGTTGCGCACGCTGGTGCTCTCGGCCTGGTAGCCGAGTTGCTCGTAGGCGTTGGCCAGTAGCTGACGGGCGGCCTGATTCTGCGGCTCGGCGAACACGAGTTTGTTCAGTATCTCCGACGTTTCAAGGTACCTGCCCTGCTCAATCAACTCCTTGCCCTTGGCCATGATTTTTTCCGATCCGCCCATCATCTCAACGTAAAGCGGAGCCGAGTCCTGCGGTGACATCGGATGCAGGTTAACCGGGTTGCCATCATAAAAACCCAGGAAGCGATTGATAACGGCCCGTGAATTGTTCTGTGCATCACCGTGGTAACTGCGCGCGGCCCACTGCTGCTGCAGGCTCTTGGGCACTTCGTAGACATTGTGGATTTCGTTGATGGTCACGCCCTGGTTGGCGTAGTGCAGCGCCTGGTTATTGAGGTTGGCATAGGCATCGCGCTGCGCGCGCAGGACTTCCTGAATGCGGTCGTTGCCCCAGCGCGGCCAGCTGTGTGAGGCGAACATCACCTTGGCTTCCTGGCCGAATTTCCACAGCGCGTTGTTGATCTCCTTCGACCAGTTCAGCGCATTGCGTACCGGTGCGCCGCGCAGCGTATAAATATTGTGGATGGTGCCGGTCACGTTCTCCGCCGCCCAGAAGGCCTTGAACTGCGGGAAGTACGTGTTCATCTCGACCGGCGCCTCGGTGTCCGGCGTGTTCTGGAACACCATCTTCACGCCGTCGAGTGTCACTTCCTCAAAGTCCTTGCTGATGATGAGATTGGGCGCAATCAGACCCATGCTGCCGATCGCAATGTTCTTACCGATGGCCTGGTCTACATGGCCGTGCGGGTCTGCCGGTAACAGTATGGCGTACTGCCACTGTGTACGCCGCGACATGGCGTTGCCGGCGAACACGTTCTCTTCGATCGCCGCCTGCATGAAGCGTTCGGGCGCGATGACCTTGACCTTGCCGCTGGCCACGTCAGCTTCATCGACGACACCACGTACACCCATAAAGTGGTCGCCATGCGAGTGCGAGTAAACCACGCCCACTACCGGCCGCTTGCCGAGCTTGTCGTTGATGAATGCTAGCGCGGCGCGCGCGGTTTCCTTAGTCGTTAGCGGGTCGAAGATGATCCAGCCGGTATCGCCCTTGATGAAGCTGATGTTGGCCAGGTCGAAGCCGCGCACCTGGTAGATCTTGCCGGGCACCACTTCATAGAGCCCATAGGCCATGTTCAGCACAGCCTGGCGCTGCAACGAGGGGTGGATACTCTGGAAGTCCTTGCCTTGCAGCAGCCATTGGTAGCGGCCCATGTCCCAGGCCACGTTGCCGGCATCGGCCATGATTTGTTTGTAATCCGGGGCAGCGATGAAGCCTTTCTTGGCCTCCTCGAAATCGCGTTTATCGTCAAACGGCAGCGTCGCGGATAAGCCATTGCGCAGTTCAATGGTGTACTTCGAAGGCATGGTGCCATTGGGGTCAAAATGGGTGTCCTCGGCCGTCAGAGCCCCGGGGGCATAAATTGCTGCGGTCAGTAGGGCCGCAAAAGTGATTGAAGGCATACTCATTTTCATGCACAGCTCCTTTAAAAACCTGTTTATGCTCATTGCCCCTTGCGGGCAATTGGGTCGACCGAGGCTATCACAGACTCATTCACTTTGTACGAGTGCTGGCGGCTGGCGTATGCGGCACCATGGACGACCACCCACTGCTGTGCTAGCGTTGAATGATTCACCATCAATCAGTCGGGAGAATCCTTTGAAACAGCCCTCCGTATACCAAAACCTGCTCTGTACTTGCTCACTGCTGGCCATGTTTATGTTGGCCAGCTGCGCCTCTGGCCCGACCATCCGCAGCAGCATGGACGAGAGCGTTGATTTTAACCGCTTTCGCACCTTCGGTTTTCTTACGCCGCTCAGCACCGACCGCGAGGGCTTTCAGACGCTGATTTCGCAGCAGCTGGTGAGCTCGGCAGAACGCGAGCTACTGGCACGCGGCCTTACTCGCACCGATACCAATCCAGACCTGCTGATCAATTTAAGCGCCAATCTTGATCAGCGCCTGCGCATCACACAATCGCCGGGTACCTCCGCCGGCAGCCTGAATCGCCACCGGCGCGGCTTTTACAATACCTGGCCCAGCTATCAACAGACTGATATTCGCCAGTACACCCAGGGCACATTGGGTATCGACGTGATCGATGCCGCCCGGCGCCAGCTGATCTGGGAGGGCATCGCCGTGGATCGAGTTACCCAGAGCACCACGGACAACATTGGGCCTGTGCTCAATGACGCAGTAGTAGAAATACTGCGCGAATTTCCACTGCCGCCGCGGTAAATCTCGCGCTTCCATGGGCCCACCTGCAATGAGACTCTTATGAAATATTTGTTGGCGCTGAGTGCAATTTTTCCCCTGTGTTTATCGGCGCATGCGGCACTAGACCCGCCACCCACTGAAACCGTTGCGCCCGCGGCCATTACCGATGCTGGCCTGTTTCAGACTCTGGAGGGTCATCGCTGGACGCTGGCCTCGGCAACAGACAGCGAAAATCACCGCATCGACGCCCTGTTTCCCGCGACAGGCCGTCCATTCACTCTGACTTTTTCCGCTTCCCGACTCAGTGTCCAGGGGGGCTGCAACAGTATTGTCGGTGGCTACGGGATCAACGCCGAGGGGCTCTTGAAGGCTGAGCAAATGGTATCCACACAGATGGCTTGTGAGCCTGAGATAATGAAGGCTGACGCCGCGCTGGCAGCACTGCTGGCCCAACCATTGCAAATCGAGATCGTGCCGGGGCTGCAGCCAACACTGCGTTTGCTGACGGCATCGAATGAGGCACTGGGACTCGAGGGGAAAGTCACACCAGAGGCGTTGTACGGACCAGGCGCGCTCCTTTTCCTGGAAGTGGATGCACAGGCACTGGCCTGCAGGAATCCGCGCAATGGACAAACCACTTGCCTGCAAGTGCGTGAAATCAGCTTCGACGAGCAGGGCTTGCGGTCCGCTCATCCCGGACCTTGGCGACCGTTCTATGAAACCATCGAGGGTTACAGCCACACGCCTGGTGTACGCAATGTCCTGCGAGTGAATCGGTTCCAGCGCGGTGCCGTGTCGACACCGGCTATTTATGTGCTGGATCTCATTGTCGAGTCGGAGAAAATGCCGGAAGTGCCGCCCTGGCAGAGTGACAACAACAAGCAGTGATGATTTACAACACTGCCGTGGTGTTGGGTAACTCGTTGCTATCACCACCGCGCGCAGGAAAGTACTGGCAGGCGATGGCACTAATTCGGTCCAAAGCCGCCAGCGCCCCAGCTTCATAGTGGCCGGACCCAAACGCCGCCTCCATCTCGGCACAGATGCTCCGCCAGTCGGCCGCCGAGACATGTTCCTCAAAGCCGCGATCCGCCACGATCTCAATTCTGCGCTCCGCTAATAATACATAGAGCAGTACGCCGTTATTCTCAGCGGTGTCCCACATGCGTAACAGGGCGAATACCTCAACTGCGCGCGCCATGCTGCTCGCACCCCGCCACAGGTGGCCCAGCGAAAGTACTGTCTCCACTGCACAGCGAATCTCTGCACGGTGAGACTGCTCCGACGCCGCACAAGCCGCATCGATGGCGGCCAATGTCGAAGGCGGAAAACAGCGCCGTAAAGCCCAGGGAGTCGTCGTCAGGTGTTGCAGCCAACGACCCGCACTACCCGAATTACCAGCTGCCGGACGCACCGCCACCTCCAAAGCCTCCACCGCCGCCGCCGAAGCCTCCACCGCCACCAAATCCGCCGCCAAGACCGCCACCAAATCCACCACCATAGCCGTGACTGGACCAGCGTCCGCCACCGCCTCCCAGCATCAGGCTGATCACAAAACCAACGAGGCCCATTAACAGGGTGAGCCCAAGGATACCGGCGAGTAACCACGTAATTCCGCCAGCAATGACACCTGTTGCCATCGCACCGGGAAATTGGCCCAACAGGCGCCGCAGTAGGCCGCCACCAACGATCGACAGGATGAAGACCAACGGCAACAGATTCGCAATGTCGGCGTCAGTGGAGGGTGTGCTCTGCGGTTCTGGCAGAGGTTCGCCGTCCACCAATCCGATCAACCGATCAACACCGGCATTGATGCCGCCAGCGTAGTCTCCCTCGCGAAAACGCGGCAGGATAAAAGTGTCGATGACGCGATTTGCAGTGGCGTCGGGAATGGCCCCTTCCAGACCGTACCCGACTTCGATGCGCACCTCTCGGTCGTCCTTCGACACCAGCAGAAGAATCCCGTCATCGACACCCTTGCGGCCGAGTTTCCAGCTTTCGGCCACCCGCATGGCAAACTGCTCAATAGCTTCAGGCTGTACAGTAGGCACGATCAGCACCGCAATCTGGCTACCCTTGCGCGTGTCCAGATCAGCCAGCCGATTGCTGAGCGCCGCTTGTTCGGCAGCCGAGAGTGTACCCGTCAGATCGGTCACCCGGGCCGTCAGTGGCGGAACGCTCACTGCCTGCTGGGCTAGCAAATTCCCAGCCCACAGCAGCAAGAGTGCAGTGACCAGGCGCAGCAGCGAAGAAACTCCCATCAACTCAACCTTGCTTGCCGAAATTGACCTCTGGTGGCTTGCTGATTTCGGCCTCATTCTCGACAGTGAAGCTGGGCTTGACCTCGTAGCTGAAGAGCATTGCCGTCAGGTTATTCGGAAATGTGCGTATCAGGGTGTTGTATTCCTTGGTGGCCTCGATAAAGCGATTGCGCGCCACTGTGATACGGTTCTCCGTGCCTTCAAGTTGGGCTTGCATGTCGCGGAAATTCTGATCGGATTTAAGTTCCGGGTATTTCTCCACCACCACCATCAGTCGGGACAAGGCGCCGGATAACTGACCCTGGGCATCCTGGAATTTCTGGAAGGTCGCCGGATCGTTCAGTGTCTCGGGCGTGGCCTGGACTGAACCCACCCGGGCGCGTGCTTCGGTCACCTGGATGAGAACATCTCTCTCTTGCTGCGCGAAGCCCTCGACCGTCTTGACCAGATTGGGAATCAGGTCAGCGCGGCGCTTGTACTGGTTGAGTACTTCGGCCCAGGCGGCCTTGACGTTCTCATCGCCGCCCTGCATGGCGTTATAGCCGCAACCCGATAGCAGCAGGGTTATCAGTAGCAGAATCGGAAGGGGTACTCGATATAAACTGGGTCTGGACATAGCAGCATAACCTCTCACAAATGTAGGGGAAAACTCAGTAAATGGGGGAAGCACCGGAAAAAGCGCAAGCGTAATTTCCAGCTGCAAGCATGCAATCGCCTTGCGGTTAAGCGATGCCGACCGCGACCAGCACTGGCGCCAGTCGCAGCAGTGTCCATTCCTCGCCCGTAAAAGTATCTTGCTTAGCCACGATGCAGACTCCTGTTGTTACTGTCTGGAAATGTCGACGCGACGCGCCTCGGCATCAGTACCATCACCAGCGCCAGCCTCCACGAACATGGGCGGTTGCATCTGGATAGAGGCTTCCGGCACACCGGCAGCTTTCAGTGCACCTACTACGGCAATCACGCGGCTTTTGGCAAGTTCTTCATTCATCGCAATATCACCACTGCTGTCGGTATATCCGGTCACTGCAACCGACAACCCGTCCCTGTTGATTATCCTCGCAAGCTCAACAATGGTGCTACCGCCATCTACACTAATCGTGGCCGCGCCAACATCAAAATAGATCTTGATGGGCGGCGCCGTGGAGACCGCCGCAGGTGCGGGTGCTGGTGTCGAAATAGTAGTGACTGCAGGTGCCGGACCGGGCAGTGTTCCCGGGGTTTGGGTCGACTTGCCTGACAACAGATCCCACAGGAATAGCAGCGCGACAGCCCCAATCACCCATTGAAGCCAGCCCATACCGCCCGCTTTTTTGGCTGTGGTCGCAGCCGCGGCAGCACCGCCCACCGCGGCGCTTGTGGCCACACTGGAGGCCTGGTTGCCCAACCCGCCCAGAAACGCAGCGGGGCCAGAGTAACCGAGTGCACCGGTCAGGCGGCTATCCAGCGAATCCTTCAGATTCGGGCCTTGGGTGGCGAGCAGCGATGACAGGGAACTCGCATTCAGCCCCCTGGCACCAACAAACTTCTTTAAAAACGCCAGGATCAGCGGAACCAACACCGCCAACAGGTTTGTCGCCGACCCTGCCTTGATGCCACTGGATGAAGACAATGCATTCGCGAGTGCGCCACCCTTGTCGCCAAACAAACTTGCCACCAGACCGCCCGTGCCGGCCTTCATCAGCGCATCCACTCCAGCACCGCCACCGCCGAACAGTCTGTCGAAGTTACTCAGCGCGCCGACGTCAACATTGGCGCCATTAATGAGTGACATGAGGGAGGTTGCGCCTTGAGCCGTGGCGCCCTGTTGCGCGACGCTGCCAAGCACCACCGGCACTAACAAGCCCAACGCTGATTGGGTCGAGCCCTGCGATTCGCCAAGGAACTCGCTGGCGAATTTGGAGAAATCACCGCCGAGGGCTTGTTGGACGAGAGCGAGTAGATTGTCGTTCATATTGGTTCCCCTAATAAGCGAAAGTCAACTCGCAATTGGTTGCCACTACTACAAGATGAAAGTATAGGAAAGATTAAGGGGGTGTCCAGTCGATTTTCCGTACTTTAATCGGCCGCGAATTGCTAGTATTACGCAAGCAATCAGCGCTGATTTTGCGAGCGCTGACAGAAGCCACTGCGACAATGAGGGAGAACACTATACTTACGCCCGACACTGCGTTGGACTCAGCATTGGCGACTGCGACTGACGATTCTCAAAGCGCTACTACCAGCTTCGTACTCGAACTGGCACGCGCCCTGCATGAATACGGGACACCGGCGCATCACCTGGAAGTCGCCATGCAAACTGTCGTCAGGGCACTCGAGATCAACGCCGATTTTTTCTCCACTCCCACCAGCATCATGGTTGGCTTCGGGGGCCACCACGACCAGCGCGTGCATCTGTTGCGCGTAGAACCCGGCGAACCCAACCTCGGCAAGCTCGCGCAACTGGATGACATTGTGCGCGACGTGGTCGACAGCAGCGTTGGGCCGGTTGAAGGACTACGCCGCGTACACGCCCTCAAGACCGATAGCAAACAGTGGCCCGACTGGCTGACGCTCATCGCTTACATACTCGCATCGTCAGCGGTCGCGTGCTTCCTGCACGTGGAAGTCGGCGATGTCGCGGTAGCCGCAGTGCTCGGTCTCGTCACGGGGACCATCGCGCTGGCGTCAGCGTCATCGCTCACCTGGCGACCCGTGATTGAGCCTCTGACCGCCTTTGCCGTGACCACGCTTGCCCTTGCGGTCGATGAATTTGCCGGTACAGGTACGGGCTTCGCGACATCCCTCGCCGGGCTAATCGTACTGATGCCAGGGCTGACACTCACTGTCGCGCTAACCGAGCTTTCCACGCGCCACCTGGCCAGCGGAACTGCGCGCCTGAGTGGCGCGATCGTGACATTCCTCGGACTGGGATTCGGCCTGGCGCTGGGCGCCAAATTGGGCGCGCACCTCGGACTCGAATTGCGCACCCTGCTGGGCCCGGACGCATCCGTGGGGCTGTCGCGGGCGTCACTGTCTCCGTGGGCGGAATGGGTAGCGCTGGTGGTAGCGCCTCTGGCCTTCACCGTGCTCCTCAAAGCCGCGGCGCGCGACGCCGGTTGGATTATTCTGGCCTGCGCGGGAGCCTACCTGACCTCGCGTTTCGTGGGCGCGAGTATGGGCGAGGAACTGGGTGCGTTTCTCGGCGCCTTTGTGGTCACCGCCGGCAGCAATGTCGCAGAACGGGTGTACCGCCGCACGGCGATGGTGACCGCCGTTCCTGGACTGTTGATCCTGGTGCCGGGCGCTATGGGCTTTCGCAGCGTCACGTCCATGGTCGGCGACCAGTATGAAGATGGTATCGCCATCGCGTTTCGCGTGGGAATCATCGGTATTTCTCTGGTTGCGGGTGTGCTCGCTGGCAATGTTGCCACCAGCGCCATACGGCAGCGGCGTCGCTGATTTGATCAGCCGGTGATTTGCCAGCAACCTGTCACTCCGAGCCCATCGCGCTCTGCTTCCTGGATGTCGATTTCCAGATGAGTATTCACCAGTGCCTGGTGCACCCGTGGCCTCACCTGATCGACTAGGGCTATAGGTTCACCGACACGGCTCCTTGAGCCACCTGAAGGGGGCGTTTCATTCAAACCAATCACAACTGCGCTAGCCGTCGATGGATCATAACTATAGGCTCCGTTGCGGCGATTGGCAGCGGACATGCCCCGCTCGCTCAAACTGCTGAGATATTCGCCGCGGAGCATGTCCGCTG
>JANPDE010000346.1:0-2955 GCA_031431315.1 Haliea sp.
GTTGAACTGCGCCCCAGCCTACACCACCAACACACCCCATGACCCCACCCATGCCCCGCCCCAAATTTTCTGCGAGGTGGTCACGTGAGTAATTTTCCATATCAAATGCGGACCAGTCAGTGGGGCGGTTACTGTTATCTATTCTTTACGTATAGTAAACATAAAAGGCCTGTTAAGAGTAGATTTCCTGACCGACGCTGTCAAAGGGAGTTGCTGAACCACAGAAATTCGTCAAATTCCCGCCTATTGGCCTGAAATTTTTGTTCGCGGCAGTGAATGCCATTCATATTCGCTCATTCCTGGACGATAGCACGCAACAGTCCATGCCACGGAATTTTCAGTGGTGTCCTTGCGGGCTGAGTGCTGTTGGGCTGGAATCTGCTACCGCGCGCCTGCTACCGCGCGCCTGCTACCGCGCTCCCCTCCCAGCGAAAAGCGGCAATGTCCCAGGTGGTGGTGCTCTGGTCGGTGGCACCAGCAATGGCGGGGTCGGTCTTCCCTGTTCTGCCTGACGAAGGTGAGCCAGTATTTGATCGATGATGTCCTGATCCTCAATGCACCGGTTCGACGCTTCGACAATGACCCTGACGGAACCACCGCAGCGGCTGCAAATCTCAATGTCGATATTGAAAACTCGCTTGAGTCGCTGGGCCCAGGTCATGCCCGATAAAGCGGGGCAGGCTCTAGCGGCATGACGTTCAGTAGATGTGCGGACTTCCGCATTGGAAATAGGCTTGACGCCTTTCCCGCGCTTGGCTGGTGTGACCTCACCACGCCAGCGGTGGTTCGGGCCGGGCCGCGCAGGCAAGGACGCCGTGGTAGCGGGACTGGGCGTCCCCGTGATCTTGACCCTGGGCTTTGGCACCAATGCCGCCAGGCGGGCCATGAAATCCACAGGCGGATGGCCGCCCCGATCTAAGGCCACTTGCGTGGTGCCGTCCCGGTAGGGGGTCTTCAGGGTGTAGACCACTTTGCCGGCGGAACTGAGTGAAAGGCGAGGAATCGCAACGGCTGGGCGGGCAATATACCGACAGAGACGTTCTCGTTTATTTCGCTCGTGTCCCTCGCAGCTCACCCCGGCGTGCAGGGAGAAGCCATTGGCCTTGGCCACCCGCTCCAGTCCGGGATCAGGTCTGTCCAGTGGGCGGATGGTGCGGATCATGAACGCTTTTTGGCCTTGCTGGGGGCCGACAGCAACCCGATAGGATATGGAGCTGCCCATAATGTGTGGCAGGGCATCGGTGTCGTCTGCGGGTTCGAGTTCCAGCCAGGCGCTCTCGGCATCCTGCTCCAGCAAGCCCAGCCGTTCCAGGCAACGGCCTGCACGCTGACTGATCCGCTGAACCAGATCCTCCAGCTCGCTTTTGTCCGGCGCCCTGACGCGCTGGAACTGAGGGGGCCTGTTGTCGCGATAGACATATGCCCCATCGAGAAACAGGATATGGAAATGTATATTGAGATTAAGAGCAGAGCCGAAGCGTTGTATCAGCGTCACTGCCCCAGTCGCACCGTCCTTGATTTGTAGTCCGGCCTTGTGGATCAGATGGGTCGAGATCGCCCGGTAAATGATACCCAGCACCTTACCCATTGCCTGGGGGTGCGCGGCGAACAGAAAGCGCAGGGGAAAGGGAAAACTGATGACCCACTGGCGCAGTGGCACATCGGGAAACACCTCATCGGCCAGCAGGGCAGCGGTTTCAGCCATTCTGCGCGCGCCACAGCTGGGACAGAACCCCCGCTTCTTACAGGAAAATGCCACTAGGCGCTCGAAGTGGCAGTTGTCACAACGTACCCGCAGGAAGCCGTGTTCGAGACGACCGCACTTGAGGTAGGCTTCGAATTCCCGGTGGACATGGTTGGGCAGAGATTTACCCTGCTGGGCCAGTTGGTTGACCAACGCAGGGTAGTGCGTTTCGACGAGTTGGTAGAGAAGTGTTTGCTCGGGTTGATGGCGTTCGTAGGCAACGTCGCCAAGGGCATGCCCATGAACCGGGGGCAGGCTCTCCCTGCCTTGTGCCAACATGCCAGTTCCGCCCAGAAAGATTGAACGAACCACCTTGTAACGGATGGCTGGACAATGCCACATCCGAGGCGGCCTGCGGGCCTGTCACAATTCATCCAATGCGGCGCTCTATGTGAACACTGGATTTTCCCCGGAAATACTCGCTGCCATGGTGGTGGGTACGCTCAATATGCTGACCATCAGCTCGGCCATGAATAGCGATTACCCGATCTTCGCCAAGCTGGAGGAGGCCAGGGTGATGTTCGAACACCTGATCTGCACGGACACTCTGTAAGACCCGTACCGCCAGAGGAATGTTCGAGCACCTGATGTGCACGCGACCGGAGTAGCTGCCTGCGTGTCTCAGGCCGCTTCGCTCACGTCGCTTTCCTTATCCAATGCGCTACCGGCTGCAACAAGAAGCTTTCCAGCGCGATGCCATCGCCACCCACCAGCAGCGTGCGCTGGGGTTTGAAGGCTTGCACAAAGGCCGCCGTGCCCGCGTGCGCCTGCGGCGCGCGGCCGCTTTTCACCTCGATAGCCGTCAGCGTGCGCCCCGTCTTCACCACAAAATCCACCTCGCGGTTGCGTTCGCGCCAGTAGTGCAGCGCGCATTCGCCGCGCATGGCGGCATTGGCCAGATGCGCCCCCACGGCGGATTCGACCAGCCGCCCCCAGTACTCAGGGTCGGCTTTCGCCTCGGCCAGCGTGTAGCCGCTGACCGCCGTCATCAGCGCCGTATTGAGTACCTGCAACTTGGGGCTGGAACCGCGGCTGCGCGCCATATCTCCCGCATATTTGGGCAGGCCGCGGACCATGCCGGCACCCGAGAGCAATTCCAGGTAATGCGCCAGCGTTGTTGTGTTGCCGGCGTCCTGCAACTGGCCGAGCATCTTGGTGTAGGACAGGATCTGCCCCGAGTACCGGCAGGCCAGCTCAAACAGCCGCCGCAG
>JANPDE010000347.1:0-2346 GCA_031431315.1 Haliea sp.
AATGCGTTGCTTAAGGCTGGCCGCCACGTTGCCCACGGGAGAAAAATACAGCGCAACAACGAGCAGGACCGCGCATAGCCGCAGTAAAAGCCGGTGTGCGCCGGACGATGAAAAAGCAGGAAGCACCGCCGTGATATACAAAAAAAGCCCAATCAGCGGTACGACCAGAAACTGGTTTTCCATGTCGGGGCGAACTAGATATTTGCAGTAGATGGCGAAATTCAGGCAACTGAATAAAAAGAGGTAAAGTCCCAACCACTGCTCGGGCTTTTTCCAGTACCAGAGAATCAACCACGCGCCCCAAAACAGGCCGAAGAGCAGGGAGACAATGACGAGGCTATCGGCACGAGTGCTGAGCTGCAGCCACCCGGCCAGGTCCCCGGGCACGGCCGCGATCAGTGAAATGGCGGACAAATCCCGATGAAATTCTATAAATCCCGGCAGTTGCCCATCCCGATACAGTGCCAGCAAAAACGCACCGATGCCCAATACGCCGGCAGCGAGCGCAATGGCATGGCCGCGAAAAAACCATTGCCTCCACTCCCTGGCGTTGTGATGTTGAATGATCTGCAGCAGAAACAACATGAACACCGGCAGCCCGCCATACACCGCCAGCACCGACTCGTAGGAAAACACCCAGGCGACATAGAGGCCGAACAGAACATAGGGCGCCCAGTGGGAAACGTGCTGCCGGAGCAACACCAGGTAAAACAGCAGCACGTTGGCGGACAACAGGTAGCGGGACAAGGACGACAGATATCCGTCCTGTACGCCCCACCAGAGCAGGGCGGTAAAGAGCAGCGTCGCAATGATCCGGGCGCCGGAAAGAATGAATAGCAGCACAAAAAAACTGCCGTAAGTGATGAAACAGTGCACAAAGAACCGGAATTGATCGGCGATAAACGGCCCATTGGTTTTCCACGCGCCGCCGTAGGGGAACCAGAAATCGTGATAGGGAAGCAGCTCTTTGGTCATGGCGTAGCGCCATGCACCAAGGCACTGCGCGTCCCAGTTCGCGGGATGCTTCCACTGTGCCAGCGCGTTAAGCGTGCTTCCCAGAGGTGGGAAATTTATCAGCGCTATTCCCGCGAGCACAGCGCCGAGGAAAATATTATGGCCCCTGTGCAATGTCGCAACGGGCAATGCTATCTGCGGCAATGCGTCACGCTTGCAGATTTTTTTTACCAGCATGAAACACAAGGTAGACAACAGAACGGCAACCGTGACCAGAATCAGGAGAATGTACGTCTCATCCTGTTTGGGTCGTCCAATGAACGTGGAATACCCGACTGCCCGGGAATAATCGGGTGCAGTGACGATAAGGGTTTGTAAAAAACTGCTGAATAAGGACAAGAAGTGTACAAAGGCGGGCAATAACAGGAGTGGTATTCCCGGTATCCAGTTGGAAAATCGGCGTGGTGACATTGGCACCAGCAGCAGGATCAAGCCACAGGCGATGGCCATCATTAAATATGCGGTGCTCAGCTGGCCGCCAAGTCGCGCCCAGATCCGGTCGGACCTTTTGGCTTGAAAAACAAATTCCCCGTAATAGATCGGATCATTGCTGGCGGCAATGAAACTGGTCGAGTCGGCTGACGGTTCCAGGGCGTCACAGTTCCAGCACCGAAAGCTGGCGTCCTGGTTAAAAATGACTTCCTTTACCAATTCCTGGTTGCGAAATGTCCGTGCCGCCAGCAAGCGAATACGGCTACCAGGCCGCTCGCCCGGATCAATACGCAATGCCGTCGTCGACGCGGGAATATTTCTAAATTGATACTTATGGACTTGACCGGGGACGACAGGTAGCGACGGACTGAAGCTGACATCATTGTCCAAATATATTTGCAATGCCTGTCCGTCGGAAACGTCCGCTTCGATTTCCAACATGAAGCTGGCGGGAGAAAAAATACTACTTGCGATATACGGCAGGCTTGCGAGCAGTGCAATTGGAAGCCACGTCCATAGCAAGGTTACGGGATTGAAATTCCCGACAGTCTCCAGCCGCGGCGCCGCCTCTTCCCTAGCCACTTTTTTGAATCAGGTATCGGTACACTCCATTCACTTCGGCGCTCTCAAGGAGGCGATGACCCGATTGTTCGGCAAAGACCTGAAAGTCCCGAACCGACCCCTGGTCGGTTGCCAGCACCCGCAAACGCTGGCCGGCCTGCATAGTATTCAATGCGCGCTTCGCTTTGAGCAGGGGCATGGGGCAGGCCAGCCCGGTGGCATCCACTTCGACTACTTCGAGTTGCGTCATCGTGCTACCGGTCCGGTACTTAGAACGAGAAACCTGCAACGCAGCATACCTGAATCCCGTGAAGGGGTGATGAGGTGATGTCGAAAAAC
>JANPDE010000348.1:0-2693 GCA_031431315.1 Haliea sp.
CTGGGATCCTGCACGGCCGGTGGCGCTTACCTCCCGGCGATGGCAGACGAATCCATCATCGTCAAAAACCAGGGGACTATCTTTCTGGGTGGCCCACCGCTGGTGAAAGCCGCTACCGGCGAGATTGTGACAGCCGAGGAACTCGGCGGCGCCGATGTGCACTGTCGTACCTCTGGCGTCACCGACCATTACGCCAATAATGATCACCATGCGCTGGAATTAGTTCGCCGCGCTGTCAGCCGCCTCAATCGCGTTAAGCCCGTTGCCATGGATCTGCGCCCCACCGTCGCGCCACTGTACCCCGCGCAAGAACTCTACGGCGTGATTCCTGCCGATACCAAACTACCCTACGATGTGCGCGAGGTGATCGCGCGGGTGGTGGACGGTTCGGAATTTGACGAATTCAAAGCGTTGTTTGGCGAGACCCTGGTATGTGGCTTCGCCCGTATCCACGGCTACCCGGTGGGTATCGTGGCCAACAACGGTATCCTGTTCAGCGAGTCCGCCGTGAAAGGCGCCCACTTTGTCACCCTGTGCGCCCAGCGCAAGATTCCATTGGTGTTCCTGCAGAATATCACCGGCTTTATGGTGGGCAGGCAGTATGAAGCCGGTGGCATCGCCCGTCACGGGGCGAAAATGGTGCACGCTGTGGCCTGCGCCAGGGTGCCCAAGTTTACGGTGATGGTAGGCGGGTCCTTCGGTGCAGGAAATTACGCCATGTGCGGACGGGCCTATGATCCGCGTTTTCTGTTCATGTGGCCCAATGCTCGCATCTCAGTGATGGGTGGCGAGCAGGCGGCAGGCGTGTTGGCCACGGTAAAACAGGAACAGCTGGCGCGCGATGGCGCACAAATGAGCGCCGCTGAAGAAGCCGCCTTCAAGCAGCCGATCACAGACTTGTATGAGAAGCAGGGCCACCCCTACTACGCATCAGCACGACTATGGGATGACGGCGTGATCGATCCGGCGGATACGCGCACGGTTTTGGGGCTGTGTATTTCGGCGGCGTTGAACGCACCAGTAGAGGAGTCGACATTTGGCGTATTCAGGATGTAACTGCAAGGTAGTTGCGCATGTTTAACAAGATCCTCATTGCCAATCGCGGTGAAATTGCCTGCCGCATCATCAAGACTGCGCGACGTATGGGGGTGGCCACGGTGGCGGTCTACTCGGATGCGGATCGAGGCGCGCTACACGTCAGGCTGGCGGATGAGGCCATCCACATCGGGTCGGCGCCGGCGCGCGAATCCTACCTGTTGGGTGAACGCATCCTCGCCGCTGCACACACTACTGAGGCCGACGCCATCCATCCCGGCTACGGTTTCCTCTCTGAAAATGCCGGCTTTGCGGCGGCCTGCGCCGCGCAGGGTGTGGTGTTTATCGGACCGGACAGTGCGGCGATCACCGCCATGGGCAGTAAGTCCGCAGCCAAGCGCATCATGGAACAGGCCGGGGTGCCGCTGGTACCGGGCTATCACGGAGATGACCAGGATCCCGACGTGCTGCGGGCCGCGGCTGACAGGATGGGCTACCCGGTGCTACTCAAAGCCACCGCCGGCGGTGGCGGCAAAGGCATGCGCCAGGTCTGGTCCGCGCAAGAATTCGATACCGCGCTGGCCGCCGCCAGGCGCGAAGCCCTGGCCAGTTTCGGCGACGACCGGATGCTGGTGGAAAGATATCTCGGCAAAGCCCGGCACGTGGAAGTCCAGGTGTTTTTCGATCACCTGGGCAATGGCATCTATCTGGCGGAGCGCGACTGCTCAGTGCAGCGCCGCCACCAAAAGGTGATCGAAGAAGCCCCTGCTCCGGGCATGACGGAAGAACTGCGCCGGGAAATGGGCGAGGCCGCGGTCAGGGCGGCTCGTGCCATTGACTACCGTGGCGCCGGTACCGTGGAATTCCTGCTGGAGGAGCATGGCGGTTTCTATTTCATGGAGATGAACACCCGGCTGCAGGTGGAGCACCCGGTCACCGAGATGATTACCGGGCTGGACCTGGTGGAGTGGCAACTGCGGGTGGCCTGCGGCGAAATTCTGCCGCTGACGCAGGAGGCTGTGCACATTCGCGGCCACGCTTTCGAAGCGCGGGTGTATGCCGAGGACCCGGACAATGGCTTCCTTCCGGCCACCGGCACGTTGGATTATTTGCGGCCGCCGGACGAGTCCCGTCATGTGCGGGTGGATACCGGCGTGTGCCAGGGCGACGAGATCAGTGTGTACTATGACCCGATGATTGCCAAATTGATCGTCTGGGATGAATCGCGAGAGCGCGCCCTGCACCGGCTGGGCACTGCCCTGTCGGAATACCGCATCAGCGGCACGGTCACCAATCTCGATTTCCTCTACAACCTGGCGACCTGCCGGCCGTTCATCGACGCCAAACTGCACACGGGATTTATCGACGAGCACCGCGACCTGATATTCCATGAACAAAGCCAGGACCTGGAGCGCGAGTTGCCACTGGCCGCGCTCGCCCTGTTGCTGCACAAACTGCGGCAAACCCGGTCGCTGTCCCCCATAGATCCCTACTCACCCTGGCAGCTCAACAATGCGTGGCGCCTCAACGAGCCGCACATGCACCGGCTCACCCTGCACTGCCACCAGCAGGATCACAGCGTCGAAGTGGAACAGCGCGGGGCGCAGTACCTGGTACGTGCCCCAGCGTGCGAAACAGTATTGGAGGGTGAGCTGCAG
>JANPDE010000349.1:0-10361 GCA_031431315.1 Haliea sp.
AATCGGCGCCGCCGCCGCTGGGATCAAAATCAAACCACGCCCGCGCGCGCTGTCCACCAAAGGCGGTGATCGCTAATTCCGGCGCGTGGGGAAACACGAAGCGCACGGGCAGATCAGTCGGTAGCCGCAGCTGCGGCACGATGGGCTCAAAATCGTGCCCGTCCGCGCCCAGGCCATGCAGCCAGATGACGACCGCGACCGGCGCGCTTTGGGGATTGAGTTCCACCGTAGGCAGTGGCACAGCCAACATAGATTCTCCTTTTAACAATATTGCGGGTGCGTGATCAGTTCAGGTCGGCTGCATATTTGCGCAGCACTTCCAGCGGAACCGTTTCAAGGGCGCGCTTATGCGTGCGGGTGAGAAACACCTTGGGCGCCATTTTTTGCTCGTGGGCCTGCAGCCAGCGCGGAGCGCAGAGGCACCAGCGATCTCCGGATTTAAGTCCTGGAAACCCGTACTCGGGCATGGGGGTGCTGAGATCATTTCCGGCAAAGCGGGAGTATTGCAGGAATGCTTCCGTAACCTGGATACACACCGTATGGGACCCGACATCCTGGTCATTGGTGTTACAGCACCCGTCGCGCAAAAAGCCCGTTAGAGGATCATCACTGCACGGTAATAATGTTTCGCCAAAGACGTTGAGAGGTTCATCAATCTGGATAGTTTCCACGCTCTACCTTCTCTGGGTGAATGGTGACAGCATACCACGCATAAGACCGTGACCCGTTCAGGTGGTTCAATTGCGGAAGTCCTTGATGTACATGGCGGTGCCATTTCTCATTTCAATTTTAAAGAGCTCGGTCGCTTTTATGAGTTCACTGATTCTCGCATAGCCGTAGTTGATCGAGGAGAATGAGCTGTTATTGTTGGATATATAACTGGCCACTTGACCCATGTGCGCCCAGCCATCATCACCTGACGCCTGTTCCACGGCTGTCCGCAACAGCTTCACCAGCGCTGCATTTTGCCGCAACTGCGCCTTGGTTTTCCTTGCCGGAGGTGTATCGCTCTCCGCTTCGCCTGCTCCACTGGTGACCAGATTTTCGATATAGATAAAGGGAGAGCAGGAGTCGACGAACGGTTGTGGTGTCTTCTTCTCGCCAAAGCCATAGACCGGAAAACCGCTTTCCAGGATGCGCAGTACCAGCGGGGTGAAATCACTGTCGCTGGTCATCAGCGCAAATGCATCCACGTTCTTGCTGTACAGTAGATCCATAGCATCGATAATCATCGCGGAATCAGTCGCATTTTTGCCCTTGGTATAGGCAAACTGCTGCATAGGCCTGATGGCATGAGGGTGCAATTTACTGGCCCAGCCGGACAGCGAGGGGTTGTTCCAGTCGCCATGGGCGTGGCGGACATTGACGGTCCCGTGTTTTGCCAGTTCTTCCAGCACACCTTCGATAGCGGTGTGGCTGACATTGTCGCAATCGATTAAAAGTGCAATTCTTTTAGCTTCCTGCACGACATTCTCCTGCTTGATGCGGTAATATTTTTGCGTCTGACGGGCTGTTTTAAGGCATAGTACATCCCGATGCACTAGCAGCAAAGAAGTAAGTCGCTCCCGGCCAGACTGGGGGCCTTCGTGTTATACCAAAACGACATTGCGAGGAGAGATTCCATGGCTGACTATATCCCTCCCACCCTGGACTGGGTGCGCGAGCAAGTCGAGTTGTACGAAAGCAGCGGCGGCACCCAGGGCAACACCCTGCTGGACACCGGCATGCCCTGCATCCTGGTGACGCATACCGGCAATAAAACCGGGGGAATTCGCAAAATCCCCCTGATGCGGGTCGAAGTCGATGGCAATTACGTGCTGATCGGCTCAATGGGCGGCCAACCCAAGAATCCGGTCTGGGTGTACAACTTAAGGGCCCACCCGGATATACAGATACGCGACAAGACCGAGGTGTTCGACATGCGCGCCCGCGAGGTCACCGATGAGCGGGAGCGAGCCAAATTGTGGGCGGCCGGAGTGGCAGCTTACCCTCACTACGACGAGTACCAGGCAAAAACCACACGCAAGATCCCTGTGTTTATTGCGGAGCGACGCTAGTAGTGAAAATTCCCAGCCGCTTGCAGCCACTGGTCGATGATGGCCTGGTGGATGAGGTGCTACGCCCGCTGATGAGCGGCAAGGAAGCCGACGTCTATATAGTGCGTTGCGGCTCCAAAGTTCGCTGTGCCAAGATCTATAAGGACTCTCTCAAGCGCAGCTTCAAGAAAGCCGCGCAATATACCGAGGGCCGCAAGGAGCGCAACACTCGACGGGCCAGGGCCATCGAGAAGGGCTCAAAATTCGGGCGCAAGCAGCAGGAGGACGCCTGGCAAAACGCCGAAGTCGATGCGCTCTATCGCCTGGCTCGTGCGGGAGTACGTGTACCGGAACCTTACGGTTGCTTCGATGGTGTGCTGTTAATGGAATTGATCACCGACGAAAAGGGTGATGTAGCACCGCGCCTGAACGAAGTCACCATGTCAGCGGAGCAAGCCCGTGAGGACCATGCACAGGTCATGCATTATGTGATGCGCATGCTGTGCGCGGGACTGGTACACGGCGATTTGTCCGAATTCAACGTGCTGGTTGATGAAAACGGGCCCGTCATTATCGATCTGCCGCAGGCCGTTGACGCCGCGGCGAATAATAACGCCCGCGCCATGCTGGAACGGGATGTAAAAAACATGACTGACTATTACGGACTCTTCGCCCCCGAGGTGCTTAACAGCCGTTATTCCCAGGAAATCTGGACACTGTACGAGGACGGGGCGTTGCACCCCGACCTGAAACTGACCGGCTACGCCGAGATAGACACCCATACAGCGAACGTTGACGCTGTGATGTTGGAGATCAAGGCCGCCCTGGCCGAGGAAGAGAGCCGCAAGCAACGTCTGCGCGATGCGGACACGGCTGATTAAAGCGGTCACCGCCGGGAGCGTCACATCTGTCACTATAGGGAAAAATACACTACTATCGTAAAAAGACAGGAGATGGCCATGAGATACCTCAAAATCGTTACTGCCTGCGTGGTGGCATTGGCCTTCCACAATACCGCCTGGGCGCAAGTCTACGAAACCACGGATGCCGAGGGCAATCCGGAATTCACCGACTCCCCCGCTGCGGAAGGTGCCGAAGAAGTGGACCTGCCAGAGACCAATCTCATCAATCCTCCGCAACCTGAATCGCAGGCACAGTCACAACCCGACACGGAGGTTGTCGAGCAGGCGCCTGTGCAAGAGAACAATACGGTTATCGTCCATGATGGCAACGATAATGATGATTACGATGATGGCGTTTACGATGACGAATTGGCGCGTCAGCGGGCAATAGACCGCAGGGAGGCCGCAGAGCCGGGTGCAGTTGGAGACCCGGGATACGAGATGCCGCGTGAAGTTGGAGACTCCGATTCGCAGATGCCCCATGAAGTGGGGGATTCGGACGCCCAGATGCCTCACGAAGTGGGGGATTTCCCCGATGCCACCGGGGCGCATCGCCGCTAGTTGAATTGACGCACCTCAGGACACTCCAATGACCCGAGCACTTACCCTGTTAATCCTGGCACTGACACTGTCCACTGCCAGAGCCAGCGCACTTGACTGGCCCTGGCAGGCCACGGCAGCTGGGCAAGTACCGGAATACTGCAAAGGGTTTGTGGTCGGTGGCCTGGGGTCCAAACAGGTGAGCGGCATGTCCAGGACAGACCTTTGGTTGGCCTGGAACTACGTCATCCGATCAGGCGCACTGGACCAGACTGCGGCCTCGGAGCAATTCCATGCAGGGCTAGCGCAATTCCAGGATGCGCCGGACACGGCCAGTGCTGCATCGATCCTACAGCAGGCTGATGGTAGCTGTGGCCTTGGTCGAAATGGTCATCAGATCACCGGCTGGTAGACCACTCATCACTGGCAATAAAGGAATTCAACCGTATGAGTGTCCCAAGAATTCTCTACCTTGCGCTGGCCCTCGCCGGCCTAATCATGACCTGGTACTACAATTTGCAATTTATTGACGAGTCCGGAGGACACTTTGACCTCGGCACATTCATGGCGGCGGGCGCGAGCAACTCCGCTGCCAAATCCCTGACCTGGGATCTCACTATCGCCTGCCTGGCAGGACTGTTGTGGATTTACTTCGAGTCCAAGCGCATCGGGTTGCGATACTTCTGGATCTTCATCCTGCTGGCGTTTGGCGTCGCCTTTGCCTTTGCGTTTCCGCTGTTTCTATTCATCCGCGAGGGTAAACTCGAGTCGCTTAAAAATCAAAAAATCGCTTGATCTACCTCGGACAGAACACCCTGAGTTGAATTGGAACGATATGCACCCCTCTGGGCCATACAAACCTGATGTAGTTGCTTCATCGCATGGATAATACGCCAGATATCGAGATCATCGACGGCACTACGTTTGAACTCCGGCCATTGAAGCGCAATCCAACCAATCCGAACTGGATTTGTTTGAGAAAAAATCGTGACTTCACCAATCGCTATCTCGCTTTGGTTGATGAGTTCGAGCATTGCAAGATGGTAGAAGTCGGTGTCGACCAGGGTGGCAGTACCTCCTTCTTTACCAAACTCCTCCGACCGCAGACCCTGCTGGCCTTTGAATTGTCCAAACAACCCGTCGCGCGGGTGATGGACTTCCTCGTGCGGCACGATCCCGAGGGACGAGTTGCGATTCATTGGGGAGTAGACCAATCCGACCGTGTCGAAGTGCCACGTCTTGTCGATGCCGCTTTTAAAGACCAGGCCCTGGATCTGGTCATCGATGACGCCAGCCATCTGTTGGCCCCCACCACGGCAACTTTCGAAATGTTGTTTCCCAGACTGCGTCCAGGGGGACTTTACATCATTGAAGACTGGTCGTGGAACCACTTGCAGGAACTCAATGTCCAGCGGGCTATAAGCGTTGATCCGGAAGGAGATATCGCCAAGTCGGTAATCGCCACTGCGCGCGCGGCAAAGATCGATTTCGAAATGCCAATGAGCTCGTTGATCTGCCAGCTCGTCGTTGCCGCGGGACGGAATCCCGAGTGGATTACCGAGGTTCGTGCGACTGACGGCTTCTGCGAGATCCGCCGTGGTGACGCTGATATCGCACCGGGAACACCGATCTCAAGCTACATCGGTCACATTGGAGCCCATATGTTCAATATTACGCCTGTCCAAGCATGACCTGCGGCGTCACGCAACACGCCCAAACCAACAGCCGTGCCAACCACCGCAGTCACAATCCGGCGAACGCCAGTCCCTGTATAATAAAAATCTCCACCGGCAGACCGGAGAATTCACTGGGCTCATTCTGGCTCATGATGACACCCACCAACCCGGTTTCGGGACTGACAAAAAACACCGTGCCACAATAACCCGACCACCAGAAATCCCCGTTTCGATCCGGTGTAAGGGTGGCATCCGCATCCGCCAC
Source organism: Haliea sp. (assembly GCA_031431315.1). GTDB lineage: Bacteria > Pseudomonadota > Gammaproteobacteria > Pseudomonadales > Halieaceae > Marimicrobium. The sequence goes on from JANPDE010000349.1 coordinate 5,420, forward strand.
TACCGCCATACCCAGGCCCCAACCCAGCCCCTCAATGTCTTCTTCCGCCAGCACGCCACCCGGTACTTCCAGGTGACGCATCTTATCCACTGTAGCCTGTTGCAGTATCCGCACGCCCTGGTACTCTCCGCCATTCCACAGCATCAATGCAAAGCGCATGTAGTCTGCGGCGGTCGACACCAAGCCACCGCCGCCCGGGGTCCAGTCTGTATCGTAGGGCAGGGGCGCATCGATCAACTCGCCGTCCTTGTCCTGGGTATAGACGGATGCCAGGCCAGCGCGATCAGAACTGGGCGGGAGATAACGGGTATCGTTCATTCCCAGCGGCTGCAGAATGCGTGCCTGCATAAAGGAGCTGATACTCTCGCCACTCACCTTCTCGATAATCCGCGCCATGACATCCAGCGAATACCCATAGCGCCAGCGAGTGCCGGGCTCTTCAAACAGCGGCAGTGGTGTCAGCGCCGTCACGCGGTCTCCGAGATCGCCTGCTGGCTGTTCATAGATACCGTGACTTTCCCAGTATTTCTTCAGGGCCGAATTGTTTTCGCGTCCCGGTCCCAGCCCGGATGTAAACGTTAGCAAGTGCCTTACTGTCAGCGGTGTAGTGGCGGGCACTGTGGTAAAGGAACCATCGGCGTTGGGCACCTCGCTGTTGGCAACACGCAAGTGTGCAAATTCCGGAAGATAGTCCGCCACCGGGTCTTCCAGCCCAAGGTTGCCCTCTTCCACCAGAATCATGGCTGCCACGGCGGTGATGGGCTTGGTCATGGAGGCGATACGCACAGTTGTATCCATGGTCATGGGCGCACCGGAGGCCATGTCTTTCCAGCCCGCTACATTGCTATAGACCGGGATACCGTCGCGCGCGAACAAGGCTATGAATCCTGATTTGGATCCACGCCATACCGAGTAACGCATATAGGCGTCAATACCTGCACGGCTCCACCAGGCAAGGTTTGCGGGCGCTGCCAGCCCTGCACGCGCGGGAGGAACCGTAAGCTCCTTCGATTTCCCACTGCAACCACTGAGCAACACAATACCGGCTAACAGGGTCAATACTATTTTCTTCATGGTGCTCTTTGCTCGCAGCGCCTCGGAGTGAATCTCAACATAGCAGATTCATTCCGCAATAGCTTACTACCTCGACCAATCGCGCGGACTCACCTGCGCTGAGTAATCGGTAGTAGCATTTCGCGTTGGGGCGTGGCACGCTGCTTTTCCTCCATGAGCCAAACATCCTGCGAGACAGCACGTGAACAGCCGCAACTGTGTTCTGCTAACCACCCTGGTTATCGCTGTCCTAATCCCCGGCATCTTACTGGTATTCGGCATGGGCGCCATCGCCGGCAAGTACCGGCCGAGTTTGGTGAAACCCTACAGCGATTGGGCGCTGACCCTTGCCCTGCCGCTGCGACAGGTTTACTGCGATGTCGAGGATGTGACCACCTGCGGTGTGGCAAGCGCTGACCGGAGGGTCGTTTCCTGTGAGCCCTTTACGTCAGGCAATCCCCGCAACGCCATTCTCTTGACCTTCGGGCAATCCAATAGTGCCAACTTCGGTGAAACTCGCTACACAGCCACAGGGAATGTCCTCAACTTCAATATACACGACGGCAAATGCTACCCCGGCATCGACCCCTTGTTCGGTGCGGATGGAGATGGCGGTTCGGTTTGGGGTCGCCTCGGTGACCAGTTGGTTGCCAGTGGTGCTTTCGACCGCGTACTGATCGTCCCATTTGGTATCGGTGGCACCGCCCTGCACGAGTGGACAGTGGGCGGCAGGCTGCATCCGCGTGTGCAGTTCGCAGCACAGCAGTTAAAAATCGCCGGCATTGAGCCAACCCACGTGCTCTGGCACCAGGGTGAGGACGATGCGCGCGACGGCACTTCATCGAGCGACTACATCAGGATGTTTGCCGATCTGGTAAAAGCCCTGCGCGATTACGGAATTACTGCGCCGGTATTTCCAGCAGTTGCCAGTATCTGCAACAACCTCGGCAGCGACACCATACGATCAGCCCAACGCGCCTTGCCGGAACAAATCGTGGGCGTTCACCCGGGCCCTGACACTGACACTCTATCTGATATGAGAGATCGCTTCGACTACTGCCACTTTTCAGAGCGAGGGTTAATCGCCCACGCAGAACTGTGGAAAGAGGTGATAGTGTCATTTGAGCGGGAATGACGCTGGATACCAATCTTCCTAACCGACATGATGGACGGCACAATTGCCAGGGCCATGCAGAAATGCCAGCTTCCAGATGGCTCGTTCCGGCAACAGCTGGAGAATTTCATTCCCATGGGCCGCCAGGGCAAGGTTGCAGAGCTAGCCTCTGTGGTGTCGTTTATGTGTTCATCCGATGCCAGCTACGTGACAGGCCAGACGATAAATGTCGACGGCGGCGCGCGACTGGATTGAACATAATCGCTATCCATCAGAGGAGCTGAAATTTATATGCCTGATCATAAGACTAAACGTGTGCTGATTGCGGGCGCCACCGGCTATCTCGGCAAATACGCGGTTAAAGCCTTCAAGGAACGGGGCTACTGGGTGAGGGTGCTGTCCCGCAGTAAACAGAAACTGTTCGAGCCGGGCCCCTTCACTGCCCCTGCGCTGTCAGCGGTTGACATTGACGACATTTTTATCGGGGAGATTTCCAAGCCCGAGACGCTGGCTGGTGTGATGGATGGCATCGATATGGTTTATTCCTCGGTGGGCATTTCGCGCCAGCGCGACGGCCTGACGTTTGAGCAGGTTGATTACCAGTGCAACCGCAACCTGATCGACCTGTGCCGTGGCTCAACTGTCAGTCGCTTCGTGTATGTCTCCATGCAGGGCGCCGAGAACATTATGCACCTGGCTATTACGCGCGCGCATGAGAAAGTTGTCGCAGACCTCAAACAATCCGGGCTGGAGTATCGAATTGTCCGGCCCTGCGGTTACTTTTCCGATATGGGCGCGCTCTACGCTATGGCCAGCAAGGGTCGATCGCTCCTGGTAGGCGAGGGCAGCAATATTATCGTCACCGCCGGAGAAATTGATGGCGTGGGGCCCAAACGCGGGACCACTACCCTGAAAAGCTACTTCGAATCACTGCACGCCGCCCCCGGCAAATCAAAGTAAATGTTTCTCCGCCGACGGTGAAGCTCTGCAGCTATAGTGCGAGTTCCTCGATTGGCTGCACCGTGGATGAGTTGGATATGGAAGAGGGAACCCGGCTAACCACTGCGCCGCTATTGCAACTGGCGGTACAGCTGGAACGATATGTGCCCTTGTGGGAGAAACAGCCGCCCCCGCATGCAGGTGGCATCAGGTAGACGCCGCGTTGCCGCAACACATTGCGAGCGCTCACGGTGTATTCACTCATAACTGATTCGAGAGGCCGTTCACGATCAGGTGATGCTCCGATGGCCGCTTTTCCGGTAGCGGTCATCCATTGGGCACGAGCGGGAAATCCCGTCTTCGCCTAGAAGCGGCCTTCGAGTTAAGGATTCATTTTACTCCAAATTGCGGTTTGAATTGGGAATTCGCCAGGGACAGGCGTGGGTGGGGATGGCGCAGAATATTAAAATTCTGGTAGTTGTTATTCCAAAAGACTCCTGTAGCGCGTAGTCAGGATTTCTTCGCGTAGCACGAACTCCGCTTCCACCGCTCGAATTTCCGCCATATAAGCCAGCGCAGCGGGGGAGAGCGAGCGCGTCTTCAGGTGAACAAAGCCGTATCGGGTGTTAAAGCTGAATCCGGGCACGGGAACTACAGCGCCCGCAGCCAACTCCGATTCCATAAACGCCAGACTGGCGAAGGCCAGTACATCTGTTTCGGCTACGAACAATGCCAGATTCATGGGAACATTGAGCTCGATCGCAGGCACAAAATCACCATTCAATGGATCGATGCGACCGGCGGGAGATGCTCCAGGTGGAAAGCTGTTGGCAACTCGCCCAGGAATCCGTGTAGTCGCCCATGGATGAGCAGATAGATGCGCGAGAGTTCTGGGACCCTTGTTAAGGATCGGGTGCCCTGGACGACAGAAGGCCCGACCGCAATGCTGCCCTAGAACTTCACATTCCAAACGCGGATCTGTTTCCCAGTTGCTTATCTCTGCGACACCAAAATCCAGCTGTTCATCCAGTACTGAGTAGATGACGTCCCGCCAGGCCTGGATTTCCAGTGAGAGACTTAAGCCGGGGTGCTTCACCAGCAAACGGGCAGCTGCAGGATAGCCTGACACGATACTGGGGTACGGCCCCAACATGGCCCTCACCAGACCGATTTCCAGGTTGGCGAGCAGACTTATTTCCCGGAGCATTTCATCCTGTCTATGCAGGAGATTGTGACCATGCTGCAAAACCAATTCACCGAACGAAGTCAGTACCACACCGCTGCGGTCACGATCCAGCAGTTTGACACCCAGTGCGGTTTCGAGTCCCTGGATGCTTTTTGAGAGCGCCGGTTGTGAAATTTTCAGCGATTCGGCGGCGAGGCTGAAATGTTTGTGTTTGGCCACGCTAAGGAGATGTTTCAAGCGAGTTTCAGTGATGATCATAATGCTGAGGTTATGGATTTAATACTTTCGACATATTTGCACGAATACCACCTCGCTGCTAGTGTTGGCTGGCCCTGTTTCTCAATCAAGTTAGTTCCACTTAAGAGATTAGAGATGTCGCAAGGCGATCCGGCCCATGGAGCGCTTAATACTTTGGCTTATCGTGAGATCAATATATGAACACTAGATTCAAGAAATGGCTTGCTGGTGCGGCTCTGTTGATAGCGCTGCCTGGCCTTGCACTGGCAGCGAGTGAAAAACCGAACATCGTCGTCATCATGGGTGACGACATTGGCATGTGGAATATCGGCGCCTACCATCGCGGCATGATGGCCGGACGAACGCCTAACCTCGATAAACTCGCCAAAGAGGGGATGTTGTTCACCGATTAC
>JANPDE010000350.1:0-2227 GCA_031431315.1 Haliea sp.
AGTTGGCGTCGGTTGTGTTTAGCATGCATGGGAGCTGATCCTTTGGTGGAGGTGCAATCTTTGGCGAGAAAACATCCTGCTATTGGATCAGCTTTTTTGTCTTTAAATCAATACGTTATCCTTAAGTCAGTGCCATTCGGGTCAGGTAGTTTGCCCTGTCTTTCAAGTAGACTATTCTACATGTGCGGTACGCGGCTCTCGGCGCCCACTACATCGAGCACGGGACAACACCTCCGGCGTAGCGGTCCGTAGCGACTCCATCTCTGTCCCGAACTTCCAGTGCCATCTCGCCAACCTTGCTCTGTACCTTCTTGACGGAGCGGCCATTTGCCGCGCTGTGGGTCCCGGCAGCGCTCCAACCACAACAGGTGATCGCCACAGGAAACAAACGCGGGTTATGACGAGTCTTGGAAAAACGCGATGGCGTGTCTGGCAGCGCTGGTGAAATTGGGTTCTTCCTGCGGACGCGACGATCACTTGAAAGCCTTGATCAGCGCCTCGAACTGCGTTCTCAGTGACTTGTCGTGCGGCGTGATGGGCGGGATCTTGCGTTCGACCCCCAGCAACTCGTAGACCGCCATCTGCGCCGCCCGCACCGAATACTCCACGGTGAAGACGACGTCATCCGCAATCTCGACGAACTGGCTGATGAACGCAAAATTCTTCGAGCCGCGAGGCACCGGCAGCGGCCTGTCGGAGAACATTCGTGGCATGAACATACTGGTGATGTAGGGCATGCGGCAAGGGATACAGTTGGCCGTCGCAAACGTCTCCGGATCGTAGCGCAGGTGACCACGGAGCTCCTGCAGGTTTTCGGCGCCGTTGCACTCGGCCATCGGCTTGGCAACGAAATCGCCGATACGGTCCGGTAACAGCGCATAGCCCCAGAACACGTTCACGTCGGCCGGTTGATTGGCGAAGTGAGGCTGATGTGCCAGCACGATCGACATCAGCCAGTTCGAGTCCTTGAAAGTCACCAGCCCGCCTGTGCCCGCCTCGTTGCCGCTAAAGCGCGTCATGCTGTCGAAGAAGGCGGGGGTCTTCAACGTGACGGTGAACGACTCCCAGCACGACTGCGCGATGCAACTGTTGAAGGCTGCCGGGTTGCCGAACTCGGGCCGACCCTGCGCCAGTTTCTCCCACAGTGTCCAACCCCCGCTGTCGGCCTTGGTCAGCATGGCGGGTGCCTTCGTCATCGATCCCAGGCTGGAGGAGTCGGTCATAGAGCCGTTTTGCATGAACACCAGGTCACCGTGGTCCACCGCAAGCACTTCGCGCTTGCCCTGCCGCAGACAATGGATACCGGTCACGGTGAACCTGCCGTCGGCGTCGGTCTGATGGTCGAGATCGGTCACCTTGCAACCGGTGATGACCTGGACGCCTTTGGCGTTCAGCCAGGCCTGCAAGGGCCGCACCAATGAGTCGTACTGGTTGTAGACGGTCCGCTTGACGCCAGCCAGCGTTTCAATGCGGGAGAACTCGAGCATGAAGCGATGCAGGTAGCGCTTGAATTCCACCGCGCTATGCCAGGGCTGGAAAGCGAAGGTGGTTGCCCACATGAACCAGAACTCGGTCTCGAAGAACCCAGGCGAAAGCCAGTCGGTAATGCAGCTTGCGGCCATATCTACTTCGTCGGCGCTGCTGAGTTTGAGCAACTCCATGCGGTCCTGCATCGAGAACCCCATTGACGTGACAGGGACTTTGGCGCGACGCCGGTCGACCAGCCTCGCCATCGAATGCGCCTTGTGCCTCTGGTTGAATTCGACGGTTTCGTCAAAGACGGTCTTTCCCGGGTGGGCCAGCGAGGGAATCGATTTGTACAGGTCCCAGGTGCATTCGTAATTGTCAGTGGTCAGCATGCGCCCTCCGCGCAGCGAATACCCGGTCGCAGGGTCGCCCGCGCCATCGAGGCTTCCGCCCAGCAGGGGCGATGCTTCGAGGATCGAGATGTTCTCGCCGGACCATCCGGCGTCGCGAACCATGAAGGCTGCAGCGGCCAGGGATCCTATGCCACCGCCCAAAAGATAGGCTTTTCGTTGGGTCTTCATAGGGCCATACCGTTCGTGGAATTGTTCGGTTGGGAAACAGCGGTCACGCCGCTGCTTTGTTGTGTTTGGTGTTGGGTAGTACCCCGGAAGGCGCGCCTGGTGCCGGTGCGGCTTTCGCATCCTGGTGCCCTTGCGCCGCCTTGCCGGGCTGACGAATAACTGCCAGCTTGGTGCGCTTG
>JANPDE010000351.1:0-8669 GCA_031431315.1 Haliea sp.
ATTCGGCTTTCCATCTGCCGACGTCGAGGAGCAAATCGTCGCGCATGAGGCCAGGATTAACCTGGACCAAGCTGCGAAATTCGTTCGTCTGGGGCAGGCAATACGCCGCCTTGAGACTGGTGGCCTACGCGAGGTGGCGTCGACCAGGGTATTGATAGCGGCAGGACGGCTTGTGGCCGAGGGCTTGACCGCTTCCGAAGCTGCTCGTGCCGCTATCGCCGGACCGCTAACAGACGATGCGCAGGTTACGAGCGGACTGATCAAAATGATTGACGTCTATCTAAACGATTAAAAACTAACGATTATCTGTCCGATCATGTTGCCAGCATAAGCGCCTTGAGCTCCGGGGCAAGCGGCTCCAAACCCCGATCATAGGGAACTTTAAAGGTATTGAAAACCATCGCCATGATCTCGTAGCAGCCCACTACAAAGACAAGATCAAGGAGTTGCTCGTTACTGAAATTCCTGGAAAGCCGGTTCCATGTTTCATCTGTAATAAAAGCGTCTGCATTTAATTCATCGACAGCACGCAGCAGGTCGGCGTCGATCGGATCCAATTCGGGAGCATCAGGCCCCTGCCGAATAAGCTCGATTTCCCCTTCAGTCAAACCCGCGCGGAGCCCCAATACAACGTGTTGCATATACTCATACTCCGAGTGACGCAACCAGCCTATGCGCAAGATAAGCAGCTCGCGAATGCGCTTCGATAAAGTGCTGGTGGTAGCGACATGATTGTTGAAGGTTAGAAATGCCTTCGCCAACACAGGGTGATTGAGCATCGTAGCAACACCGTTTAAACCACGCGCATCACCATTTGGCCAGTTGCTCAAAACAAAATTGTGAACATGCGGAAAGGCGGCTACCGCACCGTGCGCAGCAGCGTCCCAGTCAGAAGGAAGAACCAGGGGAATACGCGGGGTTGATGTCTCAGACATTTTGACTCTCGATTTGATTAAAGGATTAACAATGTGCAATACATGCAGCCAACAATATGCGGATGAATGGGCGACATCTAGCTCGCACCTTACTGCATGTATCGACCACCATTAACACTCAAGGTCAGCCCGGTAATATACCCTGACGCTTCTGAGGCTAAAAACGTTACCGCATTTGCGATATCTTCGGGCTGCCCTACGCGTTTAACCGGTATGGCTGTGTTCACGTAGCCTTCGATCCCGCCTTCGAGTCGATCTTCAACCGATTTAAGTCCCGCAGTATAAATCGTACTGGGCGGAATATTGTTCACCGTAATGCCAAACTCACCCATCTCCTGCGCCAGCGATTTGGTGAATGCAATAACGCCACCTTTGGTTGCCGCGTAATGCGCCATGCGTTTTGCTCCGGATTGCGCACTCGAGGATGAGATATTAATAACGCGCCCCCACCTGGCATCGATCATGTCGTGAATGACAGACTGGGTGCACATGAACATGCCCTTCATATTGATATCAAAGACCCTATTCCAATCGTCGAGCGTGATATCCACAAAATCTTTTTCCGGAGAAACACCCGCGTTGTTGACCAGAATACTCACGAGCCCAAGTTTCTCATGCACCGCTTTCACCGCAGACTCGATATCATTTTTGTTAGACACATCGACTTTGCACACCACCACTTTGCGCCCCATCGCAGCAATCTCATCGACCAGCGCTTGAGCTGGGTTCGTATTCCAATCCCATATGGCAACATCGGCGCCATCGCGCGCGAGAAAACGACAAATTTCCGCGCCGATGCCCGCAGCTCCACCAGTCACCACAGCCACTCTGTTAGTCAAACCTCTCATAGCAATTCCTCACAAAATGCCTCGGTGCCCATGATAGTAGTGCGGTGCATCAAGCGCCCTGAATCCACCGTGTAGTGATGGGCCCGGTGCAGCAATCCGCAATTATTAAAGATAACCATATCGCCCTTTTGCCATTTATGGCGGTAGCAATATTGGGGTTGCGTACACCATGTGAGCAACTCATCGAGCAACGATCGCCCTTTCTCGAATTCCATACCGACAATGTGATCAGCAGTCGAACCGATGACGAGAGAGGTGCGACCATCAGACTGTTTCCACACCAAAGGCTGCTCAGTGGGCGGACCATCTTTAAGCCAACGCTGCCGATCTTCTGCTGATGGATCTTTAAAAAACTTTAAATTTGCTGCTTCGGCGCTGTGGACAACGCGTAAACCTTCCAATTGCGCTTTTCTAGATTCAGGCAGATCCGCATAGGCAGCAAATAAATTCGCGAACTCGGTATCACCACCGCTGCTCGGCGGCACTTCGCATTTCAAATTGGTCGCTTTCGGCGGGACTGCATATTTCGTCCCATCCATATGCCAATGCTCGTTGGAGTGGATGTAATCCAGATATTTAGCGCGATTTGGATCCAGTGTTACCGGGTAAATACCCATTTTGTCAGCTGTGGTATCCGCTTTCGAGCGAAGCTCAGAACCCTGCACGGGCCCCATGCGGCCACTGAACGCAATTTGCACTTCATCGCTGATAGAAACCTGCGGAAATAACAATACGCCGCGTTCATTTAAAAGCGTTAGGCACTGTTCCGGGACGCCTTCATCGAGCATGTGCTCGGCGTCAACCAATACGCGGATGCCTAAGGTAGACGTAATGGGCTCTACTGCAATATCGACCACTTATATGCCTCCAGTACACAATTACTTATCGGTGGATTTCATTCGTTCTCTTTCAGAAATTGATCAACGGCTTTGCGCAGTAACTTGCCAATGGCATTAATGTTTTTTTCAATACGAGATGCCGGCCCGCCCAATGCAATCGCATCACGCCGACCGCGAAATGAAAATGGCACTGCAATCCCGGCGACGCCGGGAGCATAAATTCCCAGATTCACATACCAGCCGACATTGGCGCTTTTCTGAATATCGCTCTCTACAGACTCAGGTGTCATATACGTATCTTTTTCGTAGGACTGATACTTAATTCTTTTAAGTGTCGCTGCGCGCTCTGTAGGCAAATACTGCGACAGAATGGCCCTCCCCGCAGCCGTCACGTGTATGGGAAGACGCTGACCGACGTTGGCAATAAAGCGGATATCTGCTGACGATTCGACGACATCTAAAAACACCACACTGGTTCCCTCTGGTGCGGCAAGAAACAATGTCTCGCCAGTTTGTTTTGCAAGCTCAACCAGGAGCTTGTGCACAGACTCCGGCAGCAGCTGTGATTCAGAGAAATCCTGCGCCAATTCCATCCACTTCGCAGTGGGGTAATAACCGCCCCTTGACACCGGTTGATAGAGGTAGCCATGGGCCACCATGGTCGAGACGATGTTGAACACACTCGACCTGGGCCATGAAAACTCCTCGACGATTTCACGTACAGAAAGTGGCTTTTTGGCGCGAACGAAAAAACCCATAAGGTCGAAGAGGTTGGAAATCTGTTTGACAAGCATGAAGTATCTATCCCAATATGTCCACATACATGAAATACGAAGTCCAATATATTGGACAATATGAAAAACTGTCAAGTCGCAATTAACGTTGAACAATGAGTTCAGTAAAAAAATGGCTGTAGGCAAAGTGCTTGATCCAACCGCCGTGCGCACGGACGACATCACCTCGCCGGGACCCGATGTGGGCCCCCTGGCCGGCAAGACGGTCGGCTTTCGTTTGGATGAGATTTGGCGAGCCTGGGATTGGGTCGCCGAAATTTGGGCAGAACAGTTTCGTAATGCCGGCGCGACGGTGAAATTCTGGCGCTCAAATCAAGGCCGCACCGGTGCCGAGGGCGATCGCATAGCGCAGGCCCTCGACGAATTTTTGAACTCCATCGACATCGCTGTAGTGGGCCTTGGCAACTGCGGATCCTGCACGGGGTGGACTATTCACGACGCTTTGGCTGCCGCTGCTCGCGGTTTGCCGACCACCGCCATTTGCACCGAAGTATTCGAAGAGCTGGGTCGCAATCTTGCTGAACGCGGTGGGCGTTCTGGCTTACGCATCCACGTACTGCCTTATCCACTCAACGAAAAATTAGAAGAGGAAGTGAACCTGGTAGCGTACGAACATCTACATCCAGTGCTGCAAACCATGGGCGCACAGTTGATCGCAATAACGGGGACCTCTCTGAAGGGGGCCGCCGTATGACCGCGACAATCGAGCCCGGCGTTAATGCCACCACAGCGAGAAAAAAAACCAACCTTCGCGACTGTGGGCCAGCAGGATGCGATCTCGATTGGCTATCGAGCGAGCGCCACGAAACCGAAGTCGACGATGTCATGGCCTTCACCCACTTCTCGCTGGAGCAAGGCTGGGGGGATGGCCTGCCGATGATTCCACCAACCGAATCGCGCGTGCGCGAATTTCTCTCCAAAAATAATCGCTACGCCGATCAAGTAATTTGCAAATTGCCGCCGACCAACATGGATTGCACCGTCGAAAAAATTGCTATCAATGCAGTGATGGCTGGCGCACCCGCAGCAGCATTGCCATTGATCATTGCATCGCTCGAAGCGCTTGCGAATCCGGATTTCGAATTATTCGGCTTGAATGCAACGACGGCTCCCGTCGTGCCGCTGACGCTCGTCAACGGACCGATTCGAAACAAATTGAATATTCCGTATAAACACGGATGCCTCGGTGGCGCACAATCGACAGCGGTTGCGATTGGTCGTGCCATTCGTTTAATTATTAAAAATGTCGCGGGACAGGAAACCGCCGTTACATCGCAAACCACATTCGGCACACCAGGTCGCGTGGTTGGCATACTGTTCGGCGAATGGGAAGAACGTTCACCGTGGGCGCCATTTGCCGAACGTCGTGGCGTACAAGGCGATGCGGTATCGGTATACGGCACTATGGGCACGATGAATATTCTCGATACGACATCGCAGAGCGGTTTGGATTTTCTCGAGATGATCGGCAAGTCGCTGGGCTATCCCGCCGCCAATGGGTTTTCTCCGGCAATGCCGTATGCGGAAATCATGGTCGCAATTAATCCCGTGTGGGCCGAGATTATTCATCGCGACATTCCAAATATCGAAGATGTGCAGGAGCTGCTGTGGAATTTTTCGAGTCTCGATGCGAATTACCTGACGCGTAAACATCGAGAACAGCTCGAGAATTTAAATCGCGTGATTAACGGACGCGTTTATTTGGCCTCGCAACCAAAAGATGTACTCATTGTGTGCTGCGGCGGGACGGGCGGCTTGCATGCTACGGGATTTCACAGCTTCGGTAGTTGCTTAACACAAACGCAAGCAATTCTGCCGGGGCCTGAACCGGAGTATTGAGGCAGCATATAGCGTAATCGCGGCGCTGAAAAAAAAGCCGCTCTATTTTCAATTTTTTGCGAAAATCGTGGGTGATACCAGATGAAACTAGAAGATAGAGTCGCCATCGTAACAGGTGGTGGCAGAGGCATTGGCAAAGCCATCGCCATTAAGCTAGCCGAGGAAGGCGCCGATGTTGTCGTAGCCAGCACATCGCTAGAGCCGGCTAATCAAGTAGTAAAAGAAATCGAAGCACGCGGCCGCAAAGGATTAGCGATTCAAACTGATGTGAGCAAGTTTGGCGATGTAAAACAGGCGGTCGCCAAAACAATTGAACAATTCGGGCAGATTGATATTCTGGTCAACAACGCGGGGGGCAGCGCGCGTGGCAGGATGTCGTTATTTTGCGATTCGGAAGAAGACACCTGGGATTATGTACTCGGCACCAATCTGAAAGGCGTGTTCTACACCTGCCGGCAAGTCATTGGCCAAATGTTGAATAATGGCAAGGGAAGCATCATCAATATCGCTTCGGTCGCCGGCATGATCGGCATGGCTAGTCAAGTCGATTACTCCGCGGCAAAAGGTGGCGTAATCGCATTCACTAAAGCATTAGCAAAAGAAACCGTGCCACATGGGGTAAGAGTCAACTGCGTTTCTCCGGGGCCGATCTCCAGCGAAGCTGGGCGAAACATTCCACCCGAAATGAAAGCAAAGCTCGCCTCTAACGCTATCGCCAAGTCGACAGGGTTCGGACACTTCGGCGAACCTTCCGACATCGCTAATCTGGTCGCGTTTTTGGCTTCCGATGACGCGAAATTTATTACCGGCCAAAATTACCCAGTGTGTGGCGTGATGAACCTTGGGCTTACCGATCGCCTGAGTGGTTAATTCACTCTCTGCTTGCCATGGACAGCATCAGCTTCATGAAATCGTCCTCGCCGAGCAGTGCCTGGCTGGGCCTGAATTCGGTGAACAGCCAATTGCCGTCGCTCTGGCGGCGATATTGCATGCTGCAATCGGCAACCGCAGAAGGTCCCTGCAGACCCGTGGCCGGGGCCGGGCCTTCGGCAGCATAATTGACATTGGTGAAGAACAGCGTCGCATGATCGGCATCGTGGATGTGGCAACGGACGTTAAGGAATGTGTGGCGGCCCGTTCTTTGTCCATGTTTCTGGTATTTGGCGACATTTTCGTTGCGCTTGTCATAAAATGCCTGGATCGCGGCCAGGCCGACGAAGGAACCGCCGGGAGTCACGAAAGTGCCATCCTCGGTGAAAAACGCGCCTGCGTTCCTGCCGCCGTTGAGATCAAGCTCCTCGGTGTAGTCATAAAGCATTTGTTCGAGTTGAAACGCGGTCAGCATTTCATCGACAGTGAACTTGCGCATAATTCCCTCCTTGTTTTGGAAGTGTTCATTACCGCCAGCATAACCGAGGGTTTAAATTGTAGCGAGCCGGGAGTGCTGATGCGGCTTCCGCCGATCGGTCAAATAATGTAAAGAGAGGAGCAGTCATGGAATTGAAAGGCAAGGTAGTCGCAGTGACCGGCGCGGGTCGAGGCATCGGCCGCGAGATCGCGTTGCTCTGCGCGCGCGAAGGTGCCGCGGTCGTGGTAAACGATGCTGGCGTCGCGCAGGATGGGGAGGGTTCCGATATCGGTCCCGCTCAGCAGACCACGGCCGACATCCGCGCCGCCGGCGGTGCGGCGCATGCAAATACGGGGAACGTCGCCGATCCGACCCAGGCCGAGTCGATCATTGGAGATGCGCTCACCTGCTTCGGGCGGATCGATGCAGTCGTGAACAATGCAGGCATTCTCCGCAACACCATGTTCGACCAGATGACATTCGAACAATGGCGGGGGGTGATCGACGTCCACCTGCACGGCACCTTCCTCGTCTCCAAGGCAGCGCTCCCGCATTTTCAGGCGCAGAAATCAGGCAGCTACATCCACTTAACTTCGGCTGTAGGCCTCGTCGGCGGTTATACGCAGGCGAACTACGCTGCGGCGAAAGCAGGCATCATCGGCCTTTCGCGGACAATGGCGCTCGAGTTGATGGGACTTGATATCCGTTCCAATTGCGTCGCGCCCTGGGCCTTTACGCGGATGCTGGACAGCATGACCAAGGACCTGCCGCCCGGCATTCCCGGCATGGCCAACTTCAGAGGCTGGGGGGCGGAAAAAATCGCACCGTTGGTTGCCTACCTCGCTTCGGATGCTGCCGCGGATGTCACCAATCAGGTGTTTGGTGTGCGCAAGAACGAAGTTTTTCTTTTCTCGCGGCCGCAGACGATCCAGACCATAGCGAAGAGTGACGGCTGGACGGTGAAAAGTATTGCGGAGGAGCTCATGCCGGCCATGCGCGCGAACATGCCCGACCCCACTTTCCACAGTGGCTCGTTCACGCCTTATGAGCCCATCTGAGCCATATGTGGGGACGCAATCCCATAGCGTCTAACCACTAACCTTATCATCAGCGCCAGCTACGCCTACCTGCATACCCATGTGGACGAACTGGTGCTTCCCCCAGTGTCGCCGGATACTGTCACGACGGCGCACTTGTTACCAACGCCACTGACGGAGAATATGTTACGTATGTCAGGCACTGTCGGACTACCGCGTATGTACGGGGCCAAACTCCTCATACACCACCGCCGAGGTGTCCGTCAGATCAATCGACTCCGACATCGTCAGTGCACCGCGTCCGGCGGTGTCGCGTAGCGTGTCCAGCAAAGCGTCGATATCGTCGGTCTCTATTTCATAGATTGACATGTAGGGATAGGCATCCCCCTCAACCAGGTTGCGGGCGTGGCGAAAGCGCTGGGCGGACTTGAAGCCCGGCAGCGTGACCAGTTCACCGAGGTGAACATTCTGGTACCAATCGTTGTATTCGTCCTCGCGGCCTGGGACGGGACGGCTGTACACCACCATTTTGTACCGGGGCATGTCGCTACTTCTTCTTCGATTTGGATGCAGCGGCATCCGGCGTCGGCCGCCCGAACACCGGCTTGCGCTTCTCCTGCAGGGCCGTAACGCCTTCGCGGTAATCGGCGGAGCGCACGGTGACTCCCTCGTAGGCCAGGCCCGTGTCCATGATGGCAGTCGCGATGCGCTTCAGTTCCTGGTTGATCAGCACCTTGGTCCAGCGGATGGCGTTCTGGGAGCCCGCGAGCAGCTTGTCGCAGAAGGCATACACTGCCGCATCCAACTCTTCCAACGGCAGGCAGTGATTGACGAGTCCAATTTCATAAGCGCGTTTCCCGGTGAGCAAGTCCCCGGTCATCAGGAATTCCTTGGCAAGCCCAAAGCCGATGCGCTGCGGCCAGATCACCGCGCCGCCGTCCCCCGCGACCATGCCGATGGCGACGTGGGGATCACCGATCTTGGCATTCTCGGCGGCAAAAATAACGTCGCAAAACAACGCCAGCGTGG
>JANPDE010000352.1:0-1868 GCA_031431315.1 Haliea sp.
GGTCGTATTCAGCCATCTCAAAATCGGGTGTCAGATGGATGGCATTCGTGGGGCACGCTTCTTCACACATGCCACAAAAAATACATCGGGAAAAATTGATACGGAAGAATTCAGGATACCAACGGCCATCGTCCCTTTCCGCCTTCTGTAGGGAAATGCAACCGACCGGGCAAGACACAGCACACAAATTGCAGGCTACGCAACGTTCCTCACCGTCAGGGTCTCGTGTCAGTACGATTCGGCCACGATAGCGAGGAGGTAATTGCACCGCTTGCTCCGGATACAACAAGGTGTCGCGCTTGCGAAATGTATGCATGAAAATCAGATACATACTGCGCAGCTGGCTCGCGGAACCCCACACGACAGACTTCAGTAATGAGAATGATCGTACGATTGAACTGGACGTCATCGCATTAGCCCCCACTGACCGGGTCGTGCATAAGAATCCAGAACCCGGTGATCAGTAAATTGAACAAGGTTAAGGGCAAACAGACCTTCCATCCGGCCGCCATAACCTGGTCATAGCGAGGACGTGGCAGCGCTGCCCGTAGCAAGATAAAAATAAGTATAAAAAAGCAAGTCTTAACCATGAACCAGACAAAAGGTGGAGCGTAGCTCATGATGCCGGGCAGTAGCTGGTAACCGAATGCCGCAGGGGGATGCCATCCGCCGAAGAACAGCGTAACAGTGAGAGCGGAAATCAGTACCAGACCCACATACTCACTGATGAAAAACATGACCCATTTCATGCCGGAATATTCAGTGTGATAACCAGCGGCCAATTCGGATTCCGCTTCCGGTAAGTCGAAAGGCGTTCTGTGTGCGACCGCTACCCCGGCGATGAAAAAAGTTAAAAAGCCCACGAACTGCGGGAATACATACCAACCATATCGTTGCGCTTCAACGATATCACGCAAGTTGAAGGATCCGGCCAGGGCGACAACACCCATGAGGGATATCCCCATAAAGACTTCGTAACTGACGGTCTGGGCGGCGGAGCGCATCCCGCCCAACAGCGAATATTTGTTGTTGCTCGACCAGCCCGCAAATAATACGGCGTAAACAGACACTCCCGCCATCGCCAGAAAAAACAGGACGCCAATATGCATATCTTTCACGCCCCAGGTCGGGGTGATGGGTATGATGGCAAAGGATATCAATAACGCACTCATGGCGATTACTGGTGCTAACCAGAATGTCAGTTTGTCCGCGAAGGGTGGAGTCCAGTCTTCCTTGAACAATAACTTGATGACGTCGGCAACGAACTGAAATATGCCGAAGGGCCCAACACGATTCGGGCCGTAGCGATCCTGCCACAGGGCCAACACACGGCGCTCGACAAAACTGAGGAACCCTGCAAAAACTAACGTGACAACCAGAATGACGACAGCCTTAAGCACCGCTACCAGAATCGAAAAGACATCCGGAGTAATAAAAGACGGCAAAAACGTCTCCATGCTCATGTACTGGTTCCTGGATGCAATTTCACCGGCACACTGAGTGGCAAGTGGGGCATGCCGGTTAATCCAACGGGTAAGCCCACCAGACCTGCGGGCAATTGCTCCAGGATGCGAACTGCCAGTGACAAATTGAACACTGTGTTATGCACTTTAAGCAGTACGCCATCACGCACACCAAGGTGTTGTGCATCAGCTGGACTCAACCCTACATAGGGTTGTTCCAGCATCATTTCGGTGGCTCCTGCCCGGGCAGACAATTCATCACTGCCGAAAATGTGATGCAACGGCACTGCTTGCCAGGAGTTCTCTTCAGCCACGAACGCTGCGGGAATCCTGCTGAAATATTTGTCACTGGATTGCGTATTCGCTTCAATCAGACGAATCCCGGCATCACCGGAGCGCAGGTGA
>JANPDE010000353.1:0-4722 GCA_031431315.1 Haliea sp.
GTCAACATCAAAATCATGGCTTTGAGTTTCGTGTTCATCCGGAGCCCTTGCGTCAGTGAGTGGGTTGATTTGTCGCAATTGATTGACTGTTATTGCAAGTGCGCGAAGGATAAACCACTATTCGAGTAATTCAAGCATAGAAAACACAAAGGTGTTTTGGGATAGAGCAAAGACACCACACTGCTCGTCTCTTTTTATAGCACCTATTAACAGCACCTTTCAAAGAGCAGGTAATTGCGGTATCGCCACGAGCTCTAGCGACATCTGCAATGGCTGCAAGAAAAACATCGGGGAACAAAGTAGTGACTATTATTGGTTGATGCCACTCTTGTCTGCCCCCACGGCTGGGTCTCGCGGTAAGTCAGTCAATTTTTCGAGGTAAGTCAAGACCATTACGCGTCACCTCTCGACTTTGGGATAGGTGTTGTGGTACGTTTTTTCACGCTCAGGCAGGGACGTGCAGTGCGAAAAGCGATCCAGTTATACCCACGGATAAAGGGGTTTTGCGATAAAATCAAACAGCTATAAGATCGCAGTGGTAGCAGGTCTGCTCGCTGTGGGCTTGGCTGTAATAGCTGCAATAGTAGTTAAGACCAGCGTGTCCGGGGCTCCGGTCGGTACAGTCTTGATAACCGGATCGAACAGGGGTATCGGTTTGGAGTTCGCTACCCAGTATGCGGCGAAAGGCTGGAAAGTGATCGCCACTTATCGGGGCGACACCGTACCAGAGAGTCTCAAGTTTCTCGCCGATCAATATGCATCTGTCCGGGCCGAGCGAATGGATGTGCTCCGCCATGATGAAATCGATGCACTTGCGGCTAAATTGCGGGACACACCCATTGATGTCTTGATCAACAATGCCGGGATCATGGGTACGGACGACTCCCCCTCCGCACAAACGTTCGGCACACTGGACTACGATCTATTCGAAATATTCGTGCGTACAAACGCGCTGGGCCCGCTCAAGGTAGCCGAGTCGTTCTTGCCGCACGTCGCGGCGAGCAATCTCAAGAAGATTGTGAACATCAGCTCGAGTTCGGGTATGGTCTCACGTCCCCCGCGAGCCTCTACGAATTTGTGGTATCGGGCTAGCAAGACGGCACTCAACGGTATGATGGTTTCAATAGTACCGGCTGCGAGGGAATCAGGAGTCTCCGTTACGATGTTCGAGCCCGGTTGGACGTGGACTGGGCAGGACGAGCGTAACCGTGATCCAGCCCAGCTCGAGCCGGCTGAGGTTGTTGCTTCACTGATCGAGACCATTGAGGGCTTGACACTCGAAGACACGGGAAGATTTTTGAACCGTCAGGGCGAGACGCAGCCCTGGTGACATCTCCATTGATGCTGCTCTACACCTGTGTCAGTTCGCGTCTAGCGAAACGGATTTAATTTATGAAAATACGCCCGGCTCAATTTACACGGCGAGGAGTGGTCATTGCAGGTTCCGCAGCGATCGCTGGCGGTTCGACCGTTCTCGCGCTAGATTGGCTATTCGGAAGCGCCAGTCCACTGGCCGATAGTTACGCGGCCCGCAGGATCGGAGCGCGGTTCGCCGACACCTACCCAAACCCCGAGGAACTCTGGCGTGGCGACCCCCCAATTACGGTCGCGCAATGGGGCGCGCGCCTGCGGACACTTATTAGAGAAGACTTCGAGACGAATCGGTTGGTGCAGGTGGACGGCTGGTGGCTTGCGGAGACGGAACTTCGCTTGTGCGTCTTCATTCACGCCTCGAGAGCATGATAGAGACCGGCAACAGCGCCCCCGAGCAGATCCGCACAGGAATCTGCATTGTCGGTTCCGGACCAGCCGGGATGACGGTTGCTATGGAGTTAGAGCGGCTGGGCGTCGACTGCGTGCTACTTGAGAGCGGTGGCCGAATGCCGGATCCAAAGTACGCGCCACTGAACGAGACACCACAAGTAGGCATCAAAACGGACCCAACCGTGGCCAACACACTGCGAGGTTTGGGCGGCACGAGTGCCCATTGGGGTGGGTTGTGCAGGCGACTCGACGCGATGGATCTGGAACGACGCCCCTGGGTTCCCGGTAGCGGCTGGCCCATTGGACTTCACGACTTACTTCCGTACTACGATACAGCTCACAGGATTCTCGAGCTGCCGCCAGCGGAGTACGCCCTGGAACACTTGCCGTCCATTCGGGCCGACCTGTTCGAAGACAGGGACTTCTTTAACACCGTCTTCTACTACGATGATTCACCGGTGCGGTTTGGCCTCCGCTATGGGCCGCAATTGGAGTCGTCTACCCGCATTCGGACGTTTCTGGATTCGACGGTGGTAGACATTGTGACCGATGACACCGGGCGGCGCGTAGATGCGCTTCAGGTCACGACATTGGAAGGCAAACGGTTCCAGGTGCTAGCGCAACGCTTCGTTCTTGCGGCAGGTGCCATCCAGACCGCGCGACTGTTGTTGAATGCCGACGGCGTTCACAAGACGGGACTCGGCAACGCCAATGACATGGTCGGTCGCAACTTTCTTCAACACCCGGTGCTGTATGGCCCACGTCTGCTAATGTTCAATGCGAAAGCCGGAAATCGTTTACGCCGCGAAGGTGAGAACAAAGTCTCGATACTAACGGCAATCCAACCGAGCGCAGCCAGGCAACATCACCTTCTCAATTTTCATTTTTTCCTCCTGCCTCACCAGTCGCCGGGGAGAAGGGAAACACTACTGCGCGCATTACCGACCCCCATTCGGCGGCTTTTGCAGGACACGCCAATCGCACGTGTCGGAGAGGTAGGAGAGGTGCCCGAATACATGAGAGACCTGCAGTCTCTACTGACGCCCCAGCTGAATCTGGAGACGCTCTATGCGACGCTGGAGATGCGTGCGGAGCAGGCGCCAAATCTCGATAGCAGGATCACGCTCGACACGGATCGCGATCAGTTAGGGCTGCGTCGGGCGGTGATGGACTGGCGCCTGACCGACCTGGATCGAAGGAGCATGCAGGCTGGATTGAAGCTGCTTGGCGGCAGCGTAGCACGCCATGGAATAGGGCGCGTTCAGTCCGGGCCGGATCAACTGATGATCCCGGAGGCTGGAAGTGAATTCCTTCACGGCGGCCACCACCATTACGGAACTACCCGCATGGGAGACTCACCGCGAACCAGTGTCGTCGATCGCGAATGCCGTGTGCACGACCTCGCAAATCTGTATATAGCCGGCGCCGCCGTATTTCCCACGACCGGATACGCCAACCCGACGCTGAACATCGTGGCGATCGCGGCCCGCCTCGCGGCCCATCTGGCACGTTCAGCGCCCAGGGCCTGATCGCGCGGCGGTCTCCCTCACCCTGAAGCTGTACCTGCCGACGGTAGTGAAATCATCCACCAGTCTAGTCTAGGAAATGGGCATCATCAGATGTAGACTTGACCCGCTTTCGTGAACAGTTTTTAGCCTAAGCTGCCCGCTTTTCTGTGACCGTCAGTTTCTTCTCGTAGGTGATAGGTGACAAGTAGCCCAGCGCTGAACGCCGCCAAGCCCCGTCACGAATCAATTGCAAAATACCAAAAAAGTATGTAATCCCTTCGTGAACTATCCTAAATTAGTCGAAAAGGTTTCAGACATTTAATGAACTATACAAATCCACATGGCCCGTCTTGCCCCTGGTTTCCGATAACGGAATCTCATGGAGCACCCAATATCAAATGGTGTGAAGAGACTTTGTGCCAATTAGTAACAGAGCCGGCCAATACTTGGTCGAATCTTGGTTACTTATTGGTGGGTTTAGTTTTGACTTATTTTTCTTTTAAAAAAAATGACAACTCAAACCTTAAGCAATTCGGCCCCATCATTTTTTTGATGGGCGCCGGTTCGTACTTTTACCACATGTCCAATTTCTATACCTCGCAGGTCCTGGACTTCGTCGGCATGTTCTTCTTTGTTGGTTGGGTAATCGGCACCAACCTTATCCGTCTTGATACACTTAAATTTGAAAATCTATGGAAGTTTAACTTGGGCCTCACGGCTTTTTACATTGTTTCGATGCACCTTATGTACGTCACGGGTGTTAAATTCCAGATGATCGTTCTTATATCGGGAGTTATCATTATCGCCACTGAGATTGTAGCCAGAAAGCTCAAGGTGATCTCATACAAATGGTTCTTTGCAAGTCTTGGCGTTCTTATTGTTGCTTTTAGTGCTTCTATTTTAGATAACCGCAGAATCTGGTGTAATCCATCTGAGCATGGTTGGTTTTCTCAAGGTCACGCTGTTTGGCACTGGCTTGGTGCGATTGCCATGGTCTGTATCTATCTCCACTACTCGCAGCCAGCTCTTCAGGAAAAGCATTGAAGGGCTCAGAGCGACCCCTTATTCATGTCCCGCAAAACGTTTGCGCGACCACCTGCTCCGGCCGCGGTGGTGTGGCGTACAGCGCCAGCTCGGCGCGGTACTCGTGCGGATTCCCCAGCACATCCACCAGCTGCTGAAACACACTCAGATCGTCCCTGTCGGTGGCGGCGGCAATGGCGGCTTCCACCAGGTGATTGCGCGGAATAAAGGCCGGGTTGGCGCGGTACATCAGGGCCTGCCGGTCCACGGGCGACAGTGCATCCTGCGCCAGTCGCTCGCGCCAGCGTTCCAGCCACGGTTGCAGGGCATCCGGGAATTCAAAGAGTTCAGCCACGTTATTCGCGCCCCCGCCGCCCGAAAGCGCCAGATCCGCCAGCCGCCGAAAGCTCAGGGTGAAGTCGAGGGA
>JANPDE010000354.1:0-3554 GCA_031431315.1 Haliea sp.
GGGCATCGCTCGATGGAGCCGGAAACCTTTAACGCGGATGAACTGGGCGAGGAGTGGCGCCGTCTGCGCCGCACGCACCCGATGATGCACCTGGCGGGTGTTATCGGCTTTACCCAGGTGGAAGCCGCACTGCTGATCGGCCAGCAACCGGGCTGGTGGAAGACCGCGGTGAAACTGGTAGTGGATTACCTGCTGGACATTCCCTGGCGACTCAAGGACAAGTTCCACCGCCGCCTGGCCACCGGCTGCGCCGGTGTCGCGCGCCTGCGTGCGTCCATGCTGGACCGAGACATTCCGCTATGGCTGAACACTAGCATGACCAAGGTCGTGGACGTCGATGGCAGGGTGCTCGGTATCGAGGTGATGCGCGAGGGCAAGCCACTGCGCATCGAGGCGCGCAAGGCGGTCATTCTGGCGGCGGGCGGTTTCGAACATAACCAGGAGATGCGCGAAAAATACCTGCCGCAACCCACAGACCATCGCTGGAGCGCCGGCACGAAGGACAATACCGGTGATGCCATTCGCGAGGGCATCCGCCTGGGCGCCAAAATGCATCGCCTCAGCGAGGCCTGGTGGTGTAACACGATTTCCGTACCGGGCGAGGAGATTCCACGCTTGAGCATCATGGAGAAATCCTACCCTGGTTCCATCATGGTGAATCCGGCGGGGCAGCGCTTCAGCAATGAATCGCAGAACTACATGGCCTTCCAGCAGGAAACGTTTGCGAAGCACACGGACGATAATCCCTGCAACCCGACCTGGCACATCTTCGACGCCAACTTCCGCGCCCGGTATTTTGTCGGCCCACTCTACAACAGCAAATTCCTGCCGGACTGGGCGGTGCCCGAGCGCTACGAGGCGGAAGGCTTCTTCGCCAAGGCCGATTCGATTGCCGAACTGGCGCGCAAGATCAATGTGAATGCCGCTGGCCTGGAGGAGAGCGTACGCAAGATGAATGAATACGCCAGCACTGGTGTAGATCCGGATTGTCAGCGCGGCGAGTCGGCGTACGACCGCTACTACGGCGATCCCCGTGTGACGCCCAACCCGTGTCTCGGGCCGATAGACAAGCCGCCTTACTACGCCATGAAGGTTGATCCGGGCGATTTTGGCACGCAGGGCGGCATGGTGATCAACGCCGACGCGCAGGTGTTGCACGAGGACGGCCATGTGATCGAAGGACTTTACGCGATTGGCAACTGCAGTGCCCCGACCTTGCCCTGTTATCCGGGGCCCGGTTCTACGCTGGGCCCTGCAATGACGTTTGCCTACCAGGCGGCGAAATCGGTTACCGGTTATCGGGACTAGGATACCTCTGCTGGTCGCTATATTCGGGAGTTACGTTGACTGTGCCGCTACAACCGCAAAACGCAGTAGGAAGGTTCGTCAAATAGCGAGTGGGAAACCAGGACAACGGGGCTCGATGTTTGAACGTCACCCCGATAATATCCATACCACTGATTAAAGAGAATGGACCGAAGCTGAAAACTGGGTGGCACTTTTGGATAGAAGGATCCTACCTCCCCACCACCGCCATGCAATTCCAGGCTTGTCAAAAACGGTTTCCCAGTTGGCTCAAAGTTCAAAACGACGCTCTGCACCCCGGGTAATTCGGTAGTACCTGTTGCTAAATTGATACCTTTACAGAATTCGCCTGAAATTCTAGCGCTTGCGAGGATGTCGGCCTGTATTTCCGGCGGCCGATAGCCGTAACTCCTCAGGAATTCATAATTTGAGCGAACCCGCTCTCTGGCTATCGGCGACAGGGTAGTGTCTTCGACCGCCAACCGCCCCAGAACTTGCTCTTTACCCGCTCGATTAACGAATCTGGAGATTCCCGACATTGAAGCGTCCAGAGTATCCCAGATGAACAGGACAGGGATGCTCGCCGCCAGGAACATAACCAGCAAGCGCTTTCGCTGATTGTCGGCGCGCAGTGCCGAGCAATAGATTAGGCAAGTGATACTGAGCCAGTACATCATGACAATGGTCTGGTATCGTTCAGCCTGGGGCGCGCGGAGAACGACGCGACCTATCCAGATCGCGCAGGAAACGCCCAAGCATATAGTAGCCATAGCCAAATAAAACTGCACCGACCTGGCGGCAGGGTCCCGGCGAAAATACCAGTCGATTGCCAGCTTTAACCAGAAAAAACCAAGCAATAACACCGAGCCAATGACGGCGAGTGACGCAAACACGGGGTGTTTTATTGACAGAGGAGTGCCAAGCTGTCGAACGATTCTACGAGCGATGGCTTGCGGCTTTGGCAGCCAACCCAACCAGCGCGCAGGACTCTCCGATGTACTGGCAGGGCTCTGCGGTATACTGGCAAGAATTTCCGGATTTTTCGTGATTGCCGCGGCAACCATCTGATTATAAGTGTCGGGATTGATTGTCACATCAGCTCTGATACCTTGCAAATACGGCAGCAGAAATGCCATCGAAAGAAGTAGCAACACAATCCACAACCGGGAGCGTTGGTATAGAGCTACCACCGGAAGTATCAGGCACGTCAGTACGCCAAAAAAATTTGAAAAGGCAGCTATCGCAGCGAATAAAAATGCAAAAACTGCGCGACCAAAACTCAGGTTCCTGCCCGCAGAAATAATCGTCCACACACTGACTGCGCTGCTGGCAGCTGCAACATACCAGCTGGCATTGATGGGTTTCACCAAATTATAGTATTGGCTCGGTGTGAACAAAAAAATCAGGGAAATCCCCGCAATAAAATAGTGCGCAGTTCTATCTGTGGAAACCTGATCAGCAGAGGCTCTCAGGTACACCACAAAAAGCAAAGCAATACTCACCCAGGTACTCAGGAAAATGGCATAGTTCTTTCCGCCCCAAAAAGTGTAATCGACCAGCACCAGTAGTCGAGTCACAACAATTCTGTGAGCACTCCCCATAGCGGCCAGCCAGTTATCCAAAGGGATGCCACGCCAGCCCTCAACTACGCCGATCTTCACCGATGGCAGAAACTCGACTATATCATCCGCTGGTATTTCAACATGAAATCTGAGCCATACCACAACACTAAGGAGAGCCATGCCTATACCCAGCAAGAGCACCCCAAGCGTTAAGAAAAACTGATAGCGAAGATACAAATTAATTGCTCTGAACCCAAGATATACGACACCCCACCTCAGGCCACCGCTGGAGCCTGAACACCTACCGCACGGGTCCTAAGATTCCGATAGTGATTCGACCATAGCAAGTTTCGGCCAGAATAAAAAGTAAAGTATATATACGGCCTGTTGAGAGTAACTTTCCGTACTGATCCTTGTAACTGACTTTTGCTGAACTTGATAAAGAGGCGGAAGGCTTCTTCGCCAAGGCCGATTCGATTGCCGATAAGCCAGCTCTACCCACCCCAGCTGCACCTACAATCAAAGTTTAAAATGTGAAGCCTAAAACTGAGTTGTAATCAAATTGTCCTAGGGAACCTCTGATTAATTCGCAGAGTATGTCAAAATGAGGACAGTGTCATCGGGGACTTGGATCATGCGACAGCAATCACTTGAAGCAACGGGTTTTGAACGGTTCCGAAAGAGGAC
>JANPDE010000355.1:0-7203 GCA_031431315.1 Haliea sp.
GTAACCGATTGGTCGATATCCATGGTGACCATGCCACCAGCATTAACCGAAGGTGTAACTGTCAGCTGCACGCCCGTGTCTTTGTACTCGATCGACTGCGTTGTATTCCCGCCATCTGTGGTAGTAGTGCCCGTCGTAACAGGCACCTGTTCCCCCACTTGAATATCAGCTGTCTGATTGTCCAGGACCATCACGGAGGGCGAGGAGATGACATTCAATAAATTTTCTTCGGCCAGAGCACTCAATACTGCTCTTATGTCACCGCTACTGTCGGTGACGGTATAAGAAAACCCGGAAGCTTTGGGTAGAAGAGGGATGCGGTCCACCAACCTCGCGAGGCCGTCATAACCATTACCCAGGTCGGTATTAAATGCCCACTCCAGTCCGTATTCCAGTTTATCGGTGAGTGTAACCTCAATGATACTGGCCTCAATAATCACTTGTGTTGCAGCAATATCCAGGCGCTGTAGAGCAGACTCGATTTTTTTATACTCCTTGCCGGTTGCGTAGATGAGCAGCGCATTGTTTTTCTCGTCCGCCGCCACTCGCATATTGCCCACGGTGACAGTCGTATCGTTCGATTCAGCAGCGCTTCTAGGCCTTTTTCTGGCCGAAGTGGAGTTGGACTTTGATTTGGAACTGGCATTCGAGCTGGACACTCCGCTCCCGGCTGGGGACGAAACCTGCTCAGGCGTCAAACCCGGTGCTACACCCGCCCTGCCAGACTTACTACCGGTGGTTGCGTCCGTAAATATAATCGTCAGCATATCAGCCAAATGGGTGGCGCTGGTATTCTGCACAGGGTAAACATACAGGCGTTGTTCAAAGTTTGCGTCAGGCTCTAGATCGAGGCGTTCTATCCAGACTTTTATTCGTTCCAGATACTCGGCACGGGGTGTCACTACCATGATGCTGTTGAGTCGCTCTACTGGAATAATACGAACCATACTGCCGATACCGGCAACACCCTCTGCCACGCCATCGCCACCGCCATCCTTGCCCAACAGGCTGGAGAGCGCTGTTTCGATTTCCTCTATGGGGCTGTTCTCAATTGGGAAGATGCCCACTGACATGCCTTTGAGCAAGTCCACATCGAAAGTGGTAATGATCTCCTGCCAACCCTCCAGTTGCGCTCTTGAACCGGCCAACATTAACAGGTTGCGCAAGTCATCAACACGAATGAAGGACCCTTCCTCCGCCACGGGACGCAGTATTTCCGCCATATTCGAGGCACTGATGTAGCGCAGGGGCACCACAATCGTGCTGTAGCCAACCACCCCGGAAGCCGCAGCCGCAACACTGGGCTTTAACGTATTCATCTGTCCAGATGCGCTGATAAAGAAACGCCCGTCATTGTCGCGCACCATGAGTGCCTTGTTCGCCTGCAGCAGAGACTCCAGGATGCCCAACAGTTGATCGCGGGGCACTGGTGTGCGTGTGCGCAAGGTGACCTCACCCTCAATCGGATGCTCGACAACGTAGTTCAGCTCGAGAATATCTCCCATGATGGCATGCACGACTTCAGTCAGGGGTGCCTGTTCAAAATTCAGGCTTACCGCATCACCAAAATATTGCACTGGCTGCTGTGGCGCTGGCATGCGGATTACTTCGTCGGTACCGCGATAGAGTGTGGGCGCACTCTGTGGGGCCGCAGGCTCCGGCGTGGTCTGGTTGCTCGACTCGATGGCCAGAGTCGTGGAGACAGGTGCGGCGCCCACGGTTACGCCTTCGGTGGCCGCTCCCGTCCTAGCGCCCACCGCCCCGGAAGCCGACGTCTGCGAGTCCATTGTCGTGCAGCTCGAGAGCGCCAAAGTAGCTGTTACCATCGTCACGAATGGCAACTTAAGAAAATATCGCAATTCTATTCGCCTGTTTTGTCTTGGTTATTAGGTTCTTTAAGATCAGTTTCTTCGGGCTTGGGCGCTTTCGCCCGTTTTTCCTTCGGCGCCGGGACAGATATTGCGTGTTCCAACGGCAGCTCCTTGCTCTCGGCCCCATGAGTAAAAATCGCCCCGGTGCCATTCAAAGTCGCAAATGTCCAACCGGCTATCGACTGCTCCTGCTGCAGCCTGTGCCGCTCATCCTTGTAGGAAACAATGACACCGGACTTGGAGCCCGCTGCATACACGCCCCGCAAGGCCACCCCGTCGATCTCTGAATTTCTCGGTGGTTTTTCCCGTTTGCCGGTATCCCCGTCAGCGTGTGGAGTATAAGCCTGACGTCCTTGCCAGAACACTGGCCGCGAGACGAAATCCTGCGACTGCTCCTCGGCCAGCGCCGCAACGTGGCGTATCTCCTCCACCTGCAGCGATGCTTCTGCCGGAAGAATGGGCTCTGGATCAGACACCAGCAACAGTCTGGCCCCGCTCCACACCAACTGCAGAACGACAACCGCAGTCAGGGCCAGAGCAATTTTGCGCAATTGCAGCTCCGTCGGCGTTTTCATGTATGACCGCCCATCCAGCCTGCGCTCCTGACGCCAGTATATTGCATCACTCCTTCAACCTTAATGAAAACAACTGAAATCGCGCTGTCAGATGTCGCGGATCACCCACTGTTTCAGCTTTACGATCGCGTCCACGAGCTCGAGCACGGTCCGGATTTACTTTCAGTGTTTCGATGAACACCAGTGGCCGCATTGCTTCCAGGCCTGCTAATACTGCATCCAATGCTTCAATGTTACCGTCTGCAGTAATTTCGAGGCTTAATCGATCAAACGTTGCAGATTTCCGCTGGGGCAAAATCTGGCTGCCAGAAACCGATAGCCCCGCTGTGGTCATCAGCTCTCGAATATTTTGTTGCATGGCGGCAGCGGTAGTTGCGCTGTCCCGGTCAGCACCATACGCAAGCTCCCGCAACCTTCCACTGGCCTCATTGCTGGCTACATCCAACTGATCGACGCTTTGCGTGATACCCAGCAGACGGGCCGTTTTCGGTTCAATGGTTTCTATTTGCCCAACAAAGTCCTGTCGTAACAAAAAGAGGTGCATCGCCCAGTACAAGACCAGCAGGAGCACAAGTCCGAGTGATAATCCAACGACGATGGTGGGCCTGTCAGCCTTCACTTTCATTGCCTTTTATCCACATCAGCCAGCGTAAGCTTAAGTACAAAGTGCTCGAGGCCAGAGCCCACTTTCCTGAACGCAACGGGTGCCTCTACTTGAGCATAAGCGGGCTGGGCGAGCAATTTTTGCATCACTGTTGCAGCATCCCTGGATTCACCTTCAATTTTAATCATGGATCCCTGCATCTCGGCCAGTCCCAGCCAGGTGTCATCATCCAGCAGCGCCGACAGTCTTTGCAGTTCGCGGTGTGGCGACGGATATTTCGCAAGCAAGCCGTTAACCTCGCTAATCATCGACTTGGAGGCTGCCAGGGCAGTACGCAATGCCACTGCGTCTTTTGCGGACTGTTCCACCCGCTGCTCGGTCGCGCGTACCTTGCGCAACTCAAGATACTTTGTACCCGCCGCCAAGGCGACCAACAGCATAACCGCCATCAGGCAGTACACCACAATCATGGCCATGCGACTCAAACGATGACGATTCCTTTGCAGCCGCGGCGTTTCACCAAAACCGGACACGAGCACCATCCGGCCCGCTGTTTGCACCCAGACTTCATAAGCACCGGCATCGTGGTGCTGCGTATTTGCAGCAATAAAAGCCATGACGGCACTTTTCGAACTGATGACCAGGTATACGAGGATGTCATTTGTCCGACGCTCGGCTATCGACCAACCGTAACAGGTGTCAGATTTAGGAAAGGGGCTGCTGGTTGTTACTTCAAGGGCCAACATGGAAGCAAGGTCAGCTTCCGCTGCGACAGGCACTGTCAATGTCTTGCACAACGCCAGCTCATCCGGCAGGACCACAGCCCGGGCCGCCACAGCATCGGGACTTTGCGGAGTTCCAACCACCTTCCCGGCTTTAAAATATCGAACTTCACCGGAAGCCTGTCGGGCAGCGACCACTTCGTCGATGGCGCCTAAAACGACAGAGTCCTCGCCCCACAGAAATTCCTGCCACCCGGCCCGGAAATAATGAAGTCCCCGGCGGAGATCGAAACCAAACAGACTCCAGGACTGGCTAGCTTCCAGCATGGACACCTTCCCGTTCACTCGATGCCATCACTCGCAAAGCCTCTGTGCGAAAAAAGGTCCACGGCAGGCCGTCACTGCCTGGCTGATTCCGATCCACCCAGCGACGACGATTGAACACGGACCCATCGACTTCCACCATGGCATCCAGCCTGTAGGCTGTGGATTGCTCCGCTTCCTGGAAACTGAGGTCTATGTCCTGTGGCGCGACCAGGCTATCGACTTCCCCGCTAGCACGCGATGCGGCCAACTCCTGCGCAGACTCGGCATCCATATTTCCCAGGACACGCAGCACCGCAGCGGGAGCCACGGCCCAGTCTACCCCGGACTGTCCAGACTGGCTCACAGAGACCGCATCCTCCACTGCTGTATATATACGTCTATCAATCCCCGCCACCAGCAACAAATCCTCTATTGCTTCAAAACGAGCATGACGGACATCCCCCTGTGCTGCCGCCTCCGCATCCACAGATTCCGAATCACCGTAATTCCCCGATCCGGGCCGTTGCGCGCTCTGGTCTGCTGTGACTTCGCCAAGCGGATTGGCCGAGCGCCACTCGACCACATGGACAGCTAGTTCACGGGCCGCCGTTTCATCGAGGTCATCCACTGCGGAAAAGAGGCGGAAAAGCAGCTCTTCCGGAGCACCATTGATATCGATCAGTCCGCTGAGTGGTGTGATATTTACGGTCACATCGAGCCCCCCCACGTTCAGCACCTGAGTTGGAAACACGGTCGGCAGCGGCTCACCCTCCTGCTGTGGCTGCAGCATTTGGGCCAGCGCCAACTGCAGGGCGCCATCCGCAACTGCCTCAACCCGCGCCCGCGTGGCATGCAGCTGAGCCAGTTTTACATCCACCCTGGCCTGCATGACAATGCCCGCAACCAGCAGCGACATGGCAGCCAGAAACCAGACCAAAATCGCCAGCGCGACTCCGCCCTGGTAGCGGCGCATAGCGCTCCGGGCTGATAATATTTTCAGCGCCGGTCGCATGATCTCAGCCTTTGCGACATCACCTCAGGTTCAACTCCCCGCCACTGAGGCGAATGACCAACTCTGGCCAGTACCTTTCCCCTGACTTGATTGTGATACGCACTGCCACCGGGTTGCGCTGCGAGCCGGCCCAGAGATCAAGCCATTCCGTGCCGTAGGCCGCAAGATAACCCACTTGAAACTCATCCACGGACTTCAGCAGGACACGCGACTCCAGCTCATCCCAGTTCACCGCCTGAACATCGCTTTGGTAAGGGTGCCACTTGAGCTCGAGCCGGTCCTCAACGAGTGCGAGTTGCATGACAAAAGCTCCTCCCAGGTCGGCCCCGGCCACCAGCGGCGATACCCACATCACATGCGTGGCGTCGCCCGCAAAATACGTGCCGTAGGCACCCCCATCCACAAAGTCCTCTTCGGTACTTCCCACCCGGACCACCGGCATCGCCGCGCCGATGGTGTTGCGCAGGAATTCACTCAACACCCGTATTTCGTCAACGCGATCGGTCACCTGTGTCAGGCTGGTCTTGGTATTGCCCAGCGTACGCAGTGCTGTAATCGTCGCTACCATGATCATCGACAGCAGCGTCAACGCGATCATGACCTCGAGCAGAGTAAAACCCCGCAGCCTGCTCACTCCTGGGGTTCCTCTCTGCCCGCCACCACTGACTGCAAGGCTACCGTGCGGTCGCGGTTACCATCGCGCCAGCCCACTACAACATTGATGTGCTGTAGCTGGCCTTCCGGCAGCAGAGAATCCACTGCCAATACGGCTGGCTCAGACACTACTTCCCACGTGAAGCCGCCTTCGGTTTCACCGGTCTCGTTCATCCCTGCCAAAGGCACTACCGCATAGTTCGCCAGCAGGGAGCGGGCCAGTTCCACCGCGTAAGCCATTTTTTCATCGACCGCCACGGTTCGGGTTGCACCACCGGCGGCCTGGTAAATCGCCCCGAGGGACATACCCAATATCGCGACAGCAACCACCATCTCCAGCAGACTAAAGCCGCGCGACCTGACCGGTACACTACGAGATAAAATCACTATGCACTATTGCGCCGGGCAGTGTTGAGGCTGCCAGTATAACTGAAAGGCTGGTATCCAAAGTGGATCAGACTACGCATGTACGCGTAAAAAAATGTAAAGTTTGCCCGGTGCCAAATGCCCGGGCGCGCTTTATTGCAGAACGAACCGACGATCAGGCGACCTCGAACAAGCCAGCCGCACCCATCCCCCCACCAATGCACATGGTGACCACGACGTACTTTGCTTTTCGGCGCTGACCTTCCAGCAGCGCATGACCCACCATACGGGCACCACTCATGCCAAACGGGTGGCCGATGGAGATCGAACCGCCACTGACGTTCAGCTTGTCATTGTCGATGCCCAACTGGTCGCGGCAGTAAATGACCTGGCAGGCAAAGGCCTCGTTCAACTCCCATAGGTCGATGTCGCTTACGCGCAAACCATGCCGTTTTAATAGTTTGGGCACGGCGAACACAGGGCCAATACCCATCTCGTCCGCTTTGCAGCCGGCGACAGCGAGACCGCGGTAGATACCTAGCGGGGCCAGGCCCTTCCGTGCCGCGAGCCGCGCTTCCATCAGCACGCACGCGGAGGCCCCGTCAGATAACTGCGAGGAGTTGCCGGCGGTAATGAACTTCCCTTCCTTCACCCACTGTCCGTCCTTGAATACGGGCTCCAGCGCCATCAGGCTTTCCAGCGTGGTGGAGGGTCGGTTACAGTCGTCGCGATCCACCACGGCGTCTGCGTAGGTGGTCTCCTTGGTCTCCTTGTTGAAGTCTGCCCTTATAGTTTTCATCGGCACAATTTCCGCGTCAAAAAGGCCGGCTGCCTGGGCTGCTGCAGTGCGCTGCTGACTCTGCAGGGAGTAGATATCCTGCTCCTGGCGACTGATGTTGTAGCGCTGCGACACCACCTCTGCCGTCTCCAGCATCGGCATATACGCCATCGGGTCCAGGGCAGTCACCGCATTGGACACATTGCGATAGGCGTTCTTGTGCTTGGTCTGCACCAGGGAGATAGACTCCACGCCGCCGGCCACCGCGATATCGTATTCGTTACACATGATGCTCTTGGCGGCAGTCGCGATGGA
>JANPDE010000356.1:0-9722 GCA_031431315.1 Haliea sp.
TGGCGCTGTCACCCAGTTCCTCAGCGAGCACCCGGCCGGGAGCATCCAGGACGTCACCGATAAGAACCTTCGCGCCTTCTTCAATGAGCAGGCGTACCGTCGCCTCACCCATGCCTCGCGCACCGCCGGTGACAATTGCTACTTTTCCCGCTAATCGTGCCATCTGGCTTTCCTTACATGTATTTATCGAACTGGCTCCAGAAACCGAATTCCATCATCCCGTAACCCACCTGGTCGCCCATCTGAAAGCGGGCCGGAGTCTCAATCAGGCCCAGCATCTTGTCGTCATCCTTCACCGCGTCCCATGCGAGGCTCTGCACCACCAACTCTCCCTGATACATACCGTGGCGCCAGTCGGGTTCCAGTCCGTAACCTGTGCCCGCGGTCAAATAGGTTTGCAACAGGGGTGTACCGCGAACTTCCAGCGCGCCACCGGGTGCGTGTGGGAATCGAAGTACGCCTTCACGTATGCGCGCCTTGAAGGGGGATGCGTGTTCAAACACGTGGTCGTGCTCAGGCCTGCCCAGCCATTCAACCTCCCGGCCCGGGTCCTTCCAGATCCGCACGGCCTCCTCGGTGGTGCGGCTGCCGTCGTTGTTCTCGTTGACGATGTAGAGCAGGGCGAAGTCATCGAACAACATGGGGAAGTAGTTCCACATGCCTTCCATGGAGGGTGTTCCCGCGTGGATTCCGGCCGGTTCCGACTCGCCCACCGGGCGTACACCCCAGGAACGGTCGCGACTACCTATCCAGTGATTCGGTTCCACCTGCCAGGTTTTACCTCCAACTTTTAATACCCCTGTCCAGCGGCCTAGTTGGGCAAAGCGCATGGTGTCAAACAGTACCCGCCCCTGTTTGCGAATATAGTGTCTGGGTTCGAGGAAGGGGTAATGCTCGCCCTCCCATGTGACATCCATTTCAATACCGTATTCGTTAGGTTCAACCACAACACGCAGCTTCTGCAATCCCTCCAGAACCTCGATGCGCATCGGCCCTACCGTAATATCAGCGCGATCACCCAGCGTCCGGGATCCGCGAATCACCCTGTGGTTGTTACCGTCCCGCACCAGCAGAAAGGCATCCTGTACGCCAAGCGTCGGATACTGCCCTAGGCCGAAAACGACGAAAATCTCGTCGCTACCATTGTGCAGGTTAAAGTAATAGCGATCGTAAAAGTTCCGATCGCTGGTGCCCACGTGCCGGATGACGTCGGCGATCTGATGCAGTGGGTAGTCGTCCATTGAAGATAGCATGGGGGTGGTTCTCCGTCTTTTTGGGGCAAGACGGCCAATATAAGGGGACTTTTGAATCAAGGCTATAAAAAAGGGCGGACACCGATGGTGCCCGCCCCGATTTTCTACTGTTAAACGCGTTGCTTAGAAGCGGAGTTTGGCGCCCAGGGTGATGGCATCAGTTTCCTGTTCAAGCTTGACGTTGGTGAAGTCGACGTCATCCGGATCCAACTGTGAGTAGGCCAGATTGACAGCAAACGCTTCGGTGATGAACCACTCGGAGTTGACCTGCCAGCCCTGAATCTCATAACCATCCGCGCCGGTGTTCAGGTAATCTGCACCAATGCCGATATTGTTGGTGAAGTACCAGGTGCCGCCCAACCGGTAGGTGTCGACATCGTCACGCTCGCTAATGATAGTGCGACCGGCGCTGGCACGTGCCTTGAAGCCGCCATGCGACATCAGGAACATATGCTCCAGATCCAACGAGTAGGAATCAACATCGCCACCATTGTTGACGCTTGTGTTGCCATAGTTTACGACCACCGTGGTGTTTGGGGTAACGTAATTACCGATCCCTAAGTTGTAGTTAGTGATTTCCAGGTCGCCGGGTTCAAAGCTGTTATAACCCAGATCCACCAGCCAGCCGGACAGCTTCCAGCCCGGGCCTTCGGCAACATAGCGGCTTTTGACGCCGTAGCGCTGCCCGTCTTCATCACTGAGGTTATTGTTGCTGTTATTGACCTGACTCAACTGGACTTCGCCATCACTGGCGAAGAGGGTGATGTTGGAAGCGTGATCCAGGAAGGCAGCCTCAGACAGCGGGCCCTTGCTGGTATCGACGTTCTCCATGTACCAGGTGCCGGACAGTCTGCCTACGTCGGAGTCGACATTGTTTGACCTGCTAGCGCCGGTGTCGCGGTCCTTTACCGTGGAGTCGGTCTGGCCCATCGTGTAATCACCACCCAGTTCCCAACGGTAGTCGGCTTGGGCAGTTACAGACAGTGCCAGGCCAATGCCTGCTAATAATGCGGTTTTCTTAAACATTGTGTTCTCCTTGCGGGGTCTCAAGTAACGTACGGGTTCCCCAGTTATCAAAAGTGGGGATAAGGCTAATACTACGCATGGTGCAGGATGCAACAAGGTACAAATTGACCGCCCATAATGTGAACTATTTACTTGTTTTTGTAAAGGGGATTTGAGCGCTCGGATGCACTTTTAATACCTATGCCACATGCGAGTTTTAGAGTTACGCCATCACGTTCTGTAGTGGCCGAGCAAGCGTCATGGTTAATTCTGGAAAGCCATTATATGAATCGATGCGCCGGTTTGCCGGTTTGCGTCTGGAGCGTATTCCTGACGAGGGCACGATCCTGAAATTTCGCCATTTGCTGGAGAGGAACAGGTTGGGCATGAAGCGGTTCAGGCTGATAAGCCGCCATCTTCAGGAGAATGGCCTGCTGGCGTAGCGGTAGTGCGTCCGAAATCCGCGAAATGGCGGAATTCAGACGAAAAAGCCAACAACATAGAGAGATTAATGGTCAGAACCTGGAGTTTGCCCGGGCGAACTCACGTTGAAGTAAGAATCGAGCAGATTATCAAAGGCTCCCTAACGCTATGTTCCGTTTTCGAGAGTGCGCAGCCAATGCCGCTTTCGCGCTGGCACGGGACGGCGCGGCGCGGCCGCGAAATCAATGCTGCGCACGACACAACATCCGTGTTACTCAGCCTCGAATTTCGCGGGTGGTTTCTGTCCATGTCGATCTATACAAATTTTAGAGTCAGAGTCAGAGTCAGAGTCACTGTGCGCCCAGACCTCGAGATTGACTGGTCCTGCCTGAATTACTAACGGACCCAAAGCCCAATTGAGTCTAAAAGTCCTTGATCTGGTATCACCGTCGATCAGTGCGACAAGGAAACGCCCCGGCCCAAATTTAATGACGTCATTCGCATAGGCCGTCAGAGTCAATCGGCGGCGTTTTGGAACACAGCTTGGCCTGGCACTGCGATCCCGGCGCAGTACGAGCAATGCATCTCCCGAAAGTTGAACTGCTCTATCTGTCGCCACAGGATCGGGAACCTCCCCTTTGGCGACTGCCGATCGCAGCCAGTCCACGGTCGTGAAGTTGTAATAACGATTTAACGGTTTGAAGTCACCCGGCACCTGGCCAATCAGTTCTGAGTGCGCCACGGCGAGAACGATATCGCGGTTGCCCTGTTCGGAGGGATAATTTACCAGGGCATTAATATTGTTTGGAACACCGAAGGCCAATGCAGCGACAGGAATTAGCGCCAGACCTGATCGTTTTTTAGTGAGACGACTCGCTCCGTAACCGATAAGCGGGAGTAGTAGCGTTGCTCCTACGTACAGGTATCTTGGGGCTGCGGGCAGGTTTGGATCGAATGATAAGTACCCGGCTCTCAGTGACGTTGCTGCCGAGAAGCTGAGCCATGCGACGACTAATGCTGCCGGCAGCGCGAGCGGGGCACCTGTTCGTCCCACTACTGACTCACGGATTGCGCACCACAGCCCATACACAATTACTATGCCGAGAATGCCGCCTACGACGCCACTTTGCCCAAGTGCAAATAGAGCCTCAGCGGTCATCCGTACAATCATCTCCAGAGTTTGGCCGAAAGTTCCGCGAGAATCCGATTGTGACGTACCGTAAAGGAGAAACCAGAGAATAAAAACCGTTATGATGGGTACTATGTGCACTGCGGCGAGAACCAGTCCTCGCCGCAGAAAAATGGCAGTGACTACCCCAATGATCATTGGAACCATAGCTGCCGATGTCATCAAACCAACAATAGCCACACCTACACCGGCAATGTTTCGCCAATCAAGCGGACCTTCGTGATCGACGAGTAATAAAAACATCAGTCCACACAATATCGAACCAGTCATCGTGACCTGGAACGCACGAAAGATGTTGAAGCTGCCCTCGCCAAAGGCCAGCAATACGCAAGAAATAGCGGTAGCAAGCCACGGTTGGATCTCCATTCGACGCATTAGCAAATAGTTGAGCACTACTATCGATAGATGCGACAAGATGGAGAGCAGTTGGTAGGGGCGATATGTATGGAGGCCAACCAGTTCGTAGATCCCGCGGAATGCGAGGAACGGTAGCGTCACCCAGTGACCAGAGTGGTGGGAGAAAATTCCCTGGATGTTGAGAGAGCGCCCTGATAAAAACTCCCATTCGTCAGCGATGAACCAGCTAGCGCTGCCAAGTAATAAGTAGATGGGAATGGCACTAACCACACAGACGGCAAAAATGATCGTTGGGATTCGATCGAAGCTAACTAACTTTGCATTTAAGCTAAAGATGGAGCCTAGATTTCGCATGAGGTGCCACTATCGGTACACAGATGGTCATTGTAAGGTAGAGCTATCAGAAAAGTTAATTTTTGTTGATTATGGGTCGGAGTTATATACTAGCAGCTCGTGCATTAGCTTTTATCAGCTCATAAGGTTACCTAAATGCCCTCTAATAAGACGCCCGTTCTAGGTTTGGTAGTACCGTGCATGAACGAAGAAGATGTATTGCCCCAATCAGCAGTAGTGCTGAAATCTAAAATTGAATCCCTTGTTGATCGTGAATTGATAGATCGTGCCTCAAAAATATATTTTGTCGATGATGGCAGTACGGACGGCACTTGGACAACCATTAGCCATCTGGTCGAGTCGGATGAGCGATTCGAGGGCATAAAGCTGACCAGGAATTTTGGGCACCAGTACGCTGTCTACGCAGGTTTAATGCATGCGCGGGGAGATGCCCTGATTTCCATCGATGCTGATTTACAGGACGATATCAATGCCATCGATGAGATGGTCGAAAAATACCTCGAGGGTAGTGAGGTCGTTTACGGTGTGCGCGCCGACAGGCACAGTGATAAAAAATTCAAACGCTGGACAGCATCGCTACATTACTGGCTGTCGGGCCGATTTGGTGTCCACACTATACCCAATCACGCAGATTTTCGGCTTTTAAGCAGGCGAGCTGTTTCGATACTGAGTCAATACCGGGAAACAAACCTCTATTTACGAGGTATCATTCCCTTGTTGGGGCTGCAAGCCTCTGAGGTGTATTACACGCGAAGTCGCAGGCTTGCCGGCGAATCAAAATATGGATTGAAAGACATGCTCGGCTTATCCGCGGCAGGGTTTACTTCATTTTCCATAGTTCCGCTACGAGTGATCTCCTTGGTGGGGCTGTTTGTGTTTCTGGTTTCAACCGGGTTTGGATTGTGGGCACTCTACGCTGCGATGATGGGACTCACCACGTGGGCGCCGAAGGGAATACCAATTTACCTTCTGGGTGGGTTACAGATTCTGGCGATCGGAATAGTCGGAGAGTACATCGGCAAGACGTATATGGAAGTGAAGAGCCGTCCGACTTACCTGATCGAGAAGACAGCTTCGCATACCACCGGTACAAGCGATAACTATTAGTTGCGACCAGGGGTATTATTTTCCAACAAAACTCAGCGGAAAATTAGCCGGTAAATCTTGCGGTACATGTGACGATAGGCGTAGAAAGTACGATTATCGAACACCAACCTGTGGATCCCGTCCTTGGTGTCTTTTTTGTAGCGGGCATAAATCGTTTTAAGCACCCGCTCTGTCTTGGTTTTTTCAATACCGCGCAACACATTAAGGATGGTACCGGCGAATTGCCCAGGGTGGTAAATAATGCGCGTAATAAGAAAGCTCATGTAGGCTTTCTTGCGTA
Source organism: Haliea sp. (assembly GCA_031431315.1). GTDB lineage: Bacteria > Pseudomonadota > Gammaproteobacteria > Pseudomonadales > Halieaceae > Marimicrobium. Next base: position 5,969 of record JANPDE010000356.1, read on the forward strand.
CCCAGTCCAGTTCCTTACTGCCGACTTCGTCATTGAAGGACACGGCTTTTGCGAGGTCGCCCACCGTCAGCAGATCCAGCCAGTCCATGTCCTTTATCTTGTGTTTGCTGGGTTCCCAGAGCGGGGTACCAGGGAGAGGTATGAACAGGCCAAAGTTAACCTCATCAACGCCGACTCGGGCCAGTTGGCGAGCGTACGCAATGGTCATTTCCATATCTTTCCGGGTTTCCCCGGGCAACCCGAGCACGAAGTAGGCTGCTACTTTCAGCCCCAGTTTATGGGCTGTGGCACCACAGTCTTTGAGATGATCCAGATCAAAGTCCTTGCCCTTTTGGATAATATCCTCGAGGACACGAGGGGAGCCGCTTTCCGGCGCCAGAGTCACGTGCTCACAGCCACTTTCCTTCATGGCGCGAAGCATTTCTTCATCGATACGGCTGGCTCGAATCCCGTTCGGGGTTTGCCAGGCGATGTCCAGTTTGCGGCGTTTGATTTCATCGCAGATTTCGATTAGCCGCTTGACATTGATAGTCATATTGTCGTCTTCGAAATGGAATTCGCGAATATTCCATTTCTCGATACAGAATTCGATTTCATCGGCCACATCGGTGGCACTGCGTGACACCCAGCGAGTTTTCCGAGAAGCGCAAAACGTACAACCGTAGGGGCAGCCACGGGAACTGATCATGGAGGTCCATCGGCCATTGGAGTAGCCATGGGACTCCTGCGCCATTATGTAATTTTCCATGGGCAGCAGGTGGCGAGCAGGGAAGGGGATGCTGTCGCTATTCAGTTTGGTATTACGCTCTAACTTTTCCGTGCCCATCTGGCAGTTTCCACTGCCATCGATATAGGCCAGGTTGCTGATATCACCACCAATATCACTCTGGAACAGTAAATCATCCTTGAGCAGTTTCTGGCAGAGATGGAGAAAAGGATTTTCTCCCTCACCGAGCACCACGAAATCGACCAGCTCCCGATCTTCATTCAATATCTCAGCATAGAGAGCGCTTGGATGGGGTCCGCCCAGAACGATTTTGATATCGCGATTAAAGGCCCTGATATGCCGGCACAGTTCCTGTACGACGGGGTAAGCGAAGGAGAACAAATTAGATATCCCAACGATCTTAACCTCGTCGGTGAAGCGTGCAACGATGTCCGCAAAATCCAATCCACGCACGAAAGTTTCTTTGTAAAATGCGGTGATAGTGCCAGGGGCCAAGCCCACGGCGTCAACGATGTCAACCGAGATATTGTTTTGTTCCAGGACTGCTGCGATATACGCTATACCCAGCGGAGGGGTGATGCCGCTCGCGACCTGATTTTTGGTAAAAACCTGAGGCGGGTTGATCAATATAACCTGGGGATTCATGGCTGGCGGCCCGAATTTGACATAGAAGTAAGTGACCTGTTCGCGTCAGCGCTGTCTTAATATCCCTTAAGTTACAAGGTCTTTTAGTAAATCCTTAACCAGTAGTCTAGGAACTTTTGATTCTCTTGTAAAGGAAAGCCTCTGGTTTACTCGATTAAGCCGGGCCGCATACAACGCAATGTTAGTGCATCAGTCGAATTGTACTGATTATACTGAAAAGTACTGACCAACAGCACCGGGTTCAAGTGATTTGGACTCGCATTGTGATGGTATTCAAACTTTGCACGACTGTAGTGCCTAACCGAACTTTCTTCCTTTTACGCTCCAACTGTAGCCATGGCGATGGTGGATTTTGACGTCCTTGAATCCCGCGCTTTCCAATAGCGCCAGTGCCTCATGCTTTTTGTAGTATTTCAAATAGGTTGGATTCAACTGATCGTAAATCACTAGCCGTCTCTTCCTGGCGGTCATTGGCCACCAAACGGTGTCGAGGTATCGCATCAACGGCAGTGGGGCCAATTGGCCAACCAGGCGATAGGCGCAAAGTACCCAGTACAGTAGTTCAACCAAACCCACCAGAAGAAAATGCGGCAGGAAGGTCGTAAATTTTCTCAACGGTTGGATAAATTTCAGGTATAACTCGTTGCCTTCGTAACTACATAGCCAGAAAAATATTTCTCCCCCCGGCTTTAAAGCATCGTAACACCGCTTCACCGTTGCGGCGGGTTCACTGATGAATTCAATCACGCCAATAGAGATAACAAAATCGACGGGCTCCGCGACTGTCCACTCATCTCCGCGCTGGTTCAACGGGGTCACATCCGTTCCGCGTGCCATGGAAGCAATGTTGTTCTTGAGTTTCTTGAATGCGCCAGGTCCGGGTTCCACTGCGTAAACATGGGATGCGCCTGACTCAAGCAACATGCCGACAATTCGCCCGGTACCACTGCCGATGTCAATGACGATCTTCCCTTTCAGGTCATCGGTGCGCATCAAAGGCGAAATGATGTCAGAAAAGAGATCTAACGATGCGTACCAGCCCTCATTATCGTCGTAACGAGTCCACTGGTTGTCGAAATCCCGAATGGTTTTTTCATCTAAGGTTGACATGCATCAATTCCAATTTCCGCAGGTGCGCTTCCGCGAACGCCATGGCACCAGAGTTGTGAGATTAAGTCAATGCCGCTGGGCAATCCTCGCGAAGCGCTACCAATTCGAACTGGGAACTGCTTCTCAATCAGAAAAAACTACCTCGGCTGCGGTGTATCTTTATCCGGTGTGATTGGAATCGGTTTCCAAATACGTACTTGGTAGTTCCCGCCGCCGAGTCGCTTGGCCAGAGGAAGTGTCACGTTACCCGTTTGCGCATAATACTTGTTCAATAACGCTTTAGTATCATTTTCAGAATATTTCATCGAAAACGCTTCAGTATCATTTTCAGAATAGTTCATCGAACTCGGCAGATTCATCCAATGGTCCATCAGGAGTAAGTCAAATTCCTGATTCCTGATTTTGCCCTGAATAAGTTCGACATATCGCGCCCAAACCTCCTGGACAGTATGCGCCTGGTCAGTACTACCCAACCATGATGGTAAGTTCCTTGAGAATACAAAGTACCGGGTATGACCATCCTCGTACACGGTGGCATCCTTCTTCAGGATTTCCTGAAGCACCAGAGTGGAGGCATAGATTTCGTCTGCCTCGGCTATTTCCTTTCTGATGATACTCCAGCTGGCTTCATCGACTGAAAAATCAGTGGGCAGCATAAAATAGCTGTTAAATAACGCAAACACTACCAGGACTCTGAAAGGCCATCTCCACTTTGGCACACCCGATATCAGGGCAAAGGTTCCCACGAGCAAAAAAGGCGATATTAGCTGAAATAGATAAGTCAGGTGATTGCCGGCATTCTTGCCTAGAACAAGCGCGGTGATCATTACTGAACAGGCAAAACACACCCAGATATAATTCGGTTTGTGCAGGAGCAGGGGTTTGTCGAGATCCGCCAGGTTTAGAAAAAAGGGTTTCTGCGCATCCTGTCGATGCAATGGTTTTTTTATTACGCCTGAATAAAAATTGCGCACGATCGCCACGACCACTATGGCAAGTAACGGAAGGTAAATATTTGCATACTCCCCGAACTGCGGAATAACGATTTTGTCAGAGGAAGCACTTTTAGCGCTGAGTCCCACTGCAAAAAAAGTATTTTGCAAATAAAATGGCAATAAATAGCACACCAGCGCAAGCGCTACGATCAAGGCCGCCAATGCCGCTAAGCCGAAATAAACGCCGTGTTTTTTGGATTCAGCAAGAAATAGATACAAGGCCACATACCCAAGAGACGCAATAAAATACTGCTTGGTGAAAAATGCCAGAATGCCA
>JANPDE010000357.1:0-23780 GCA_031431315.1 Haliea sp.
GCGCCCTGGAAATCATGCTGGAGGGTCCGATCGGGGCGGCGGCTTTCAATAATGAATTCGGCCGCCCCAATCTTTGCGGCTATTTCCGCAGCTTTGAAATGACAGCGCCCGGAGCGAACGGTGCGGAAGTGCGCGGCTACCACAAACCCATCATGATCGCCGGAGGCTTCGGCAATATCCGTCAGGAGCACGTGGCGAAGGGCAGTTTCGGTCCGGGCGCCAAACTGATTGTGTTGGGCGGTCCCGCGATGCTCATCGGATTGGGGGGTGGGGCGGCCTCTTCCATGGGCAGTGGGCAGAGCCACGCGGACCTGGATTTTGCGTCCGTGCAGCGGCAAAACCCGGAGATGGAGCGACGCTGCCAGGAGGTGATCGACCGCTGCTGGCAACTCGGGGAAGAAAATCCCATCGCTTTTATCCATGACGTGGGCGCCGGCGGATTGTCCAATGCCCTTCCCGAATTGGTGAAAGACGGCGGCCGCGGCGGACGTTTTGAATTGCGCGATGTCCCCAATGACGAGCCCGGCATGTCGCCGCTGGAAATCTGGTGTAATGAGTCCCAGGAACGCTATGTGCTCGCGGTACAGCCGGAACACCTGGCGCGCTTTGCAGCCATTTGCCAGCGGGAACGCTGTCCTTTCGCTGTAGTGGGCGAGGCCACGGAGGCAAAGCACCTGCAACTCACTGACCGCAATTTCGGCAACGTACCCGTCGATATGCCGATGTCTGTGTTATTCGGCAAGCCCCCGCGTATGAGTCGCGAGATTCGCCGCACGTCAGTGGCGCACCGTGCACTACAGTTGGACATTACCGTGCCAGAGGCGGCGCAGCGGGTGCTGCAGATGCCGAGTGTCGCCAGCAAGAGTTTCCTGATCACGATTGGCGATCGCTCGGTGACAGGTATGGTGGCGCGTGACCAGATGGTAGGACCCTGGCAGGTGCCGGTGGCGGATTGCGCGGTGACAACGGTGTCCTACGATTCTTTCGCCGGTGAGGCCATGGCGATAGGTGAGCGCACGCCGCTGGCCCTGATGGATGGCCCCGCGTCCGGACGCATGGCGGTGGCCGAGGCGATCACCAATATTACCGCCGCCTGGATCGCAGATATCCGGGACATCAAATTGTCGGCCAACTGGATGTGCGCCGCGGGCTATGGCGCCGAGGATGAAATCCTGTATGACACCGTGTGGGCCGTGGGCATGGAATTTTGCCCGGCACTGGGAATTACGATTCCCGTGGGCAAGGATTCCATGTCCATGCGTACTACCTGGCGCGAGGGCAATCGCGAGAAAGCGGTGACGGCCCCCATGTCGCTGATAGTTTCGGCATTTGCGCCAGTGGTTGACGCCCGTTTTTCGGTGACTCCGCAACTGCAGCCGGACGCCGATGCAGTGCTGGTGTTGTTGGATCTGGGGCGCGGAGCCAATCGACTGGGAGGGTCAGTCCTGGCCCAGGCCTGTGGCCAGATGGGCGCTACGGTGCCGGATATGGACAGCGCGGCAGATTTGAAAGCTTTTTTTGTGCTGGTGCAGGAGCTCCTGGCGCGGGGCGAGGCACTGGCCTACCACGATCGCTCTGACGGCGGCCTGCTGGTGACGTTGCTGGAAATGGCCTTCGCTGGTCATTGTGGCCTGATGGTGGAACTGTCCCAGCTGCCGGGGTCTGCGCTGGAGTCACTTTTTAATGAAGAGATCGGTGCCGTACTACAGATCGCCGCTCCTCAGCTCGGCGCCTTGCGTGCACGCGCGGGGGAATTGGGGCTTGCAGACTGCTTGCATGTGATAGGGAAGGCAGTCAGCGGCGATGCGATCACTGTGGCGGATGGTACTCACTTGGTGCTCAGTGATAGCCGGGCACGCCTACAACAACTCTGGGCGCGTACCAGTTACGAAATCCAGGCGCTGCGTGACCATCCCGATTGTGCGCGCGAGGAGTACGAGCGTCATACGACAGATGATCCGGGGCTGTCTGCAGCCCTCAGCTACGATGCGGCGGCAGATATCAGCGCTCCTTTCTTTCTCACCGGCATGCGTCCGCACGTGGCGATTCTGCGCGAGCAAGGCGTCAACGGTCACGTGGAAATGGCCGCGGCATTTCACCGCGCGGGCTTTGCCCCGTTTGATGTGCACATGAGTGATATTCTCAGCGGTCGCACGGATCTCGCACAGTTCAGGGGTCTGGTAGCTTGTGGCGGATTTTCCTACGGTGATGTGCTGGGCGCCGGTGAGGGTTGGGCCAAGAGCATCCTGCTCAACGACGCGGTGCGTGCGCGCTTTAGCGACTTTTTCCAGCGCGAGGACACGTTCACCCTGGGTGTATGCAATGGTTGCCAGATGGTTTCCGCGCTGAAGGAACTAATTCCTGGCGCTGCACACTGGCCGCGCTTTGTGCGCAATCGATCTGAACAATTCGAGGCCCGCCTGGTGCTGGTCAGGGTGGAGACCAGTCCGTCGGTACTGCTGTCGGGTATGGCAGGATCACACCTGCCTATCGTCGTGGCCCACGGAGAGGGCCGCGCCCAGTTCGATCACCCGCGCGCGCAGGCCGACTGTGAAGTCAGTGGCACTGTAGCGCTGCGCTATCTGGAAAACGACCTGTTGGTGGCGGAGCGCTATCCTGCCAACCCCAACGGCTCGCCCAATGGCATTACCGGGCTGACCAGCACAGACGGACGCGCCACGATCATGATGCCGCACCCGGAGCGGGTGTATCGCACGATCCAACATTCCTGGGCGCCACAGCAGTGGGGTGAAGATGGCGCCTGGCTGCGAATGTTCCGCAATGCCCGGTGCTGGCTGGGATAAGCGCTGCCAGTGAATCTCTGCTTGTGACCGCTGTCCGAACAATTATAATGGCGCACTTTTCATACGGGGCAGGCCAAGCGTCCCAATCCTGTTGTCCAGTTAGAGCGAAATTATGCTGAATACCTACCCACTGTGGAAATACCTCCTCATAGCGTTTGTGCTGCTTTTTGGGTTGTTCTATGCCGCCCCCAACCTGTTTACGCCTGATCCCGCCCTGCAAATCACCGGGGAGAGCAGTGCCCAGTTGATCGATGATAAAACCCTGGGGCGGGCATTGGCAGCCCTGCAGGAGGCCGGTATTGAACACTTCGGTGAAACCATCGATGCTGATGGTCGCAATGCCCTGCTGCGGCTGGCCGACGTGGACCAGCAATTGGTCGCCCAAGCCAGCGTCAGCCGCGCCCTGGGTGATGGTTATATCGTAGCGCTTAACCTGGCCCCCACCACGCCCCAATGGCTGAGCAAATACGGTGCACACCCCATGAAATTGGGGTTGGACTTGAGCGGCGGCGTACACTTCGTGCTGGAAGTGGATATGAACGCGGCCGTCGAGCGAAGCATGGAAAACCTAGTCAACTCGACCAAGCGCGCGCTGCGCGAGGCGCGTATCCGCGGCTTTGTCACGCGCAATGCACAGGGCGCGCTGGAGGCGCGCTTCCAAGCCGAAGCCTCACGTGAACAGGCGCGCGAACTTATCGCCAAGGATCACCCGGAACTGGTCATCGAACGGGTGGACGAGAGCGAGAGCTGGAACCTGGTAGCGACGATGTCGGAGAAAACCCGCAGGGAGCTTGCTGATTACGCCGTAAGCCAGAACTTGACCACACTACGCAACCGGGTAAACGAGTTGGGCGTATCCGAACCAATAGTGCAGCGCCAGGGACAAAACCGCATCGTAGTTGAACTGCCCGGTATCCAGGACACGGCGGAGGCCAAGCGAATCCTGGGTAAGGTGGCCAACCTGGAGTTCAGGCTGGTGGCCAACATGGATGCCGCTGCATCCGACAAACAACGCTTTGAATTTCGCAATCCGGACCGCCAGGGCACCAGCGAGTGGCTGGAGCGCGATGTCATCATCACAGGTGAGCGCGTCGCCAACGCCCAGGCGAGTTTCGACCAGAACGGGCAGCCTAATGTGCAGATCAGCCTGGACAGTGAAGGGGGTACCCTGATGTCCCGGGCCACCCGCAACAACATCAAGCGGCGCATGGGCGTGCTATTCATTGAGCGTAAATTCCGCACGCGCTATGAGGTCGGTGCAGACGGAGCAGAAGTCGTCGTCAAGGTTCCCTACGATGAAAAGAAACTGCTCACGGCGCCGGTTATCCAGTCGGCCCTGGGTGCACAGTTCCAGATCACCGGATTGGACAACCAGATTGAGGCGTCGGAACTCGCGCTGATGCTGCGTGCAGGCGCTCTCGCGGCGCCCATTTCCTTTGTGGAAGAGCGCACGGTTGGGCCCTCCCTGGGCGCTGAAAATATTCGCATGGGCCTCCAGGCGACTTATTACTCGCTGGCGTTTGTGGCCTTGTTCCTGATTGCTTACTACCGATTCTTTGGCCTCACAGCTGTTGTCGCCCTCACCTTGAACCTGGTTCTGCTGGTGGCAGCCATGTCATTACTGGGGGCCACTCTGACACTGCCCGGCATCGCCGGTATTGTGTTGACAATGGGTATGTCGGTCGATGCCAACGTATTGATTTTTGCCCGGATACGCGAGGAGTTGCGTAAGGGTGTGTCGCCGCAGATGGCGATTCACGCTGGCTTTGAGCGGGCGTTTGTCACCATTCAGGATTCCAACCTGACAGCCCTGATTATTGCCGTGATTCTCTATGCCGTGGGCACCGGGCCAATCAAGGGCTTCGCGGTGACCCTGTCGGTCGGTATTCTCATTTCCATGTTCACGGCAATTACGGTTACCCGCGCCCAGATCAACCTTTTCTATGGCAAGCGTCGCGTGCAGAAATTATCTATCGGGGGTCGCCAGTCATGAAAACGATAAATTTTATGGGCCAGAGCACGAGCGGCCTGGCAATAATATTTTCAGCAGTGCTGTTATTCGGTTCTATCGCTTCACTGGCAATCAAGCAGCTGAATTGGGGTCTGGATTTTACCGGTGGAACCCTGGTCGAGGTTCACTACGGCGCCACGGTTGACCTCGAATCGATTCGCAGCGCACTGGAGGCAAACGGCTTGGCCGGCGCGGTTGTGACCAGCTACGGCAGTGACCAGGATGTGCTGATCCGCATGCCAGTGGGCTATTCCGACCAACAGGGCTCGGCGTTGCTGGGCGTGCTCCAGCAGGCGTTCACGGGTGAGGTGGTGGTGCGCCGTATTGAGTTCGTTGGACCCCAGGTCGGAGATGAACTGCGCGAACAGGGTGGTCTTGCCATGCTGCTGGCGTTGGTCCTGGTCACGTTCTATGTGGCATTCCGATTCCAGTTAAAATTCGGAATTGGTGCAGTTGCGGCTCTCATACATGACGTGATCATCACACTGGGCTTTTTCTCATTGACCGGGATGGAATTTAACCTGAACGTACTGGCCGCAATATTGGCGGTCATAGGTTATTCCATCAATGACACTATCGTCGTGTTTGACCGTATTCGGGAAAATTTCCGCAAGCTCCGACGGGCAACGCCTACCGAGGTGATGAATATATCGATTACCGAAACCCTGGATCGCACGCTCGTAACCTCTGGCATCACATTGCTGACAGTGATTGCGCTGGCGTTGTTCGGGGGTGATATGCTCTTTGGTTTTTCAATTGCGATGATAGTCGGCGTGGCGATGGGGACGTATTCGTCCATCTATGTGGCCTCTGCCGCCGCGTTGCTGATGGGCGCTACCAAGGAGGACCTGATTCTCCCACCCAAGGAAGGTGTTGAGAGCGACGACCTTGCACCCTGAGCCAATGTCCAGGAAAAGCCCATGGAACCAATGATCAATATTGCATTACGCGCTGCCCGCAAGGCCGGCGAAAACATTGTGCGGGCATCCGACGAATTGCATCGCTTTGAGGTAAAAGCCAAGGGCGTCAACAACTTCGTAACCGAGGTTGATATCAATGCTGAGCGGGAGATTATCTACCACTTGCAGAAGGCCTTTCCCGACCATGCAATACTCGGTGAAGAGAGCGGCCTCATCGGGAGTGAGCAAGCGGAGTACCGCTGGATCATCGACCCATTGGATGGCACCACCAATTTTATCCGCGGTATTCCCCATTATGCGGTGTCCATTGCCTGCCTGCACCGGGGTAAGATTGAGCATGCCGTGGTAGTGGATCCGGTACGACATGAGGAGTTTACCGCCTCACGGGGTCGCGGTGCACAACTCAACGGCCACCGTATCCGGGTGAGCGACCTGGCCAGTCTGGATGGCGCTCTGTTGGGCACGGGTATCCCGTTCAAGAATCACTGCGATGATAAATTGGCCGCTTACAGCAAGTCCATTGAAGTGCTGGGCGCGCAGTGCGCCGGTATTCGCCGCGCCGGTGCCGCATCGCTGGATCTGGCCTACGTTGCCGCGGGCCGACTGGATGCGTTCTGGGAGATCGGGTTGGCGCAGTGGGACATTGCTGCGGGCGTGTTGCTGGTGCGTGAAGCGGGGGGGCTGGTCGCGGACATCGATGCCTCCGACAATTACCTCGAGTCGGGCAATATTGTCTGCGGCAATCCCAAGTGCTTTAAAGCGGTATTGCAAGTGGTTAAACCTCTATTGGGCTGAGTGTGGCTGCGACAGCCTGGAAACCCACCCATGAACCTGGAAAATATTCGCGTCGTACTGGTCAATCCCAGTCACCCCGGCAACATCGGGGGTGCAGCACGTGCGATGAAGAACATGGGCCTCACACGTCTTTTCCTGGTGGCACCGCGGGATTATCCGAATCAGGAGGCGGACGGGCGCGCCGCATCGGCCACGGATATCCTCGCTGCTGCGGTGGTGGTGCCAACACTGGATGCAGCCATCGGCGACTGTCAATTCGTGGTGGGTACCAGTGCGCGCGAGCGACATATTCCGTGGCCACTGCTGGACGCTCGCCACTGCGCACAACGTATGGCACAGGCTTCAGCACGCGAGCAGGTTGCAGTGGTGTTCGGGCGGGAAGATCGCGGGCTTACTAATGAGGAGCTGAAAGTGTGTAACCTGCACCTCAATATTCCCACCTCACAGGCTTACAGTTCGTTGAACCTGGCGATGGCTGTGCAAATTGTTGCCTATGAACTGCGCATGCAACTGGCGTCCGTCGATTCGTCGCAGGGTGAGTGCGAGCATTGGGACGCGCCTTTCGCTTCCAGGGACAATATGGAGCGTTTTTATACCCATCTGGAAGAAACACTCATCGATATAGAGTTTCTGGACCCGCGGGCACCTCGCCAGCTGATGTCCCGTTTGCGGCGTTTGTACAACAGGGTACGCCTGGACGAGATGGAGCTCAATATTCTACGGGGTATTCTCACTGAGACCCAAAAGCAGGCGGCGAGCGGGCACAAGCAGAAGCCTTAGGGGCAGCTTATCCGACAAAAACAGTCAGTTTTATAGTTGACCAAATTAGTTGGTTATTGCATACTCATTTTAACTGGTACAGGAGACGAGGCATGCGACTCACAACTAAAGGCAGGTATGCGGTCACTGCGATGCTGGATCTCGCGCTGCACGGTGCTGAGCGCCCCGTCAGCCTGGCGGATATTTCCGGACGTCAGGATATTTCACTGTCCTATCTAGAGCAACTTTTTGCCAAATTGCGCCGCAACAATCTGGTCAGCAGTGTACGCGGTCCGGGCGGCGGTTATCGCCTGAGTCGCGGCGGTGATGAAATATATGTGGCACAGATTATCGACGCGGTAAATGAAACCGTGGATGCCACCGGATGTGGCGGAAGCGCCGATTGCCAGCAGGGCGAGGTATGTCTGACCCACCACTTGTGGTGTGACCTGAGCGACCAGATTCACGGCTTCCTCAGCCAGATCAGCCTTTCAAACCTGGTGGAGCGACGGGAGGTACAGAATATTGCAGCGCGCCAGACAGCACGCAGCCAGCAGGGCGCCACATTGTCCCTGACGGAAGTGTAATCCAGCGGCGCGCGCGCAACAGTTCACGGAGCGACAGCAGTATGCACAAACCGATTTACTTTGATTATCTGGCGACCACCCCGGTCGATCCGCGCGTGGTGGAGAAGATGATTCATTGCCTGTCTATAGAAGGTAATTTTGGCAATCCCGCCTCGCGCTCCCACCTCTATGGCTGGAAGGCCGAAGAGGCGGTGGAAAATGCGAGGCGCCAGGTCGCCGACCTGATCAAGGCGGATCCCAGGGAGATTGTCTGGACTTCAGGTGCAACGGAATCGGATAACCTCGCAATCAAGGGGGTGGCCCACTTCTACGGCAAGAAGGGCAGGCATATCGTCACCTCCAAAATCGAGCACAAGGCGGTACTGGATACCTGCCGTCACCTGGAGCGTGAGGGGTTTGAGGTGACCTATCTGGATCCTGACCCCAAGGGTTTGATCAGTCCGGAGGTCGTCGCGGCCGCCTTGCGTGAGGATACTATCCTGGTCAGCATCATGCATGCCAATAACGAGATTGGCACCGTCAATGACATCGCCGCAATCGGCGAAGTCACACGCAATGCTGGCGTCCTGTTCCATGTCGATGCAGCGCAGAGTGCCGGCAAAATAGTCATTGATATGGAGCAGATGAAGGTTGACCTGCTATCCATGTCAGGCCACAAGATGTACGGGCCCAAGGGCATTGGCGCGCTGTACGTACGACGCAAACCACGGGTGCGGCTGGAGGCTCAGATGCACGGCGGTGGGCACGAACGCGGAATGCGTTCCGGTACCCTGCCCACGCATCAGATTGTCGGCATGGGGGAAGCGGCTCAAGTGGCGCGTGAAGGGATGGCCCAGGAGGCGATAGAACTGCAGGCGCTGCGCAAGCGTTTCTGGGATGGTATCAAGGACATCGAGGAAGTCTATCTCAATGGCGACGACGTACACCGCCTGCCGGGTGCATTGAATGTCAGTATCGCATTCGTCGAAGGCGAATCACTGATCATGTCCCTCAAGGATCTGGCGGTATCCAGCGGCTCCGCCTGCACATCCGCAAGTCTGGAACCGTCCTATGTATTGCGCGCATTGGGCCTGAATGATGAACTGGCACATAGTTCCCTGAGGTTCAGCTTTGGCCGTTTCACCACCGAGGCCAACGTGGATACTGCGGTGGCACAATTACGTAGCGCAGTGGAAAAGTTACGAGAGTTATCCCCCCTGTGGGATATGTACAAGGATGGCGTAGACCTGGACAGCATTGAATGGGCTGCCCACTAATTCCAATCGGAGGACGCAGACAATGGCATACAGTGAAAAGGTATTAGACCACTACGAAAACCCTCGCAATGTGGGCAAACTCGATGCAGCTGATGAGAATGTCGGCACTGGCATGGTGGGCGCGCCTGCTTGCGGAGACGTCATGCGACTTCAGATCAGGGTCAACGCCGAGGGTATTATTGAAGACGCCAAGTTCAAGACCTATGGCTGTGGTTCGGCCATTGCGTCGAGTTCACTTTTGACAGAGTGGGTGAAGGGTAAAAATCTGGATGAGGCGGAGCAGATTCGCAACACCCAGATCGCAGAGGAACTCGCGCTGCCACCTGTCAAGATTCACTGTTCAGTGCTGGCCGAGGACGCGATCAAGGCGGCGGTCAAAGACCTGCGAGAAAAACGGAGCCAGCGCTAGTATGGGTGTTAGCTTAACGCAGGCTGCGGCAAAACATGTCGCTGGGCAATTGCTTTCCCGGGGCAAGGGCTTGGGTATACGACTGGGAGTCACCACCTCAGGTTGTTCTGGTATGGCCTATGTACTGGAATTTGTCGATGATGCGCAGCCCGAGGATCAGGTATTTGAAGATCACGGTGTCAAGGTGTTTATCGATCCCAAGAGCATGGTTTACCTGGAGGGTACGGAACTGGATTTTGTGCGCGAGGGTTTGAACCAAGGCTTACAGTTTCGTAATCCCAATGTCTCGGCCGAATGTGGCTGTGGGGAGAGTTTCACCGTTTGAGGCAAGCGGTGTGACGCTCCCGGTATGTCCTCACCTGACTTTCAAAGAAATTATTTCCAGCTGTTTGACCTGCCGGTGGACTACGCCCTGGACCTGGATCAATTGGGTACGCGCTACCGGCAATTGCAGCGAGAGTTACATCCGGATCGATACGCCGGCGCTTCTGCGCATGAACAGCGGTTGGCAGTTCAGTACTCCGCCCTGATCAACGAGGCCTATGCCTCACTGCGTAAGCCGTTGTCCCGCGCACTCTACCTGCTGGAGTTAGCTGGCATAAACAGGGAGAATATTGCCAGGCACCAGATCGATGGTGGTTTCCTGATCGCACAGATGGAACTGCGCGAAAAGCTCGAAATCATGGAAGGCCTGATTGATCCGGACTCTGTGCTGGATCATCTGGTTACCGAAATCAGTGAAGATATCACGGTCTTGCAAGGACAATTTTCCGAGGCGTATTCGACGGGAGAGTTGTCCCTGGCCGCCAGTGCCTGTGTCAAAATGCAATATCTGGACAAGCTGCTTCAGGAAGCCGAGCTGATTGAGTCCAGGCTGCTGGATAGATAGGACAAACAGGGTCAATCATGGCGCTACTACACATCGCCGAACCAGGACAATCGCCCCTGCCCCACCAGGTGAAACGGGCGGTTGGCATTGACCTTGGTACAACCAACTCATTGGTCGCTACGGTTCGCGGCGGTCACTCCACGGTGTTGCCAGATGAGAGTGGTGAGGTAATGTTGCCCTCTGTGGTTAACTACACGCATGCTGGTACGCCGTTGGTCGGTGCAAAAGCCCTCGCGCTTGCGGCGCAACACCCGGCCGATACCCTGATGTCAGTAAAACGTTTCATGGGGCGCGGCAGCAAGGATGTCAGTAGCGATGCACAGCGTTCTCACTATTGCCTCGCCGAGGGCGAACAGGGACTGGTGCGCTTTGTGACCAGTAGCGGAGAGCTCAGTCCCATCGAGGTCTCGGCGGATATTCTGCGGATTCTGCGGCAACGTGCTGTGGCAACGCTGGGCGGTGAGGTCGATGGAGCGGTGATCACGGTACCGGCATACTTTGATGAGGCGCAGCGCCAGGCCACCAAGGATGCAGCAACCCTTGCCGGATTGCGGGTGCTGCGCTTGCTGAATGAGCCCACCGCCGCTGCGGTAGCCTACGGACTGGATAGCGCGGAGCAGGGCGTCATCGCAGTCTACGATCTCGGGGGCGGAACATTCGATATCTCGATTTTGCGTCTGCATAAGGGCGTGTTTGAAGTACTTGCTACCGGCGGTGACACCGCCCTGGGTGGTGATGACCTGGACGCTGCACTCGCGGACTGGGTGTTGCAGCAACTGGGTACGCCAGCTCTGGCCGCTGGCCAGTACCGGCAGTTGCAGGCCGCGGCACGCGCGGCCAAGGAGCGGCTGTCTACCGAACAGACGGTCGCAATCGACCTTACAGGGGTACTGCCCGCAGGCGGGGCTATCCCTGTGACAAGGGAAACCTTTGAAAAACTGATTCTGCCATTGGTGAAACGCACGTTGCGCTCCTGTCGTCGCTGCCTGCGCGATGCCCAACTGGATACGGGCATTGATAATATCGTTATGGTGGGTGGTTCAACCCGGGTCCCACTCGTGCGCGAGGCGGTAGCCGATTTTTTTCAGCGTTCCCCATTGATCGACATCGATCCCGACCAGGTGGTGGCGCTGGGCGCCGCGATCCAGGCGGATATCCTGGTGGGCAACCGCCCCGAGGGAGATCTCCTGTTACTGGACGTGATCCCACTATCCCTGGGGATTGAAACCATGGGTGGATTGGTGGAAAAAATAGTTCCGCGCAATACCACAATCCCGGTGAGCCGAGCCCAGGAATTTACGACTTTCAAGGATGGCCAGACAGCGCTCGCGTTGCACATCGTGCAGGGCGAACGGGAAATGGTAGGTGACTGTCGCTCGCTGGCGCATTTCGAGTTACGCGGTATTCCCCCGATGGTGGCGGGTGCGGCCAGAATTCGCGTGACGTTCCAGGTCGACGCCGACGGGCTGCTCAATGTCTCCGCCCGGGAGGAAATTACAGGGTCCCAGGCCAGTATCACGGTCAAGCCCTCGTTTGGATTGAACGACGATCAAATTGCCAGCATGTTGCAGGCATCGTTTAACCATGCCATTGAGGACAAGCTCGCGCGCCAGCTGGCGGAGCAGCGCCTGGCGGCCTGGCAGCTGCTGGAAGGCTTGAAATCAGCGCTGGCCGCAGATGGCGAGACACTGCTGAATGTCGAGGAGCGCGGGGAACTTGCTGCCCAAATGACCCGCTTGCAGGCGCTGCTGGATGGCAGTGATGTGGATGCGATACGGATGCAGACGGAACAACTGGGCCGCCAAAGCGAGGCCTTTGCCACGCGGCGCATGGACCGGAGCATTCGCCAGGCACTGGCCGGCGTAGCCCTTGACACACTGGATGACGAGGTCTTGCGGTGACGAAAATTGTCGTGCTACCCAATGAAAACTTGTGCCCTGGGGGAGTGGTGATCGAAGCGCAACCCGGGGAGAGCATTTGTCGGGCCCTGCTGCGCAATCATATTGAAATTGAACACGCCTGTGAGTTGTCCTGCGCCTGTACCACCTGCCACGTCATCGTGCGGGAAGGTTATGATTCATTGCGGGAGCCCGATGAATTGGAAGAAGATTACCTGGACAAGGCCTGGGGTCTTGAACCTGATTCTCGCCTCAGCTGCCAGGCGATCGTCAGCGAGGACGACCTTGTGATCGAAATTCCGCGGTACACTATTAACATGGTATCAGAGCAGCATTAGGGGGACTGTTCATGCAGTGGAGTGATATTGACGACATCGCCATCGAGTTGCTGGAAGCGCACCCGGACGTTGATCCCCTGGCTGTCAATTTTGTCGATTTGCGCAACTGGGTGTTGGCGCTGCCAGACTTCGACGATGACCCCAAACACTGCGGAGAGAAGATACTGGAGGCCATTCAGGCGGCCTGGATCGAAGAACGGGCCTGATAGTGCTCGCCCATCGACCGGCTAATTTATAAACTGCTGATTTAAAAGAAAAAGAATCTGTCCTTGAATCGGGTTTGCAGGTGAAACAGCGACTTAAAATCCGTATAATTGCGCGCTTCCCAATGTCTGGAGAACTCGTATGGCTGTAGAACGTACCCTGTCCATTATCAAGCCCGACGCTGTCGGAAATAACAATATAGGCAAGATTTACTCGCGTTTTGAGACCAATGGCTTGCGTATAGTGGCCTCCAGGATGCTACGCCTGAGCGAGAAGATGGCTGGAGGATTCTATGCTGAACACAGGGAGCGCCCGTTCTTCCCCGCCTTGATCGAGTTCATGACTTCAGGCCCCGTTGTGGTCCAGGTACTGGAGGGCGAAGGTGCCATCGCAAAAAACCGCGAACTGATGGGCGCGACCAACCCCCAGGAAGCCGCGGCTGGGACTATTCGAGCGGACTTTGCTACTTCCATCGATGCTAACGCCGTACACGGTTCCGATTCTGTGCAGTCCGCGGCCCGCGAGATCGCCTATTTCTTCGCCGCCAGCGACATCTACGAGCGCTAGGCACGCGCCATCGGATCTGCAAAGATGACTGTTCAATCCACCCTACCTCTTGAAGTCGGCCAGCCACAGGTCAAGGTCAACCTGCTGGGCATGACCCGGGTGCAACTCGAGCAGTATTTTCAGGACCTGGGGGAAAAGACATTTCGGGCACAACAGGTCCTGAAATGGATTCACCACGGCGGCGTAACACGCATTGAGGACATGTCCAACCTCGGCAAGGCCCTGCGGGAAAAACTACTGCAGGTTGCAGAAGTTCGACCCCCGGAAATTGCCAGCCAGCAGGATTCCAGCGACGGCACGCGCAAGTGGGCGATTCGGGTAGAAGGCGGCGGACTGGTTGAGACGGTACTGATTCCTGCCGGCAATCGCGCCACGCTGTGTGTGTCGTCGCAGGTGGGATGCAGCCTCGATTGCAGTTTCTGTTCGACGGGCAAGCAGGGCTTTCAACGTGATTTGAGCGCGGCGGAGATCATCGGCCAGCTGTGGCTGGCGATAAAGTCCTACGATGCCTTCCAGAGCGGGAATAACCGTGTCGTCACCAATGTGGTGATGATGGGCATGGGCGAGCCCCTGCTGAATTTCGACAACGTGGTGGCGGCTATGGACCTCATGCTCGAGGATCTGGCCTACGGCTTGTCCAAGCGCCGGGTGACGCTGAGCACTTCAGGTGTCGTGCCCGCCCTGAATCGCCTGGCCGAGGTCAGTGAGGTCTCCCTGGCTGTGTCGCTGCATGCGCCCAATGATGCATTGCGCGATCAACTGGTGCCCATCAATCGCAAATACCCGATTGCCGTGTTACTTGAAAGTTGCCGGAACTATATGGCTGCCCAAAGTGACAAAAACCGGGTGGTGACAATCGAATATACATTGATTGCCGGTGTGAACGATCAGTGCGAGCACGCGCGTGAACTGGCCGAACTGTTGCGGGATGTTCCCTGCAAGATCAACCTCATTCCGTTCAATACGTTCGCGCAATCCGATTATCGACGACCCAGTGGCAATGCGGTATCGCGTTTCTGGCAAGTGCTGGTCGATGCGGGCTATATTGTCACCGTCAGAACCACTCGCGGCGACGATATCGACGCCGCCTGTGGCCAACTCGTCGGTCAGGTCGTGGATCGCACCGGTCGCAGCGGACGCTACCGTGCTGCCAGTGAAACGCAGCTAATTACGGTGGGCTAGGCATGTTATTCAAACTACAGGCGATTATGAAAAACGTACTGTCATCGTTAACCCTGGCACTGGTATGTACGCTGTTGGCCGGGTGTGTCACAACCACCGAAAGTGTCTTTACCGAGGAAGCCTCTCCCAAAAAAGCCCTGGAACAGCGGGTGTCCCTGGCGCGGCAGTACATCGGTGAGGGTAACTGGGATGCGGCCAAGCGCAATCTCCAACTGGCTGCGGATATTGATTCCAATAACGCGGAGGTTTACGAGGCGTTTGCCATGGTTTACCAGAGCACTGGCGAATATGAACTGGCCGAAGAAAACTTCAAGAAGTCTATCAGTCTGGACAAAAAATGTTCCCGCTGCCGCAATAACTTCGCGGCATTTCTTTACAGTCAGGAGCGCTACAAAGATGCCCAAGAGCAATTGCAATACGTGGTCAAGGATACGCTGTACAGCGGTCGCCCCAATGCGTTTGTGAATCTGGGTTTGTGCCAGATTAAGTTGTTTGACACGCAGGGGGCCGAAGAATCCTTTGTACGGGCACTGTCTATGGACCGGACGAATCAAATTGCCCTGGTGGAAGCCGCGCAGCTGCGCCTCGATGCAAAGGATTATCCCACCGCGACGCAATACTACAACACGTATAAAGCGGTAGCACGACAGCAGTCGGCGCGTGGCCTGTTATTGGGTATCCGTTTGGCCCAGGCTGAAGGCGATCGCGATTCCGAGGCCAGCTATGCGCTGGCCCTGGGCAATCGCTTCCCCGATTCGCCTGAATACCAGGCCTACAGGCGGACTGCGAAAGGTGACTAATGAGGCAGCGCAATTGGATGCCTTCACTACACCTGGAACGCTGTTGAGGAAAGCCAGGCAGGCTCAGGGAATGACTGAACGGGAAGCTGCCGATCGTCTTAATCTCATGCCTAACTACGTTGCTATCCTGGAACGAGATGACTACCAGGCCTTGCGCAGTCCACCCTTTGCTCGCGGCTATGTGAAAGCCTACGGGCGGCTGCTGGGTTTAAATGAGCGGCTGCTGCTATCCGTCTTCGACCAGGTGAATCCGGTGTTGCCGCATCGCCAGGAAAAACGCCAAAAGACCAGACCTTTGCAGTTACAGCGCACAGGACTTGGCGTTGTCATCAGTCTGGGAGTGTTGTTGCTGATGGTGCTCGCCCTGTGGTGGTGGGAAGAAGGTCGTGGTGCGCAGCCATTGGCGGCTGCAAATAATGGAGCGTCGTTGCAGCTGGGCGAAGCACTGCGGTTCACTGGAGGTGAAAAATGAAAGTCGAGTCTCCAATCAAGCGCCGAGTTTCCCGTCAGATATTCGTGGGCAATGTCCCTGTGGGTGGCGATGCCCCGATCAGCGTCCAAAGCATGACCAATACCGATACCTGCGACGTGGCGGCGACGGTAGCCCAGGTAAACGCCATCGCAGATGCGGGTGCGGATATCGTAAGAATATCGGTACCTACCATGGATGCGGCTGAGGCATTCAGGCAGATTCGCGCACAGGTAACGGTCCCGCTGGTGGCCGATATCCATTTTGACCACAAGATTGCACTCAAGGTGGCCGAGTACGGTGTCGATTGCCTGCGCATCAATCCGGGAAATATCGGCCGGGACAGCAAAGTACGCGCGGTCATTGACAGTGCGCGGGACAAGGGCATTCCGATACGCATCGGGGTGAATGCTGGATCTTTGGGCAAGGACTTGCAGCGCAAGTACGGTGAACCCACGCCCGAGGCACTGGTGGAATCGGCCATGCGCCATGTCGATATACTGGATAAGTTTAACTACCCCGAGTTCAAGGTTAGCGTAAAGGCGTCCGGTGTATTTATGGCAGTGGCGGCCTATCGCCTGCTGGCCAAGCAGATTGAGCAGCCCCTGCACCTGGGCATTACCGAGGCCGGTGGTCTGCGCGGTGGTACGGTGAAATCGGCGGTGGGCCTGGGCATGCTGCTCATGGATGGTATCGGCGATACCCTGCGTGTCTCGCTGGCGGCCGACCCGGTAGAGGAAGTCAAAGTTGGTTTCGACATCTTGAAAAGCCTGCAACTGCGTGCCAATGGCATCAATTTTATCGCCTGCCCCAGTTGCTCGCGGCAGAACTTCGATGTGGTCGGTACCATGAATATCCTGGAGCAGCGCCTGGAGGATATCCGCACCCCCATGGATGTCGCGGTGATTGGTTGCATCGTGAATGGGCCGGGTGAAGCGCGGGAAGCTGACGTGGGACTGACCGGGGCCAGCCCCAATAACCTGATCTACGTTGATGGCGAGCCGCATCACAAGATCAGTAATGCGGACTTTGTCGATCATCTAGAAGAGGTGATTCGCAAGCGCGCCACCGAGCTGGAGCTGGCGCGCGCTGCGCTGGAAGAACAATTGATCGCCAAATCATCCACCTGATTGACGACGTAGGGCACTGGAGCGAATGTGAGTGAAATAACCGCCATTCGGGGGATGAACGATATCCTGCCCCAGGACACGCCCTGTTGGCAGTTCCTGGAACGCACCGTGGCAGATGTGTTGGCCAGGTATGGCTATAGCGAGATTCGCTTGCCCGTGGTGGAAAAAACGGCATTGTTCAAGCGCTCGATCGGCGAAGTCACTGATATTGTCGAAAAAGAGATGTACACCTTCGATGACCGCAATGGTGACAGCATGACACTGCGTCCTGAAGGCACTGCCGGTTGTGTGCGGGCGGCCATTCAACAGGGTATGCTGGCGACGTCCCGGCGCCTGTGGTAGGCCGGCCCCATGTTTCGCTACGAACGACCGCAGAAGGGCCGACAGAGGCAATTCCACCAGACAGGGGTGGAGTCCTTCGGTGTTGCCACGCCGGATGCGGACGCTGAACTGATATTGCTGAGTGCCAGGTTGTGGCGACAACTGGGCCTGGCGGACTGTCTGCAGCTACAGCTCAACTCCATCGGTGGCGCTGAGGCGCGCCATGCCTATCGCGCGGCACTAGTCGATTACCTGCAGGCGCATGTGGATGCCCTGGATGAGGATAGCCAGCGCCGTTTGCACAGTAATCCCCTGCGCATCCTGGACAGTAAAAATCCCGCTACACAGGCAGTGCTGGATGGCGGCCCTTCCCTGGAGGATTTCCTGGATGAAGACGCCAGGGCCGATTTCGCGCTTCTGTGTGATCTGTTGCAAGCGGCTGGCGTGCCCTACGTGATCAACAGGCGCCTGGTGCGCGGACTGGATTACTACAACAAAACGGTATTTGAGTGGGTGACCGACCGCCTCGGTGCCCAGGGGACGGTGTGTGCCGGTGGTCGTTATGACGGCCTTGTGGAGCAGTTGGGAGGCAAGGCGACCCCTGCGGTTGGCTTCGCCATGGGCATGGAGCGACTGGTTCTTCTGTTGCTGGAGCAGGGTGTCATAGCGGACATACCCACCGTTGATGTGTACGTGGTCGCTGTGGGAGCTGCGGCGCAGCGCGTGGCACTGCAGGCCACGGAACACGTTCGCGATGAGCAGCCCCGCCTGCGCATTGTGCAGCACACCGGCGGCGGCGGTTTTAAGAGCCAGATGAAAAAGGCGGACAAGAGTGGCGCCCGCGTTGCCCTGATCTGGGGTGAGGATGAAGTGGCTGCGCACACCGTGACGATCAAATCCCTGCGCGAGGGTGATGGTGCGCAACGTACTGTGCTCCTGCAGGACCTGGAAACGACATTGTGCGCAGTACTTGCGTACTAAGATTGTGTAAGAGGATCAAAAGCTGTGGAACAATACCGAAGTGAACAAGAGCAAGTTGAAGCGCTGCGGCGCTGGTGGAACGAAAATGGCCGTTCCACAATGGCGGCCGTGGTCATCGCATTAGCGGTGGGCTTTGGTTGGCAGGCCTGGCAGACCAAGGAGGCAGGCCAGCAAGAGCAGGCGTCCGATATTTACCAGGCACTGTTGCGTAGCTTTGGCACACAGGAGGCACCTTCCGCGTCACCGGCGGGAGTTGAATTGGCGGAGCAGCTCAAGAGTGAGTTTGGCAGCACGACCTACGCCCAGTTTGCTGCATTGCACCTGGCCGCGATGGCAGTCAACGAAGGCAAACTACCCGCTGCCGAGCAGCAGCTGCGCTGGGTACTCGGCAAGGCTGAAACGGGTAGTGATACCGCGCAGGTGGCGCAGTTGCGCCTGGCGCGGGTACTGGCTGCCTCCGGAGATTCTGACCAGGCACTGACCATCCTGCAAAAAGCCCAGCCCGGCCCCTATGGCGCCTCCTACGCCGCCGTCCGCGGTGATATCCTGCTGGCTGCCGGCCGTAAGGATGAGGCGCGGGACGCTTACACCCAGGCTGTGGCGATGGCTGGCGGTGGCGAGTCAGCGGCAAATCTGCCGGCGTTGCAACAGAAGTTACAAAGTCTCTCGCCACCCACTGCGCCTTCCCCGGCTGCGACTTCAGAGACAGCGCCGCCCACCAACGATGTCGTCGACGTTTCAGAGGAATAGGACCATGCGGCAATTAATACGCGATCTGCTTGCACTCTCCCTGGTGTTCAGCCTGGCCGGTTGCAGCACGATTTCAGGCTGGTTCGAGTCCGATGACGATGAAGCAAGCGCGCCGGCGGAGCTGACGGATATCGAGGAAACGGTCAACATCGAGGAATTGTGGTCGGTGGGGATCGGCGATGGCCAGGGTGATGGCTTCTACCGAATACGCCCCGCCATCAGTGGTGACACCATTTATGTGGCCTCCGCCGATGGCGAAGTCGCCGCGGTAAACCGCATTAACGGCGACACCTTGTGGGAAGCTGATGTAGAAACGGCGCTGTCGGGCGGTGTCGGCGTATTTGAAGGCGCCCTGTTTTTAGGCAGCAGTGATGGTTCTGTACTGAAACTGGACGCCGGCACCGGTGAGCGTCGATGGGCGACACCGCTGCGCGCCGAGATTCTGGCCGCTCCCCAGGGTGACGGCAAAGTCGTGGTTGCCCAGACTTACGATGGCAGGTTGCACGGTCTCGATTTCGAGTCCGGGGCGGTGCTGTGGACCTATGACAGCAACGTCCCGCTGTTGACCGTGCGCGGTACCAGTACGCCGATTCTGCACAATGGCAAGGTCTACGCAGGTTTCGCCAATGGCCGGGTACTGGCCTTTGATGCACAGACCGGCGCCATTGTGTGGGAAGTGCGCGTGGCGATCTCGCAGGGACGCTCAGAGATCGAACGCATTGTCGATATTGATGGCAGCATGGAGCTGGCCGGGAACGAACTTTACGCTGCCAGTTACCAGGGCAGCGTGGTAGGCATCGAGGTGGATAATGGCCGCAAACTGTGGCAGCAAAAAGTGTCTTCCTACTCGGGCGTCTCCCAGGGATTCGGAAATGTCTACGTCGCCGATGAAGACGGTACACTCACAGCGTATTTGCGCACCGGCGAGGGTGTGCGCTGGACCCAAAATGCACTGGTTAACCGCCAATTATCCCGGCCGACGCCGGTAGGCAGTTACGTTGCAGTCACCGATTTCGAGGGTTATGTGCATGTGTTATCGCAAGTGGACGGAGAGTTTGTCGGGCGCGTCAGGGCCGATGACGAAGGTGCGCGTGCAGACATGGTCAGCGAGGGCGACGTGCTCTACGTGTATGGCAATAGCGGTGAGCTGATCGCGTATGAGATCACTGCGAATGAGTGATGCGAAAGACTAATGCTACCGGTGATCGCCCTGGTCGGGCGCCCCAATGTCGGCAAGTCCACCCTGTTCAACAAGTTGACGCGCAGTAGGGATGCCCTGGTAGCCGATTTCCCCGGCCTGACCCGCGACCGTAAATACGGTGAGTCCAGAATTGGCAGTCGTCCTTTTGTCGTGATCGACACTGGCGGTATCACCGGTGAGGAAGAGGGGGTCGATTCACCTATGGCCCAACAGGCACTTACTGCTGTGGACGAAGCGGACGTTGTCCTGTTCATCGTCGATGCGCGCGAGGGTCTGAATGCCACTGACGAGGCACTCGCCAGCCGACTACGGCAGCGCAACAAAGCGTTTCACGTTGTGGTAAACAAGATTGACGGCCTGAATGAGGAAGTTGCCACCAGCGACTTCTATGCCCTGGGCGTGGACACACTCCATGCTATCGCCGCGTCGCAAGGGCGGGGCGTGAGCAGCATGCTGGAGCACGTACTCGGTACGCTTCCCGAAGCTGCAGCAGACGTTGAGCGTGAGCGCTACCCGGACAGTATTCGCGTCGCCATCGTCGGACGTCCCAACGTCGGCAAGTCGACGCTGGTCAATCGCCTGTTGGGTGAAGAGCGTGTGGTCGTTTTCGATAAGCCAGGAACGACCCGCGACAGCATTTATATCGATTTTGAGCGCGGTGAGCAGAAATATACGCTGATTGATACGGCCGGTGTCAGGCGGCGCAAAAACGTGACCCAGGTGGTCGAAAAGTTCTCCATCGTAAAAACCCTCAAAGCGGTGGACGATGCCCATGTGGTGGTGCTGGTGATGGACGCGCACGAGGGTATCGTCGATCAGGATATGCACCTGCTGGGGCACTGCATGGAGAAGGGGCGCGCCCTGGTACTGGCGGTCAACAAGTGGGACGGCATCGATGCCGACCAAAGGGACTGGATCAAGAGCGAACTGGACCGGCGGCTGCGCTTCGCTGAATACGCGGACACCCACTACATATCGGCACTGCACGGCACCGGGGTCGGTCATTTGTATAAGTCAATCAACAGCGCCTATGCGTCGGCCACGCGCAAACTGAACACCAATGCATTGACCCGTATCCTGGAAGGCGCGGTATTTGACCATCCCCCGCCCATGATCAATAGTCGAAGGATCAAACTGCGTTACGCACACGCCGGGGGACAGAACCCGCCCCTGATTATCATCCATGGTAACCAGACTGCCGATGTCCCCAACGCCTATAAACGCTATCTGGAAAAGGTTTTTCGCCGTGAACTCGAACTGGCGGGGACTCCGGTGCGCATTGAGTTTCGCACCAGCGAAAATCCCTTCGCGGATAAGCGCAACAAGCTGACCCAGCGTCAGGTGCAGCGCAAGCGGCGCCTGATGGCGCATGTTACCAAGTCGAAGAAAAGTAAAAAGAAGAAATAGTGTCATGCATACTGGCGAGCACCGGCCAGATCTGGACTCCCGGGAGAACATCGAGTTCTTCGTAGACCGCTTCTACGAGCGGCTGCTCGCCGATGAGCAGCTGGCGCCGATTTTTGTCGACGTGGCCGAGATCGACCTGGCGGTGCATCTACCCCACATCAAGGATTACTGGTGCAAGCTGTTGCTGGGCGAGAAGCGCTACCAGCGGCATACCATGAATATCCACCGCCAACTGCATGGCAAACGTCCCCTACAGGCTGAGGATTTCCAGCGTTGGCTGTTGTTCTTCACCACCACTGTCGACGCGCACTTTGCCGGCGAGCGCGCCCAGCGCGCCAAACAGGTGGCAGCGTCCATTGCTGTCAACATGGAGCACAGTCTGCCGAACTGAGCGCGCAGCTAGCTGTGCCCGATCAGAACGAGTAGCGCAGGTCCACGCCGTAGGTGAGTGGATCTTCTATGCTGGTTCTGTAGGCGCCCAGGTTCTCGGCTACATAACCGCCCGGGTTGTCCGCGATTTCATTGTCCTGCAGGTTTCTGCCCCACACGGCGACTTCAAAGTTTTCGGCCTCGTTGGTCCAGGCAATACGGGCACTGAGTATCTCCCGATCCTGGAAATACCAGGGGCCTGTTGTGTAAATTGCGGCATTGGTATCGCTGGGATCTTCAGCTTCCTCAAACACATAATCCACGTGCACTAGCAGGAAACCCACGGGAATTTCAGGTGTCCAGTCCAGGCGCAGGGTGTAGTCGGTGTTGGTGCTCTCACTTTGTTTCCTCCCTCCCACTGGCTCCCCATTGCCGTTGAAATATGCCTGGGGTGTAATTTCCGCGTCACGGACCGTGGTCATCGCGGTTAACAGCAGACTGTCCACAGCCTGCCACTGCGCAACGAATTCGATACCGTTGGTAGTCACATCCTGGCTGATGATGGTGGGCGCGGCGGTTGGATCCTGTTCGTTGCATTCTTCCTTAGTCGAGCCTGCCGTGCACTGTTTGGTCTCTGCGGAGGTTTGCTGGCCGTCCAGTTCCTGGTTAAACAGTGAGCCTTCCAGACGCAGGGTATCCTCGAAGAAATCGCCCTTGAGACCCAACTCGATACTGGTCATTTCCTCCGGTTCAAAGGGGCCGGCCACGTAGGCCGAAAATATCTGCCCATCGTAGCCGCCGGATTTGTAGCCGGTGGCATAGGACAGGTAGGTCATCGCATTGTCAATAAACTGCCAGTCGGCCACCAGACGCCCGGTGGTCTTGCTCCAGTCGTGGGAGTCTTCGAACTTGTTGAAATAATCAGCGGGAGCCGCGCCAGTCTGCACCGGATCGTAGGCGACGCGAGCGGGCGCATAGGGCCAATCACCGAGCTGGTCGGGAAACGTCTGCCAGGAGTATGTTTTATTGTCGAAGCTGTAGCGCAGGCCTGCCGACACCCGCACGGTATCGGTCAGGCGGTAAGTGACATCGCCAAAGATGCCCGCGTTAGTGAAATCCCCGGTATTATCCATGGTTTCCGTAAAGTACTGGCCGGCGAAGCTCGGGGGAACTACCGCGATTCCGGGTACGGGTGGATTTACGATTGATCCTGCCGCCTGGGAAACGTTCAGCCAGAACTCTTCAGATTCATTGGGGTTCTGTATCCAAAGGCTGGTGTCCTGGGGCAGACCAAATTCTCCGCTGACGAATTGCATGTAGGAGTCTGCCAGCAGGCCAATGTCGGTGCGCTGGTAGACATCTTCCACACTGTAATTGCCACCCGCTATGGCGTCAAAACGATCATTCACAAAGTGCAAACGCACCTCGTTATACCAGATGTTGGACTCTTCGATATTGTTGGTGTCGAGGTAGCGCGTGGGATCTTCGGTGCCATCCTCGTCCTGCTTGTTCCAGGTTTTCCAGTCGCGGTAACTGACGATACCGAACAGCGACAGCTCTTCGTTGAAGCTGTGGTCAGCCTGCAGGGACGCGCCATACATATCTCGATTCTCTTCGCGATTGTAGACGTCGTTGGCGGCCTTGCTGTTGTAGGGATCGGTGCTGTAGGCGTACTGGCTGACACCAATCGAGTAGCCCGGACTTTCACTGCGGTCCTCATAATCACCGGCCAG
>JANPDE010000358.1:0-1667 GCA_031431315.1 Haliea sp.
GAACAATGTGATACCGGCGAACAGCACGCGCCGGGCACCGAGATGATCGACAATGAACCCCGAAATCGCTTGACCGATGCCCGAGACGATAAAGAACAGCGCCGTGGTCGTACCAACCTGGGTGAACGTTAAACCGAAGTCGGCCATCAGCCAGGGAAACAGCGGAGGAATCAGCAGATGAAAAAAATGTGACACACCATGGCCGAAACCGACCAACGAGATGACTTCGATTTCGTGCCGTCGCGCGGACTGCGCTTCTGTGACGCTCATGTCGCTGTTAACTCACCTGCGGCGGTAACGATAGGCAACATAAAAAGGCGTAAGCGCGACGAACGTCAATACAGCCAGCAGGATGTTCAATCCGAAACGATCCAGCAGGCCATTCAGCACACCTTGCAGAGTAGGGTCATAATTTTTGGGCAGGGGCAACACACCGTTGTCCCGTGCGTAATCCTCATAGTGGCTGAGCATTTGCTGAAAACGCTCCGGCATGCGCTCGCGCAGGTCTACCGTCTCACCCGGATCGTTGGCGATGTCATACAAATGCCACGCGTTGTCGCCCACCGGCGGAATGTTGAATACAATTTTGTAATTGCCCTGGAACAGTGCGGAGTTGCCGCCCAGCTCGTAGCCGATCACATCCGTCTCGGAGTACACCTGCTCGGCTGCACCCTGCGTAACAGGCAGCAGGCTGCGCCCGGTCATCGGTTCGACCAATCGCCCGCCGTAGTGGCTGGCCGACGGGTGGACATCTGCCACATCCAGAATGGTCGCTGCGATATCGGTCACATAGGTGAATGCATTGCTGATCCGCTGCTGCGGCGGGATCGATGCCCCGGCGAGGATAAGCGGCACGCGCATCCCACCTTCCCCGGCGTAGAATTTGTAGTAAGCCAGCGGCGCGGCGGCGGCACTGGCAAAGCTCGGGCCAATGGTATTGAAACTGCCTTTGAGTCCTAACGTATCGTAGTCGTTGTTGTAGCCTTGCAAACCCAGGCTGAGCCGCATGGCGAGAGAGCGCGGCTCGTCACCGCCGGACGCCTCACTGCCATTGTCGGAGGTGAAGATAAATACTGTGTTGTCATATTGACCGGTACTTTTCAGGTAGTCGACCAGGCGCCCCAGGTGGTAGTCCATTGCGTCTATCATACCGGCGTACACGGCCATGCGCTTGGCATGGTAACGCTGTTCATCGGCGGTGTAGGCGTTCCAGTCATGCGTGGTGGACATGTCCACCATGGCGCTGTCGGCAGGGACAATTCCCAGTTCCTTGGCTCGCGCCTGGCGCTGCTTGCGCAATTCCGTCCAGCCTGCATCGTAGACACCCATGTATTTGTCGGTAAATTCCTGCGGCGCCTGCACTGGTATGTGCACCGCCTGGAACGGGATGTAAGCGAAAAAAGGCCGATCGTCGGCCGCGTTCGATGCAATGAACTCAATGGTTTTATCGATGAGAAAGCGCGACGAATAGAAATCTTCCGGCAGGGTAAATTCTTCGCCGTCCGCAAACCAGTTGGCTTTTTTATAGATAGGGATATACGGTTTTTGCTCCCAGTTATCGGCGCCCGTATCGGCCATGGTCACGGTGCGTTCAAAGCCGCGACGGAACGGCAGCAGGTCCGGGGTTTTACCCAGGTGCCATTTGCCCGCCATATACGTGTGATAGC
>JANPDE010000359.1:0-20248 GCA_031431315.1 Haliea sp.
CGGTCTCGTGGTGCCGGTGATCCGCGACGTCGATCGCAAAACCATCTGGGAACTGGCCCGCGAGATCGCCGAGCTGGCGACAAAAGCCAGGGAGCGCAAACTGAGCCCGGCGGAGATGCAAGGTGGGTGCTTCACGATTTCCAGCCTGGGCAATATTGGCGGCAGCGGTTTTACTCCCATCGTTAATACGCCGGAGGTGGGCATTCTCGGAGTGTCGAAAGCCGCAGTGAAGCCAGTATGGAACGGCACGGAGTTCGCGCCGCGCACACTGCTGCCGCTGGCGCTGTCTTACGATCATCGGGTGGTGAACGGCGGTGATGGTGGGCGCTTTCTCACCCAACTCGTGGCACTGCTCAGTGATATTCGTCAGCTAAGTCTGTAGGGGATTACACATCAGTCGCTGTATCTACCGAGCTACGCCAGCCTTAGATCCACACCTGCAAATAACGAATAACGGCTCGATGCGGAGAAAGACGCCTATAATCTCCGCAGTAAGTGCGGAGATTATTCTTGCATTTTGCGGTGAATCCCGGCAATAATCTCCGCAGGGGGCGCGGAGAATGCCGAGCTACATATATAACCTGAAAGCCTGGCCGAATTTTCGGTGGGACGAGAGACTGCTCGCCCAGCGCCTGGCATCCGTGCGCCATCGTCAAGGTCGGTTGATCGGGCGCATGGAGGCGCTAGGGTTCGATTTACGCGCCGAGGCTGTCCTTACGACGCTCACCGAGGACGTTCTTAAGTCCAGCGAAATCGAGGGCGAAATCCTCGACAGGGAACAAGTCCGCTCCTCGATCGCGCGGCGTCTCGGGATGGACATAGGCGCTCTCGCTTCCACCGATCGCCATGTCGAAGGCGTGGTCGAAATGATGCTCGACGCCACCCAAAAATATGCCGAGCCGCTGACCGACGAGCGGCTGTTCCAATGGCACGCCGCGTTGTTCCCAACGGGTCGCAGCGGCATGCACAAGATCGTCGTCGGCGCATGGCGCAACGAAAGTTCTGGCCCGATGCAAGTGGTCTCCGGGCCAATTGGACGGGAGCACGTCCACTACGAAGCGCCGACCGCCGCACGGCTTGATGCTGAGATGTCGGCATTCCTGACATGGTTTGCCGAGGAAGCGCGACTTGATCCCGCCCTGAAAGCGGCGATTGCGCATGTGTGGTTCGTCACCATCCACCCCTTCGAGGATGGCAACGGGCGCATCGCGCGCGCCATTGCCGACATGGCGTTGGCGCGTTCGGAGCAAAGCCCACAGCGCTTCTACAGCATGTCCGCGCAAATCCGCCTGGAGCGGAATGCGTATTACGACATTCTGGAAGCCACGCAGAAGGGCGACCTCGACATCACGGCCTGGCTGGAATGGTTTTTTCGCTGTCTTGATCGAGCAATCGGCGGTGCGGAGAGCATGCTCTCTGCCGTCCTGCACAAGGCCCGCTTCTGGGAAGCGATCAAGGAACAGCCGCTCAATGCGCGGCAACGCAAGGTCATCAACCGAATGCTGGATGGTTTCGAAGGTAAACTCACCTCGTCGAAATGGGCCAGGCTCACGAAGTCGTCGCCGGACACAGCGCTGCGCGACATCACCGATCTCGTGGAGCGCGGCGTTCTGGTGCGCGACAGCGCTGGTGGGCGCAGCACCAGTTACTCGCTGCGAGACATAGAGTGAGCCGCGCGGGAATTGTCGGGGGTCAGGGTCAGAGCCCTTTTTCCCAGTTCCCGGTCGAGCCAGGTAAAAGCGATGCGGGCGTTTCTCGCGCCGCGCACGCTGTTGCCGCTGGCGCTTCGGCCTTGCGCGAGCAGGCTACTCGGTAGCCAAATGGACCTGTCCCCAGTGCTTATTGATCAGCTCCAATATTTTAGTGTGCTGCTCGCCGGTCAACTTGTTCTTATTGGCCAGCAACAATCCGTGCGTGCAAATAGTCTCGACTGGCTCGGCATTTTTAACGGCACCCGGTGCCACCCGCATACGGCGATAAATGGCGTCCCCGCTCGCGGTTTTCTGGGTAAGGCGCGCGTCACTGATCTCCACGAATTGGAATTGTTCAGGGTTGGCTATTACCATGTCGATTTCGGGTGAGTGTTCGTTCGGTGCGTGGACAACCATCACCGCCTCTTCAATATTGGTTCTCGGGTGCGCCAAATTGGTCATCATCTGGATGGTATCGCCATAAAACAGCGTGGTATCTCGCAACTCGGGAATCACGCTCATCATGTAATTGTACGTCACCCAGATGCCACTCTGCGGACCCTTGATACCCAGGTGGAAGCGGCGGGAATTCTGCATGTCTTCGTCAGTACGAATGTCGCTGTCACTGTTGCTGATAATGAACACGCATTCTTCCCCAATTGTCTCCAGTGTTTCAATTGCCTGCGCCGCATCGGGGTTTTCGTTGAGGAAATACTGCAAGGCGTCCGCCTGCGCAAAACCCAGACTGACCGCGCTGTTCTTGTTTAACAGTTCCTTTAGATTCGCAAGCGAACCAAAGCTGGCGCGGTTCTCGATGGTTTGTCCCATGCCACTGGCAACCGACTGCAGGCGGCCAGCCGCTTTCCAGTAACCGCCTCCCTCCAGCCCTGAGCTAATCACTATATTCGCTGCAGGGGGTGAGGTGTCCTGGGAATGGGCGGAGTTGAGGTACAAACCAAACAGGCAGATCACGAGCGTCCTGCTAAAAAAGCGATTCATAAGATTATCCATTGGCAGTTTTCGTACGATGCGGTTTAGGGTATCAGCCGGAGGTGAAGTTATCCAGAATATTGGAAGCGTCGGCCAACTCCGCGCAAAACTCCTGCGCATAGCGTTGGGCGTGGGTGATAACAGCGACCAGCGGTGTGACATCACCTGCCGCGCGCACCTCGCTCAGGACATCCCCGAGTGCGCCGTTCAGTCCCCAATTGTCCGGTAAAATGGCCGGCATCAGTCCGGCCCACTCCAATTCCCGGTTGAGCCAGGCAAACGCGACGCGGGCATTGCCATCGGCAAAAACATGTAGATCAAGCATCGCCATGTACACCACCGCAGCGCGCGCGTACCCCGCCGGCAACGTGCTATAGATGTCGCTGATAAAATGCCTGAACGTGGCACTCGCCAGCGCCGGTTCAACGCGCCGCACTGTCGGGTGGGATGCCACCCAGTTTTGTGTGTACTTGAAATGTCCCGGTTGAAAACCCTCTACCTTATTGCCGGCCAGCGCATGCCAGTGCCGCAGGTGCAGTTCCGCTCTCACGGGATCCAGCATGTCGAGCTGGCAAGTGCGCGCCGCTTTGACGGCGGCTTCCATGTTGATGGACTGTAACAGTTCAATGGATGGTTTCTGTGCGTTCTCCAACTCTGCCCTGATGGCCTGATACTCGCAGATGGAGTTCACCAGCGGAATCATGAACATGGCCTCAATTAATGGCCATTCCGCGGGCAGTTCGTTGTCAATCGTCACCAAATCATTGGCAAGCCGCGCGGCGTAATCAGCATAGCGTTGAATCGACGCCAGCAGGTCTTCATCCACTTGCATAACACGACTGGACTTATGGCGCAGGGCGGTCTCCAGCATTGCCGGGTCGTTATTCTCCACAAGCGCTGTAATAGCTTTAGCAAGGCGACTATGCTCGGCAATGACCAACTGCGCGAACTCGACTTCACGGCGTTCGACGGGAGGCAGTGACAACTGAATAAGTTCCCTCAATTGTTCCTCAGCCACAGCGTAGCGGCGCTGCTCAATCTGCAGCGTGGCGAGGTTCACGCGTGCGAGGGTAAAACTACTCTCCATGGCAAGGGCTTCGCGGTAGAGTTCCTCAGCCAGCGCAGGTTTACCTTCCGCACGTAGGGCGCAGGCTAGTTTGTTGAGAGAGATAGGGGCTCGTTGCAGTGCGACGGCGCGGTGATAGCTCGTCGAGGCTGCATGCCATTGTCCCAGCATGCGCCAGGTATCAGCCAATATAAGGTGCGCTATCATAAGTCCCGGTTGCAGTGCTACGGCTTTGTGCAATGCAGCGGCAGCGGTATTGTAGTGCCTGGCTT
Source organism: Haliea sp. (assembly GCA_031431315.1). Taxonomy (GTDB): domain Bacteria; phylum Pseudomonadota; class Gammaproteobacteria; order Pseudomonadales; family Halieaceae; genus Marimicrobium. Next base: position 4,020 of record JANPDE010000359.1, read on the forward strand.
CAAACAGGGCGGAACCTAGATTGACCCAGCCTTCCACACGCTCCGGCCACAATCTGGTCGCTGTGCTGAATGCGTTGGCGGCGGCACTCAACTTACCCTGCTGAAAGTTGCGTTTGCCAGCCTGCATGCAGCTAAGCCATGTTTGTTCAATGTCCGTACGCATTCCCGGTACTAACGATCGGCCAACTCTGCGCAAAACTCCTGCGCATAGCGTTGGGCGTGGGTGATAACAGCGACCAGCGGTGACAGATCGCCCCCGTTGGCGCGCACCGCTTTCATGGTGTCACCGAGCTCGCCTTTCAATCCCAGCTCACGGCGAAACAGCGCGGGCATTAGCCCGGCCCATTCCAGTTCCCGGTTCAGACACACCAAAGCGACCCGGCCATTGCCGTCAGCGAAGGGGTGCAGATCGCACAGGGTCATGAATACGATAGCGGCGCGCAGCAGTCCCGGTTCGAGGGTTGCGTACATCGTGGCGATAAAATGTTGGAAGGTGGCACTGGCCAGTGCGGGTTCCACGCGTTGCAGTGTCGGGCTGCGGGTGGACCAGTTTTGCGTGTACTTGAAATGTCCCGGGAGAAACCCCGCCATGTCGCGGCAAGCGAGAGCATGCCAGTGGCGCAGATGCACCTCCGCCTGTACGGGGTCATGCAGGTCATTGCCACTGTCACGAGCCGCCACGATCACCGCTTCCATATTCAGCGATTCCAGCAATTTGCCCGTGGCGTTTTGTTCTTTCCCCATTCGCGAGCGAATGTCCAGAAATTCCTCGACTGAATCGATAAAGGGAACCATGAACAGGGCTTCGATCAATGGCCAGTCCGGCGGGGCAGATCCGGAAATTTGCGCGACGTTGTTATAGAACTGACTGTTATCGAACTGATTGGCGAAGTCGAGGTAGAGGCGCGTGGAGTAAAGGGCTTTTTCATCCACTGCCATGGTCTGCTCGGGTAAATTCGCGAGCGCGGCTTGCAGTGGCGCCGGATCGTGGTACGTGCTTAGCCGCGCAATCGCTTCTTCGAGACGAAAGTACTCTGACAGGGCCTGCTGTGACGAGGTCACTTCCTTGCGCTCCACGGGAGGCAGTGGGCGCTTCGCCAGTGCGCTTAACTGCGCCCGAGCTTCCTCAAATTGATCGCGTTCAATGTACAGTGTCGCCAGGTTGACCAACACCAGCGTAAAGCCGGGGTCCAGGCGAGCCGCTTCCCGGTACAGCGACTCGGCTTCTTCCACTTCCTTCTCCACACGCAGCGCACAGGCCAGTTTGTTCAGGCCCAGCGGGGTTCGTTGTATAGCCACAGCCTGGCGATAGCTGGCCAGCGCAAGTTGAAATTCGCCGAGTTGACGCAGGGCGTCACCGAGCAGCATGTGCGCTGCCATGAGTTTGGGATCGAGCGAAATCGCATTGTCGAGAGCGACAACGGACGCTTCAAAACGTCCACTTTCGATCAGGGCAGAGCCGAAGTTGACCCAGCCTTCGACGCGCTCAGGCTGCAGTTTAGTCGCCTGACTGAATGCGCCTACCGCATCGCCCATGCGGCCCTGTTGGAAACTTTGCTTGCCGATGTTCATGCTCACCAGCCATGCTCGCTGTGTGGTGCTCCCCTTGTTCAAGTGTTGTTGCCCTCCTGTAGCATCCTGTTGCGCATGTCGCGCCAGATCATGTGTCCAGTCCCAGTAGCGGGGCGAGGACGCGTTGCGCGATCAGCCAGTCCAATGACGTGGTGATTTTGATGTTCTCGGGTTCTCCGGGGATGGCGTGCAGCGTGTAACCGCCGGCGATAACCAGTTGCGCGGTGGACTGAAATTCCCGGCCCATGGTTTTGTCGAGCGCGGTGTGCAGGACGTCGCGGCGGTAGGCTTGGGGCGTCTGAAAAATGCGTGCCTCCTGCCGTGTCTGGCAACTGGCGACCACGCCATTCTCCAAACGACCCACCGGCACCGTCGGATCCAGGAAGGCACCGGCGGCGCCGTGTTGCGCCGCCGCCTGCAGCACCGCGGCGCACAGTGCGGGCGAGGCGAAGGGCCGGGCGCCATCCAGGATCAACACAAACTCCCCCGCGCTGGCCGCGAGCATTAGGTCAATACTCTCCTGGCGACTGCGGCCTCCCGCGATCACCGCTGCCCGGCCTTGTAGCAGAGCCGCTATTTCATCGACAAAATCCACTGGTACGGCCACCACCACCTCATCGACCAGCGGGAGCAGAGTGGCGACCACAATCTCCAGCACCGTTCGCTCGCCAATGCGCAGCAGGCATTTGGGTCCTAGACCTAAGCGTGTGCCGTTGCCTGCGGCGGGTATCAGTGCGGATGTAAGAATTGACATGGCCGCAGCTTAACGGAATTCAGTAGCACTGGCGAACTGCTGTGAAGAAGCCTGACCACGACACCCCGATTATTTGTCTTATACTGCTCATGGTATTGAGGCCCTGACAATGACCTACCTGGTACGCCATCCCATTGCCTTCGCGTTCGGCGTGGCCCTCTGCGCGGGCTGTCCAACTATCGTCTCGGCGGAGGGCGCGCTGGAAGAGGTTGTGGTCACAGCCCAGAAACGCGAGCAAAACCTGCAGGATGTCCCCGTCGCCGTGTCCGCCTTTTCCGGTGAAGTGCTGCGCGATTCCGGCGTGCGCGACATGTTTGAGCTGACCAACATTGCGCCGAGCTTGACTGTCACTGCAGCCCAGACGTCGACCACCACGGCCTTCGGCATCCGGGGTATTTTTACCAGTTCGCAGAACTTTGGCCTGGAGTCGTCAGTCGGACTTTATGTCGATGGTGTGTACCGGGCGCGCCAGGGTTCTATGATCAACAATCTTGTCGACATCGCCAGTGTGGAAGTTCTGCGCGGCCCGCAGGGCACACTTTTTGGTCGCAATACACCAGCAGGGGCAGTGCTGGTTAACAGTGAAATACCCGACTTCGAAGGAACCGGCTTCCTGGAAGCCGGGGCCGGCGACTATGATCTGCTCGACTTCAGTGGTGCCAAATCGATCACGGTGATCGACGATGTTCTTGCAGTGCGTTTTACCGGTTTCAACACGGACCGCGATGGCTTCATCGATGTCGTCGGCAAGGACATCCAGGAAAAGGATGCAGTGAACGATAGAAATCGGTGGGGTGGCCGATTCCAGGCGTTGTACACGCCCAACGAGGCGCTCAGGCTGCGCATTATCGGTGATCACTCGGAGGTGGATGAAATCTGTTGTGGCCTGGGTAATTGGGAGAATAACTTTTATGCCCGGAATCCACCGCCTCCGCAAAAGCCCGGCACGGACCTGATCGTGCGAAGCACACTGGGCGGTACAGTCATCTCCGACCGGGATTTTTTTGATTACAAGGTCAGCACCAGCTTTTTACCGGAGTCGCAAAATACGGATGAAGGCCTCTCACTGCAGGCAGACTGGCAAACCGATGACTTTCTGGTAACCAGCATTTCTGCCTATCGAAAACACGATTCCTGGGACAATACTGACCCGGATGCTTACGACGTCGACGCGTTGGTTCGCACCAATGATCTGAAGCAGGACCAGTACTCACAGGAATTGCGTATCAGTGACGACAACGACACGTTGAGTTACGTCGCTGGCCTGTATTACTACTACCAGGAACTCGACACGGCGTCGGATACCATCCTCGGCCCCGACGCCTCACCGGTTATTAACGCCAATTTCGGGGTTTCCTTTCCTCCTGCATTTTTCCCCGCGGGTAGCTCGGCACTCAATGTCGCTGATCAGACGCATTACAGCTACGCCGCGTTCGGGCAGGCCGATTACCATGTGACCGAGCGATTCATCGTCACCGCCGGCCTGCGCTGGACCACTGAAAACAAAGACATGACCAATACCTTTACCGAGAACCCCACACCCGCGCCGCCGGGGTTCGCCTTATTCGGACCCATCGCGCCCAGGGAGGATGTCGATGAAAATTTTGACGAGAGCAAGGTAACCGGAACCTTCAAACTCAGCTGGTTCACAAATGACCTCAACCTGTTCTATGCGTCCTATGGGACAGGGTACAAATCCGGGGGCATCAACACCGATCGCGTCCTCGCCGCCGTGGACACAGTCTTCGAACCTGAAACGTCGGGAGCCTACGAGTTGGGCATGAAGTCGGAGTTTCCCGACCAGGCTCTGCGTGTGAACCTCGCCCTGCACAAGACCGACACCGATGACCTGCAGACGATTTCATTCCAGGGCACGGGCTTTGTCCTGGACAACGCTGGCACGGCCGAAACGTACGGTGGCGAAATGGATTTACTGTGGCTCCCCACTGACGACACCACCGTTACCGTGGGCTATGCCTACAATCACGCGGAATATGCAGATTTTCAGGATGGTCCCTGCTGGACCGGTACGCCCTGGCAGACAAGCCAACCCGACCCGGGCGCCAATGGCGACGGCACCTGTGACCGCAGTGGTGGCATGGTCGCGGGCAACCCCGAAAACGTGTTGTCGTTGTCAGCCAACCAGCAGTTTCAGCTGTGGGAAGGTTATGACGCCTTTGTTCACGGGGAATTTATCTATACCGACGAGCGCATGACCGATGTGAACAACGACCCGGAAAAGCTGGACGGCTCCTACAACGTGGTCAACCTGCGCAGCGGCATCGTGTTCGAGCGCTACGAGACCACCCTGACTTTCTGGGGCCGCAACGTCTTCGATGCGCAGGCCACAACGCTCATCGGCGACGCTGTGGCCCAGGATGGCCGTTTCATTGCCTACTATATGGAACCCGCCACCTGGGGCGTGAGCGTGCGCAAAACTTTCTAGGACGCTGAATACCGAATATACGACTGTAACTCAGACCATTGACACGGAGGATCATTATTTGAGCGAAGATATTTTGGCCAGCCTTTTTTCATCTCCACGATGGCCCTGCAGAATCCACTATGTATCGAACGGTGCAGTAATACGTTGTTGACTGGAAAGCCGTGAATGCTGAAATTCGACGATTGTGTTTCCATCATTGCGGACTTCAGTATATCTAAACTGTGCCGACATTCACTTCCTGAAATACTGTTACTTACGCTCTCGGGGTTAGCTTTAACCGTCTCGCGAATCAGAGGGCGGGCCGGGTATTGTCAACGTGGAATCATGCGAACCGCTCCGCTACGCTACGCCGCTCCACAGGTACCGCTACTAACACCCGAATCGTGCGGAATCCGAGGAATTGCACTCGTGATTCTGCACGCGGTTGTAGGCATCCGGGTCGCCGCTCCAATACGCGGCCGATTCCGCGGACGACTGCTGATATGCCGCGCCACCATCCCAGGCCGGTGCGCCCGGCGTCGTATCAACGCTTCCGCCGGACAACGATCCCGTAGGCACCGTACCTTCAGCCGACGCAGCGGATCCTCGATGGAGCAGACTCTGCAGCGCAGCGGCTGCGCGGGCAGCGAGTCGATCATAGTCCGCCGCTTGATCGCCGTAGATGGTGCGGCAATCGAAAAATCGCGACTTCGGAACGTCGTAACATACGTGCTCCCCAAGGCGCGGATCCAACGGTGTCATCGACCATACAAGACGATTGCCCGCGTCTGTGCGCTGCACCGACAGCATCGCGTTGCCGTAGTGAGATTTTTCCTGAGCGATTCGTGCGCCATTGACGATATCGACCAGGTCCAGTATCGGCACGGGCACCGGATCCATCGCACCACCGAGCCCTGTGTCGCCGGGGAAAACGCCGGTGATGACAGTGCCCACCGGACCCGGACTGACACTCAAGCGCGCATGCGTAGACGCGGAGTGATAGTCGAGAAAGAGCTGCGATTCGCGGCCCACGTAACCGTCGGGCGTCGGATCCTGCACACTGACCGCGAACAACTCGGCGTCCGGTTCCCACATCCGCGCCCACTGGAGTCCGCGCAGCGCCCAGTCGCTTGCGGTCGGTGTCGGCGGCGTTTTCAGCATCGCCTCCGCTTGCTCGATGCGAGCATCGCGCGTTGTCCGCTGCCACGTGATCGGAGTGGTATGGGGTGTACTCAGGGTCAGCGTGTCGCCATCCAACGCATAGCTCGCAAGACTCTCGCCGCCGACAAGAGGTCGCAGCTTCCACGCGCCATCGTCCGCAGCCAACCAACCCGGTTCAATGGCGAAGCCGCCGTCGCCCTTGAAGATCGAAACATACTGACCCTGCGGCCATACCTGCATCACCACTTGTCCTTTGACGTAGCCCGTGGCGGTGAAGCGTGAGTCTTGCGCTGTCCACGTGCCAACCAGATCCGCGTCTACTGTTCCTTGCTGCAGCTGCTGCGCATGCGCGAGACTAGCCATGGTTGCCGTGACGTCCGGCGGCAATTGCGGAGTATCGGGGCCACCACAGCCGCCGATCAGGGTGATCAGGGCAACACCTGCCAGGTAAGACATGCCGCGTTTTGCTGCATTTGTATTTTTCAATGGAGTCTCCAGTTCCGCCGCCCCGGATACCAAGAGTAAACCGAGCCGCGAAGTATAGGACAAAAAAGATGCTTCAATGATTTTCCGGAGGATCAGGTTCACGCAGTGCCTCAGGCCGTGTGGGAAGTGCACCGGTATACTGGGGCGATGCCGGGATTTTTTTGCGGCGGAAAAATCGAACGACGCCATACACCAGGCCGCCGACCAGTAGAATCGGGAGCCCGAAAAACAAAAAGGCGAACCAGAGTGGCGGAGTCTCCTTCTTTTCTGTCGCGCTGAAAAGCTTGTCGAGTTGGGCACTCGTAGCGGCCATGGCGTCACCTATCACCAGAGTCTCTACTTCCTCCTGCTCCATCACCGGCTTGACAACAAAACTGTCACCACCGGGCAACTGCACCGTTTCGCCGGGTGCGTAAAAGACGTGCCGCCCATTCTCATTGTGAAATACCGCGCCCAGGCTAGTCACACCCCAACCATCCTCAGTGCGCCCTGCGACAACCGGATTGATACCGGTCTCAAATGTCGAATCGTCGATGATCTGGGCAAAATCCACTACCGTCCAGCCGGTCGCTTGGCCGTACACGTTGAATTTCTCGGCGAGTGTCGAGATCAGCTTACCCTCAGGGACCGGTTCAACGCTGTCACACAGATCATCGGGCGCCTGACCAATCAGCGTAACTTGCGTCGCGGGATTCTGATCACGGCCGCATTGGATAAAGGTCAGCGCCGAAATCACCCTGCCCTCCTCTAGCCGACCGCGCACCACGATATTGCCCCAGCGCGAAACAAAATAAGGGCCGGTACGGGTGAGATTGCCACCCGGCGCTTCAGGAGCGTAATCCCAAACAGCCTCCATGGGCGCAGAGTTGGGGGATTCAGGCAGCACGAAGGGCGCTGTGGCCTCCTCTTCCTGCGCCCTCGCCGCTGTTGTCGTCAGCAGCAACAGTGCGACCATCCAGGGGTTGCGGACCAGATCATGTAGCATCGACTACCTCCCTTATCAAACAACGAAGTGTGGAGAAAACTGCTGTTACCTTGCGATGAATGCGCGCATTTCTGCTCGTCTAGTTAAACGGTAGCAACACGTGGACCCTCTCATCCGGTGCAAAAGCTAACCGCCACCTTACAGCTGGTACCGCCTTCCTTGCTGCACGCCTGGACAGCATCGCGTTTCGATACCCAGCCATCGTCGGACCAGGCATAGCCCCATGTATTCCCACTTCTTCCTCCCGCGCTGGTTGCCAGGGCGAGACAGGTGTTATGGCCCCATACGGCAATCTCGCAGCCGGGACCCGTTCCGCCGGCCTTGCGGCAAGAGGCCAGCGCACCTTGTTCAGCCGCCTCGCGCGACGCGGCGTCTTTCACATAGGCAAAGATGAGTGAATCGGTTTCGACGGCGATGGCCCCATAGAGAACTGGAACAGGCGCCTGGGGTCTCGTATTGCTTGGGCCGTTCAGTTCACGCAGACACACTTCCTGGGTGGTGCAGTTGTGTTCATCAATGCCGTATGATGTGCAGAGCTGCCTGATGCATTCCTGATATTCTAGCTCGCCGGCGCGAGCGGATTCCGGCACTGCCACAGTTGCCAGCAGCAGTGCGATCAGCAAGAGTACACTCGGCGCCGACCATGACCGCCACCGTCCTTGTGCAATGTTTGTTTTGGTTGAGGACATGGAAAGTTACCTCCTATCCCTGATCGTTGACATTCTTGCCACCCCGGCGACGGCGCAAGGACCGTAAAATACGGTAAGCGAAAACACCCGACAGCAGGAGGGGAATGGCGACAAAAACAACGTAAAATCCTGGTGGTCGCGTTATTTTGGTGGCCTCCCCTGCTGCCGGGTCTGCACCCCAGCTGTCCATGACGGCTGCCGCCAAAATAGTTCCGAGTTCCCCTTCGTCCATGACCGGTTCCACGACAAAGCTGACTTGTTCTGACAGCTTGATGGTTTCGCCGGGCGCAAAGAACACATGCTGGCCATTCTGGTTGCGAAAAACGGCTCCCAGACTCGAGACTCCCCAATCCTTGCCTTCTGAAACACTGACCGGTGGCCAGCCCGAATGAAAATTTGTATCGCCGACCGCTTGAGCAAAATCGATCACGGTCCAGCCGGTCGACGCGCCGTACAGGGTGTAATTTTCGCCACGAACAGTTTGTGTGTGCCCAGGTTCCAGGGCGATAACCTTGTCGCACAGGTCATCAGGGGGTTCGCCTATCATGGTGACTTGGGTCGCCGGGTTTTCGGTGCCGCCGCATTGAATGAACCAAAGGGCAGATACTATCCGTCCGTCCTCCGCTGGCCTACCCCGGATCACGATATCGCCCCAACGCGATACTCTATACGGACCAGCATCTGGCAGTTTACCGTCCGCTGCTTCGGGGGACTCGTCCCACACCGATTCCATGGGCGAGCCGGTAGTGGATTCTGGCAGGATAAGCTCGGGTTCTGTATCGGCTTGCTGCGCCAGTGCAGGCGTGATCGAGAGTACGAGGCCAATCGCAGCGAACCAAGCGATCAGCGCAACGGTCTTGTGCATCCTGCTCTCCCTCTGCTGAACTCGGGCCGGAACCCTTGGCCCGCGCACCCCAAGGATTAAGGGTAATCCATATCCTGTAATTGGCAAGCGGTGTGCAGCACGCAGTGCCGCAACGACTGCGACAACCAAAGCTCCTACCAGCACCGCCACCGGGGCCGTATGCACCGCAATCGACAACTCGTTAATCTTGCCTATACTGCGAGGTATATTGACGTTCCACACGTAGACCCACCGGGAGAGTGTTGGATGAACGTAAAGCGGAAATGGATGTTCGTAGAAACTATTCCCGTGGTCAGGTGCACGCTCCTGGCGTTGGTCGTTGCAGCGTTAACTGCATCTGGTGCGCGGGCGCAAGACGTTTTCAGCTCGGATCCCCCGCCGGACACCGGCGGGAACAGTGGCAAAACCGGCACGCAGGGTGTGGTCGGCAATCCATTTTGTCCGCCGCCAGTGATAATCATCAATGGCGTGGCAACCACGCCCCGAAACTGGTCGTGCCGAGGCGATGAAGAATCGTATCGGAGGCCTCCCCACACACCACCCGATAATGCGCGCCTGGAACTGCCTACTACTTCAAGCTCGCCCAATCCATGCCAGCCAGGTGGACCTGGTGGCTATAATTTTCTCGATAATCCGGTAGGCACTGCGCTGCCGCCGGGATGTGTCCGCACTTCAAAGCGTGGCGGCGGGACTAGTGAGACCAGAACGATTTACGACCCCTACTATGAGAGCCTGCCTCAAAATACTGCGCGTACCGAGCCCACTCCCTACGGGAGCGCCGACCCAGGTGCCGACAATCCGGAGCAAACGCAGGACTATCGCAAGCCGCCTATGCCCGTCGGAGAGATTTCGCCGGGCTATGAGGCAAACGATGGAGGCACGCGCATAGACAGAGACGCACTGCCCGCCGGGATAGATTCAGAGGGTAAGTCACTCCCCGGAGACACAACGTCCCTCGGCGAGAACTCACCGGGCTCTAAGGCAAACGACGGTGGCACTCGCATAGACAGAGATGCGATCCCCACCGGGATAGATTCAGAGGGTAAGTCCCTGCCCAGAGACACAACGTCCCTCGGCGAGAGTTCACCAGGCAATGAGGCAGAGGATCAGAACAATGGCAAACCGCCTATACCCGAGGAGCGGACTTCACCGGACGTCGGTTTTTCCGTCAAAATCTATCGCTAGCCCTTATGCGGATAGCGCGAGCATAGTGAATAAATAAAACTTATAGCGTATTGAAAGTACTTGAGCCGACAGCTCCGTCGGACTTGCCTACAGTTCGGGAGTGAGGATAAGGATGCCCGAGACAGTTACGAAGAGTGTCAGTGATAAGTTGAAAATGCCGACGGCCACGGTGAAACGGCGCGCTCCGCGCATGGAGGGCATCAGGACAAGTGGCAAGATCGCAGAGGCAATCAGCAGGGCAAGTTGTGTGGGAATCATCCAGTCCGGTGGGGGCGCCCCGCCATAAGTAAAATCATCCAACAGTGGTCCGGCACCCAGCGCAGCAATCCACGGCAGGACAAGCACGGTGAGTAACGGCAGGCGGCGTCGGGCTGCCGACGCTTCGCTGGGAAGCAACGCCGTCGCGCCCAGTATGATCAGGCCAAGGATCACAACCAGCCGATGCGGCAGCGGATAACCGATCAGATGGAAGATACCGAGGATCGAAAGCAGGGCAATGGCCGCCATGGCCCATGGCAGCAAGCCCGTCTTTTCTGGTGAGAGGATTTCAGGCAGAGCCATTTTCTACAGTACCAAGTTTCCGTCAGGAAGTACGCCGTCCGGTCCGATGAAGGTCAAGCCTGATCGGGGGCTGAGAATATTGGCTATGCGGCTAATGGCATCGAGCTCTTGTGGCGTCCCCGATTCCGCAAAAGCAGCAGCTGCAAAGGCTCTGAACGCACGGGCATTGGGTGCTATACCTTCGGTCGGCAGAGGCGCAGTAACGCGGACTTCACCCTGACCTGTCTCCATGGCGCCGAAAATCCAGTCGCACCGATTGCTGATCAGGCTGCCGCCCGGATTCATCGGGTGCCGGAATGTTTCGGTTCCGCGCGCGGAAGTCACTTCCCAGCCACCTGCCTGGTCGACTTGCCAGGCGGAATGATCGAGCGAACGCTCATTAACGGGCACGATCTCCAACTGGATCGGCGCGGCGCAGTCGATAATGATTGGCTCACGCGAAACAATTTCATAGGGTGCGCCTGGCCCGCACAGGGTCACCTGCATGTCCCAAGAATCCAAAGCGAGTGTCGCTCTATGCCATACCTCCTGGGTAGTCACCGGAGCATCGGCATCCGGGAGTGCGGACATGATGGCATCATGCCGGGCGCTCAGCGGAATGGACAGTGTCGCCCTGTTTTCTTCGGGCCGCACTAGCGGTTTGATGCTCCAGATTTGAACCTCGACCGTGTCTCCTGGTTCAATCCCTGCGATCGCGATCATCTGGATATCGTGCTGGAGCAACTCGTACAGGATCGCATGCCGACCATTGGCCACGGCCGCATCCTGCGTGCGTCGGCCGCGGTCCGCGGACTGAGGGGTGCCATGATATTCGACACCGCCAATGTTGACAATCAGTCGAAAGACAACTTCCTTCCGTGCGATCGCCGGCAAGGTCAGGACAGCTTCGATGCACTGGTCACTCATATTTGTGAAACGCCGGACGACGGCGATTTTTGCGAGTGGCGGCAACAGCGTGAGTTCGACATACGTGCTGTTGAGAAGGAGCGGCGCGCAGCCTTTCAGGGTGGGCCGGAAGAACGCGGCAAGTGGGTCAACGAGCAGCATGTTTGCGTTCATCCGGCACCCGTTGCGACAAAAGTTCCTCGACCTTTGCGGCTACCTTCGCGGCAAAGCCGGGCACGTGTTCGCATCCAGATGTCCGCCATGATAGCGCCAGGAATCGTCCGGCTGTCGCGGCGCACCTTATGCGTGAGCCAGCGTTCCTCCGTGGCCAGCAGCGCGGTCCGCGCATCGTCATGCTGGCTGAACTTGGCCATGCACGCGGCCCGCATCAACGCCCAGTGCTCGGGCGAGCCAGCCGCGATCGTGACGCCCTGCCAGTCGAACTCCAAAGGCTGATCGACACTGCCACCAATGTGCTTCGCCTCGCGGCCCCAACATTTGGCCATGGCACGCCGTTCCGCCAGCTCCGCCCGTTTCAAGCCCTGCCAAAAGCCTTCGATGCTGGCATAGTGCTGCCCTGCAAATTCAAAAGGCGTGTGCGCGAGATTCGAGATCGGCGCGAAACGCGGTGCGATGCCTTGGACAATGTTTAGCGGCGTGCGGCGTGCGGAGTCTTCTGGACCGATCATGCTGAAGGCCATGCCGCGACCTGACGACGCATGCAGTTGAAAAATATGGCCATCCGCCACTGCAAGCAAAGCGCAGATTTCCACCTCTTCAGGCGTTTCAGCCGACAGGCCGATGACATCGTTTTGGAACTTGAGCTTCATTGTCTCTGCACGGCGTCGATAAGGAAGGTTATCGGCCAGGCGGCTCCTTCGATGATCGTGGTAACACTGCTGCAAGTTGGCGGCTGTCCCAAGTATAAGACGGACAAAGCTGCGCCGGGGAAAATTTTCTTCCAGTATCCTGATGCTTCAGATGAATTGAACCGAGCGAGGGCCTGCTCCGCCTTATCGGATATGGCCACGGGGTGAGCTGAGATCGTGCTTGCATGGCCTCAGTTGCCGATCTTGTGTGGTCGTTTCCAGACAGCCGTTGCCTTTTGCTCATAAAGCCAATGTAGACTCTCTACTGCTTATGACCATTCTCATCCCAGGTAACGGCCTTTCCCTGTTTCTTCCCATCATTTTTCAGTTTAGCCTGATATTCACAGGATGCCAGATCACCCTGGTACCTTGCGCTGTGGCGGCATTTTGGGGTTATTCGGCGCTAGCGGGCAAGAGAAGTGGCTGCAGCGTGTCGAGCTGCGCCAAGGATCGCTGCGGCCAGCCGGCGTCGCGCAGGGCGTGGATAAATTTCAGGGTGCGGAAAGCATCAAACCACTGGTGGAACTGACGCTGAAATTGTGCGCTCGACCTACTGTGTCGCTGACAGTGCGCGAGGGCTGCCTGTATTCCCTGTCCCGTCAGGGCCAGCTGTGCCTGTGTCGCCAGGGATTCGTCCAGGCCTTGCTGGATTAACAGTTGGGTTATGTCCTGATCGGGTGCATGTGCCAGCTCGGGCAGGCTCGCAAGCAGCGCGGCAAGCGCTTCGAAACAGCGCGGGTGATAAAAAATTCCCGCGTGTTGCGGCTGTCCATTGGCGATGATGGCTGCCACTGCCGGGCCCGTGCCAAAGGGAACCCGGGACGAGCGTCGCGATTGCAGCTCGATACAGTGGCCGTGCAATTGGGCAACGGGCCCGAGTTTAGCCACTTTGTTCAGCAGATAGAAATCTTCTGCGCCGGCGCGTTGGGGGAAGCCGCGCACCTGCGTGTAAGCACTGGCCCGAACTGCCAGGCAACTGCCCAGCGTGTGGAAGGCGTAGGGTGAGCCTGCATAGTCCAGTCCCCGTACGTAGTGGTGCAGACGCAGTTCGTACACGGCAGTGGCGGTGTCGCAGGCCTCATCCCCGCACGGTACATGACGAAAAGGGAACACGGCGGCGACCGCATCGGGCGCCGCGGCGTTCAGTTGCTCGAAGTAGTCCGGTGGCAGTGTCGCGTCGGCGTCGGTGTTGCACAGCCACTGGCCGCTGATGCCCCCTGCGACCATCCACTGCAAGGCCAGGTCGCAGCCGGTTTTGCGCGCGAGGCCGACACCGCGCGGGGCGGGTGTCGGCCCAGAAAGTGTTTCCATGTCGTGCAGGTACAGATCGGTGTGCGGGTTCAGGCATTGCACCGGCACAGTACAGCGCTGCTCACGCTGCAGGTGCTGGGCCTGCAGGGCGCTGCGCAGGTCGGTGTTGGCCTGTGCGTCGCTGTCCGAATCGGGTCGATTGAGGACCAGGATCACCAGCGTTCGTCCGTTGCCCGCAGGCAGCGCCGCCAGTCTCTGCAGCAGGGTGGGCGCTTCCCGATAGCAAGGCATCACCACTACATGGTGCCATTGCTGCGCAGTAAAACTGTGATGGGGCAGCCCCGTTTCAATATGCCTGTGCAGGTAGCGCTGCAGGGCGAGACTGGCGCGCATTACCCTGCGGATGCCATCAGTGCAGCGCCGCCCTGATGGGAAGTCTGGCGACGATTGCCGCCTCTATATCCAGGAGTTCATCCCAGCGCTGCTCGATGGTATCGCGATCGATATACTTATGCGCCAGTTCCAGGAACAACTCGAAGTGGCGCTCTTCGGAACGGCTGATGGACTGGTAGAATTTTTTCAGGAAGCCCGGCGGTAGTGCAGCGGCCACCAGTGCGAAGCGCTCGGCGCCGCGCGCCTCGATGATGCTCGCCGTCAGCAGGCGGTCCAGTAGATATACCTCCCTGCCCTGGCGAATCGACTCGCGAAATGTCACCACATACGGGTCCTTGTGGTCTGGCCCAATAGTCAGGCCGCGCTGGTGTATCCATTTGAGCACCTCGCGGTAATGGGTTAGTTCTTCGATCGCCAAATCTGCCATCGCGGTCACCAGTTCAATGCGATCGGGATAGTGCGAGAGCATGGAGATTGCCATTCCCGAGGCCTTTTTTTCCGCGGTGGCGTGTTCGAGCAGGAAGCTGCCAAAGTCCGCCATGACCGCAGCGGTCCAGGCGGAGGTCGTGGCGTAACGCAGGGGTGATTTCGACATACGCGCGGGACTGTATCCAGGTTAGAAAGTCATTGAACTGTAAGTGAGCGGCGAACACAAGGTCCGATACCGCCACGCCTCGTGGCAGCGTGCGAACCCTATGTTAAACTGCTCAGCCGTTCTCGAGTCGGGCAGGCTCCGCACATGCCGACATCGACCCACACACCAGGACCGAATAGCCAATGATTATCAAGCCACGCGTACGCGGATTTCTCTGTATCACGACGCACCCGACGGGTTGCGCTGCCAACGTCAAGCGGCAGATGGACTATGTAAAGAGTCACGGGCCGATTGCCAATGGTCCGAAGCGTGTACTGGTCATCGGCGCCTCGACCGGCTATGGCCTTGCGTCGCGCATCACGGCGGCTTTTGGCTGCGGCGCCGCCACGCTAGGCATCTTCTTTGAGAAAGAGGGCACCGAGACGAAACCCGGCACGGCCGGCTGGTACAACTCCGCCGCCTTCCACAAACACGCCGAGGCCGCTGGCTTGTACGCCAGGAGTATCAACGGCGATGCCTTCAGCAACGAGATCAAGCAAAAAGCCATAGCCACCATCAAGGCCGACCTCGGGCAGGTCGACCTGGTCGTCTACAGCCTGGCATCGCCGCGCCGGCAACACCCGGTCACCGGCGTGGTGCACACCTCCACGCTCAAGCCGATCGGTGCCGATGCCGTGCAAAAGGGCGTGAACACCGACAAGGAGGAAGTACAGGATTTTCATTTGCCGGCAGCCACGCAGG
Source organism: Haliea sp. (assembly GCA_031431315.1). Classification (GTDB taxonomy): domain Bacteria; phylum Pseudomonadota; class Gammaproteobacteria; order Pseudomonadales; family Halieaceae; genus Marimicrobium. Next base: position 19,437 of record JANPDE010000359.1, read on the forward strand.
AGGAAATCGACAACACCGTGGCGGTCATGGGTGGTGAGGACTGGCAGATGTGGATAGACGCGCTGGATGCAGCGGGTGTATTGGCTGAGGGCGCGAAGACCACGGCTTACACCTACATAGGAGACAAACTGACCTGGGATATTTACTGGCATGGCACCATCGGCGCGGCCAAGCAAGACCTGGACAAGCGCGTGATCGGGATTCGCAAGCGCCTTGCTGCCAAAGGCGGCGACGCGCGAGTATCGGTGCTCAAGGCAGTGGTCACCCAGGCCAGCGCGGCGATACCCGCCATGCCTATTTATTTGGCGTTACTGTTCAAGGTGATGAAAGAGCAGGGTACGCACGAGGGCTGTATCGAGCAGATCGACGGCCTGTTTCGCGACTCGCTGTACGGCGGTGCGCCACAGCTGGATGAGGAAGGGCGTCTGCGCGCCGACCGCAAGGAACTGGATCCCGCAGTGCAGGACGCGGTCGCGAAACTGTGGCAGTGCATCAACACCCAGACCTTGCGCGAGCAGTCGGATTTCGACGGCTACAAACGCGAGTTCCTGCAACTGTTCGGCTTCGAGGTGGATGGCGTCGACTACGACGCCGAGGTCAATCCCGAAGTCACCATCCACAACATGGTCTGAGCGTATGCTGGATCACGACGTACCGTTTCGTCTCAACAGCCGCGTCCGGCGTCTCGTTGCCGCCAACCCGGGCGTAATGACCGGGCCGGGCACCAACACGTATCTGCTGGGCGATGAAGAAGTTGCGGTGTTGGATCCCGGCCCCGCCTTGCCGGCGCATATCGACGCGATTCTGGACAC
>JANPDE010000360.1:0-7723 GCA_031431315.1 Haliea sp.
TGCTCAATCTGTCCGGGAGATTGGAACTTATCCTCCTTGGACCGTCTGTGGCCATGGATGGCAGCAGCGAGCCTACATGGATGTATTTACGGCGTGTCCAAGGAGGATAAGTTCCAACCTTGCGGACATCGCTTCCACCAAACTACAACCGTTCTATGATAGTCACATTCGCCTGACCACCGCCCTCACACATGGTTTGCAATCCGTACCTGCCACCCGTGCGCTCCAACTCATGCAACAGCGTCGTCATTAATTTCGTACCTGAAGCGCCCAAGGGGTGTCCCAGTGCAATTGCACCACCGTTCACATTGGTTTTCTCCAGCGGATACCCGGTCTCGATAAGCCAGGCCATGGGCACGGAAGCGAAGGCCTCGTTGATTTCGACGAGGTCGATGTCCTGCAATTTCATGCCAGATTTTTTCATGGCAAAAGCGGTAGCCGGGATCGGCGCGGTCAACATCCAGATCGGGTCGGCTGCGCGCACACTCATGTGCACGATGCGCGCACGCGGCGTGAGGTTATAGCGCTTTAGCGCGGCCTCAGACACCACCAATACCGCAGAAGAACCGTCGCAGGTCTGGCTGGACACGGCTGCGGTGATGGTGCCGCCCTGCATCAGCGACTCCAGCTCCGCCATTTTTTCCATGGAGGTGTTGCGCGGCGTCTCGTCCATAGACACACCATTGAGCGGCGCAATTTCACGGTCGAAGCGTCCTTCCTTGATCGCTGCCAGGGCAAGGGTATGTGAGCGCAGGGCGAACTCTTCCATCTGCTCACGCGATATCTGCCATTTGTCGGCAATCATCTGCGCCGAGGTGAATTGTGAGGGCGGAATAGCACCGTAGCGGGCAACCCAGCCCTGGCTACCGGAGAACGGGTCACTGAAGCCCATGGGTTGGGCGGCGATCATGGCGGAGGAGATGGGAATCTGGGTCATGGTCTGCACCCCGCCTGCGATGACCACATCGTTGACGCCGGACATAATGGCCTGCGCCGCAAAGTGCACCGCTTGTTGTGACGAACCGCACTGGCGGTCGATGGTGGTGCCGGGCACCACGTCGGACAATCCGGCGGCGAGCCAGCAGGTGCGGGCAATATCGCCAGCCAACGGGCCGATGGTATCGACGCAGCCGAACATCACGTCATCGTATTCATCGTCGGGAATGCCATTGCGCTCGACCAGCGTTTTCAGTACATGCGCGCCTAGGTCAGCGCCATGCACATCGGACAACCCTCCCTTGCGGCGACCGGTGGGCGAGCGTACTGCGTCTACTATATAAGCGTCTGCCATGTTCCTATCCTCTTAAAGGGGTCAGCTTAAAGGGGTCAGAGCCCTTTTTCTCGGTAATCCATCCAATCAGTCATAAAGGGCTCTGACCCCTTTAAGAGAAAGTGGTGCCAGCACCCAGTGCCGCGCCCGCGGCGAAAATATGGTCGCCGACCCGTGTTTTATGAAAGCCCGCGTCGCCCCAGGTATTGGCCAGGGCCCAGGCTTTTTTCATAAAAATATGCAGATCCACTTCCCAGGTGTAACCCATGGCGCCGTGGACCTGATGACTATTTTTGGCCGCCAGGTTGGCCGCCTCACAGGCGACCAGTTTGGCGTGTGAGACAGCGCGGCAGGCTAAGGCGTGGGACGCGACAGCCTGACCATGCGCTACCGCGTAAGCGGCGCGATGGGTCGGCGCCTTTGCATACTCGAGCTGCACCGCTACATTGGCCATGTGGTGTTTGACCGCCTGGAAACTGCCGATAGGCTTGCCGAATTGCTGGCGCTCGCTGGTGTACTTCACCGCAAGGTCGATCATGCGCTGCGCCAACCCCAGCGCCTGTGCGGCACAACCCAGTGCACCACGGTTCAGTGTGTCGGCAACCAGTGTGGCGGCGCGCGCGCCGTTGGCGACGGCTGTGGCACCCGGCAGAACTTCAACCGCGAACAGTTTGCGCGAAAGGTCGATGGATTCGTTATGCTGCAGGCGTACCTGCTCCGGTGTTGCCGCAACCAGCGAATCGCCTTGTTGCAGTAACAGCAGGTCCGCCACATGGGCATCCTCCACCAGCAGGTTCTGCTGCAAGCCCACCACAACTTTCGCCGCACCGGCTGCAATCTTCGGCAACCACTGCGCGGCCAATTCACCCCCGATATCCCGTAGCATTGGCACCGCCACCAGCACCGTGTGCACCAGCGGTTCGGGCAGGGCGACGTAACCGCACTCCTGCGCCAGCAACACGAAATCCAGCTCGGTCATGCCCAGGCCACCTTGCGCTTCCGGTACCGTCATGCCGGTCAGTCCCAATTCCGCGAGTTGATTCCACAATGCGATGTCGCGGCCGCTGTCAGTCTCCCAACCAGCGCGAATACGCTCGGGTGTGACTTCGTTCACCAGGAACTCCCGCACGGACTCGCGAAACAGCAACTGGTCTTCAGTAAAGGTAAAATCCATGAGCTACCTCGGCATGCCCAGCATGCGTTCCGCGATGATATTGCGCTGGACCTCGTTAGTCCCCGCGTAGATTGGCCCGGACTGGGCGAACAACCAGCCGTCCAGCCAGGTACCCACGCCCTGCGCCGCCGGCGCGTGCGGCAGCAATTCCGCGCGAGCACCGAGAATACTCATGGCGGTGGCATGCATATTCTGGTCCAGCTCCGACCAGAAAATTTTATTGGTGGAGGACTCGGCGCCGATTTTGCCGCCCTTATTCAGGCGACAGGCCGTCTGATAGGTGGTGAGGCAATAACTCTCCGCATCGAGATAGGCGCGCAGCACAGCGTCTTTTACCGCCGGATCGCGATCAGCGGATGCGCGATTGCTGGTATACAGCTCGACCAGGCGGCGCGCCGTCTCCTGGAAGCGCGCCGGTGAGCGCAGCATCAGGCCGCGTTCGAAGCCGGCGGTCGCCATGGCCACACTCCAGCCCGCGCCCTCATCGCCGAGTCGATTCTCGACGGCCACCTCGACATTGTCGAAAAAGATTTCCGCGAAGCCGGGCAATCCGTCCAATTGGGGGATGGGACGCACTGTGATGCCAGGACTGCGCAGCGGTACCAGAATAAAGGTGAGGCCGTGATGTCGCGCGGATTGTGGGTCGGTGCGAAACATACCGAAGCACCAGTCCGCCCAGACCGCGCGGGTGGACCAGGTCTTCTGGCCGTTGATAATGTACTTGTCCCCTTCCAGCCGCGCGCTGGAGCGGATCGCCGCCATGTCGGAACCGGCGTTGGGCTCGGACCAGCCCTGCGCCCAGACTTCCTCACCGGTGGCCATCTTCGGCAGGATGCGCGCTTTCTGCTCCGGCGTGCCGTACTCCATCAGCGTCGGCCCGAGCAGGAAAATACCGTTCTGGTTGACCCGCAGCGGCGCGCGCGCCTTGTAGTACTCCTCCTCGAAGATCAGCCACTCGATCAGGTCGCAGCCGCGACCGCCCAGTGCCTCGGGCCAGGTGACCATGCCCCAGTGCCCCTTGTTCAGTGTCGCTTCCCACTGGCGGTGCTGGGCAAACCCCTCGGCGGTATCAAACGACTGCAGCGGCGCAGTGGGTACGTTGGCCGCCAGCCAGCTGCGCACGTCCGCGCGAAAGGCCTTTTGTTGAACGGTATACGTTAAGTCCATTTCTGTTTCCTAAATGGGGCCCATAAAAGGGGTCAGAGCCCTTTTTTTATCCAGTCGTCAGCCATAAAGCATAAAAAGAAAAAGGGCTCTGACCCCTAAAATTCGTTAAGTCCATTTCTGTTTCCTAAAATTTCGCGTCGCGCTTCTGAACGAATGCATCGCGAGTTTCCTGCGAGTCGCCCACGGTGTAGGCCTGCAAGGTAAAACCCTGCTCCCAGCGATACTTGTCTTCCAGGTTGCCGTCCTCGATGCCGTTCAGTGCTTCCTTGGCGAGCCTGACCATGGCTGGAGACTTCGCTGCTTTTTTGGCAGCAATCTCCCGCGCGGTGGGCAGCAGTGCAGCCAGCGGCACCACTTTTTCTACGGCTCCCAGGCGATAAGCTTCCTGCGCGTCGATAAACTCACCGGTAAAGTACATATAGCGCACTTTCTGCACCGGGAACATACGCTGCAGATGCGCGCCGCCGCCCATGGCACCGCGATCGATCTCGGGCACACCGAAACGCGCGCAATCGGAGCAGAGGATAATGTCGGCAGCGCCCGCCATACCGATACCGCCACCAAGTACAAAACTGTGCAGTGCCACGATCACCGGTTTGGGATTGCGGTGGATGGCGCGAAAGGTATCGTAGTTACCCTTGTTCACATCCACGATCCGCGCCGGGTGCGCGGCCAGTTCCTTGATATCCACGCCGGCGCAAAAACCCTTACCCGCGGCGCCGATAATAATTACACGCACCTCGTCGTTGGCGCCCAGGGCGTCAATCTCGGCGGCGATGGCAAACCAGCCCGCGCTGTCGAAGGCGTTCACCGGCGGGTGATCGAGAATCATCTCGGCAATGCCGTCTGCGATTGTAGTTGTAAATAACTTAGACATGGTCTGGCTCCTGGGATTTTTCAGTCACGCGCAGCGACAGCAGGGTGAGGCGCTGCTCGGCCTCTGTGACAATCGAGCGAATCAGTTTTTCACAGGACAGCAGCTCGTCGATCACGCCCGCCACCTGGCCCGAGGGCAGCACACCGTGCGCGGGATCGCCGTCCACCATGGCCTTCTGGATAATCATCGGCGCGTTGGCGGACATGATGGCCTGGGCGGCGGTCATCTCGTCGTCCCGGCTCATGGCCACCGCGGATTTGAGCAGGCTGAAGAGGCTCGCGCCGGTGTGCTGGCGAAACGCGAGGCCATTGCGCAGTGCGATGAGCAGCTTGCGCAGCGTACCCGCTTTTTCCAGTTCGGCGAGCAACTCATTCATGATCATGCGCTGCGGCAAACCGTCCATGGCTTTTGAGACGATAATATCGCCGGGATTTTTGCAGTCGATATAGCGCTGCAGTGTCGCCTTGGGTACCGGGCTCTCTTCGGTCATCAGGAAACGCGTGCCCATCGCGATACCATCGGCGCCCCACGATAGGGCCGCCAGCAAGCCGCGACCATCCTTAAAGCCGCCAGCGGCAACGACAGGTACCTTGTCGCTGACCGCATCGACCACCTGTGGAATCAGCAGTGTGGTAGGAATCGCGCCGGTATGACCGCCTCCCTCCCCGCCTTGCACGGTGACCGCATCCGCGCCGAGTTCCACCGCCTTGATAGCGTGCTTGGGAAGACCCACGGTGGGCATGCAGACCACGCCCGCATCCTTCAGCTTCTTGATGAACTCTGGGCCGGGTGAACGGGAGTAACTCACCGCGCGCACACCGTGGCGAATTACCAAGTCCACAATCTGCGCCGCGTTAGGCTGGTACATGTGGAAATTCACGCCGAAAGGTTTATCGGTGAGTTCCTTCACGCGCAGGATATCGCGCTCCATCTCCTGCGCCGGAATAGTGGCGCCCGCGAGAAATCCGAACGCGCCCGCGTTGCAACTGCCAGCGACGAGCTTTGGGTCGGCGACCCAGCCCATGGCGGTCTGCACAATCGGGTACTGGCAGCCCAGCAGTTTGGTTAAACGCGTTTCAAGCATGTTTATAGCCTCGTCTCAGGAACGCTGTCCCGGCGGATTGTCCTTGATCTGTTGTGCGCGCTGGTTGTGCGGGTCAAGCGCGGCGATGATATCCAGTTGTTCCTGTGTCGGCGCCTGGGTCGTTGGCACTTTATCGGGAATGCAAACCAGGTAACCGGTGTTTTCCTGCACCTGCTCGGCCGTCACGCCGGGATGCAGTGACACCAGCCGGACCTGGTGTTGTGGCCCGCCGAAATCCATCACGCACAGGTTAGTGATTACCAGGCGAATATCGATGTCATCCAGCCGGTGCCCTTTGGGCAGGCGCGCCGGGTTGTAGCCGATGGATGATACAAAGTCGCACTCCCCGTCCATAAAGACCCGTGTGTTGTGCTCGGGCACAAAAAAACTGTTGGGGTGGGAAATCGAATTACCGGGAAAGCCCCGCGCGCCCAGCATCATACTCTTGGGCTTCTCGTAGGTACCGCCGAGAGCGGATGTATTTGACTGGCCGTATTTATCAATCTGGGTCGGGCCGAGCATGGCGTGACGCCTGCCGCTCCACACATTATCGAAGATGCGCGAAAAACCCATCCAGCTTTCGGTGGCCGGTACAAACCCCGCGGGACGCTTGCCCAGCGGATTGGGTTCGCTCAGCATCCAGGCTTCCGAGTCCGTCATCATCAGGTCGGGGTTGGTGGTTTTCATGGCGAGGCTCGCCGCGAGGCGCGGAATCACGCCGATGCCGGTGCCCAGTACTTCACCTTCATTGGCGAAGGCCTGGCTCGCCGCGACGATGCACAGTTCGGCCAGGGTGTAATCAGTTGCTGCAGTCATTGCGTCTCTCTCCTGGCTGATCAATAGGTGGGCAATTCAATGGCGCGGATGGCAGTCAGGCCACCGACGTTGTTCTGGTACTCGTCCTCCGAGGCTCCGAGGAACTTATCGAGGTAGCCCTGGATGCCGGACTCCTCTTTCGCGGATGCGGTGTAGGCCTTGAAGTGCGGCACATCGAAGCCGTACAGCGGGCTGCAGGACGTGGGATGCGCGCCGCCAGGAATGGGTATTACGCCCGTGGTCATGGAGCGCTCCCAATGCACCAGGCGCGCCTGCGCGGGATCGTGAAAGAACTCGGTCGCCACCAACTCATTGCAGGACACGAAGGTCTTGTCCGCCGCACGCGCAAACCAGTCATCCATGTAGTGATCGGGGCCGGCGATCTGGCACACACCGCGCACATCGGCCCGGTCCACGTGGAGCAGGGACACGTCCAGCTTGAGCGCTGGCATGGCGACCCACTCTTTATCATCGTAAGGGCTATCAATCACCTTGATATCCGGGTTTTTGTTGATAACGTCCGTGCCCAGGCCGACCTCGGTGGGGATAAAGGGAATGCCCCAGCTGGCGGCGCGCAGGCCCAATAACATCATGCCCTCGTCGATCTCCATCACCTCGATAGCACCAGACTGGCGCGCCTGGCGGAAGTAGGGCTCCAGCGGAATAAAATCCAGCGAGACAAAAGCGAACACCACTTTCTTCACCTTGCCGGCCGCACACAGCATGCCCACATCCGCGCCGCCATAAGACACCACCGTCAGGTCCTTCACGCTCGAGCGCAGTATTTCGCGCACCAGTGCCATCGGCTTGCGCCGCGGGCCCCAGCCGCCGATACCGATGGTCATGCCATCGCGCAGTTGTGCCACAACCTGCGCCGCCGTCATTTGTTTGTTCATCCCGTCCTTCCTTATCTGACTGACTATTAGCTGACTGACTGTTAGCTTACGATCCGCGCCATGCGGTAATCGTGTTTGACAAAATTGACGCCGAGGGTGCTTTGCGTGCCGCGCACACCCTCGATAACGCTGATACGTTTATGCACAAACTCTGCCAAATGTTCCGCATTGCGCACCATGGTGATGGCCAGAATATCGGCGCGCCCCAGCATCACACCGACAAAACCCAGCTCGGTGATGGCGGCCAGTTGCTGCGCCACCTGCCGGGTCTGGCCGCTGCGTTCCACCTCGATCCAGATGTACGCCAGTGCGGCATCCTTGAAGCGGTCAATGTTGGTCACCGCCGTGATGCGAATCTGCTTGTCTTCCTCCATGCGCTTGACCCGGGCGCGCACTGTGCCCTCGGTCACACCCAGTTGCTCGGCGATCTCGCGGTTGC
>JANPDE010000361.1:0-7923 GCA_031431315.1 Haliea sp.
ACCGACTTATCTGTCTACTCCCAGGCCGAACTCAATGCGATCGCGAGAGAATTGAACGAGAGGCCCAGGAAAACCTTGGCCTATGAAACGCCAGCTGCTAGATTTAATGCGTGTGTTGCATCGACCGGTTGAGATCGCAGGTGTTTGCTGCTGTTGGGAAGCCCTGCCTGGACAGCTTGGCTATTACTTTCGGCATGATAGCGGTCATCAGTGAGCAGCGGAGACCAACTTCCCTGATCGCCTAACTCCGGTCCTAAGTGTTAGAGAGAATCCATCGGCTTTATGAGCAAAAAAACGGCCCCCGAAAGAGCCGCTGCACTTGACAGTACCTCTTGGGCGGCTCGAACTCTCAGTTGTCACTGACCCGACCGAATCCGGTCATACACCTCCGGCCCCTGTCAGGCCACGTCTGAATTACTTTAGCGTTAGCAGCCCGGTAGTCGCGGCGCTGCACATTTTTCCCCATCACATGACAGGGCGCATATTCTTCAGCGGCTTTGTCAGGCTGGGGCATGGTCTGAAAAACTTCTCTTTACTGTTTAAATAAGGTTGTTCCGCATGCCTGTGTATTGCCTTGATTGTAGCCGAAGAGTTGGATAGTACCTCCTACCTGCGTCGCGCTAGTTATGTCCGTGGTGGACATGCAACCGAACCAATATGAATTATTCGATAAGATTACTTTTCCCCATGTAAAGTCAGCGTTAGCCGGAATTTTATCACTGCCAGCAGCAAGTAATTCTATCTGGAAGGGATGGCCTATTATGGGGCCAGTAATCCAATTAATGTTAATATCAGCAACACCCTTGACGCAGTTTAAAGCTGCTTGCATCCGTCCACCGTTGAGAACCGTGGTGCCCAATGTGCAGGTTGTATCACCGCCCTGATTCTTATAGGTTCCTGGTATGAATGCATTCGGAGCGAAGTTCGGGGAGACCTTAGACACGATGGTGGAAGTCGTGGTGTCTATTTGTCCACTATCCAATACATTGAAGGTGGCAGTTAAGTCGTAATATTTGGTTTTACCGTCTACATCTTTGGTCGGCACACGGTAGGCACGTATCGTCTTCCCTGTTGCAACGACCTTGGCCTGCTCCAAATAGGCTGTGGGAGTCGCTGCGTGGGCAAGGCTGGGCAGTAGGGCACCCAAAATGACTGGTAAGATAAACTTCTTGGACATTACGGTGTACATACGACATACCTCTCTTTAGTTAGTTTGATGAATTATTAATTGAACAGGCGCACCGGCATATTCGGAGATATACACGACTCTTTTCTTATAGTCCGAGTGTAGATATTTGTAAAGCCTGCTGGCGAAATAGTTACCGAGGCCTAAACCAAGGATTAGAAACTAGCTATCGCGTGCTCTTGGTTAAACTATCTTTTCTTGGCGCGGATCCAGTTATCCGCCTATTCTCTTTTACCAAAGGCAACATTACGATAAGACGTTCACATTAACTTCAATAACAGGAAGGTCGTTATGTATACGAATAAACAAACAGCGATGTACCTCGCCCTGGTCAGTGCCTTAGTGCTAGGTTCAACCCAGCTACTGGCCGCAACTGGAAATACAAACTTTGGTACTAACGCGCTCCCCAGTCCGACCGGGAGCTATAACTCGGCTTTTGGCGAACTGGCGCTCTTCTCCAACACTAGTGGTGACTACAATACGGCCAGTGGCGCTTCTGCACTGCAAAGCAATACTACGGGCGCCTCCAACGTGGCAAATGGCTATGCTTCGCTGTTTAACAATATCTATGGCAGCAATAATACTGCCAGTGGCCATGCCTCGCTCTACTATAATACCTCCGGCTCTAACAACATGGCCAACGGCTGGGCAGCGCTCAATCACAACACCACCGGCAACCTCAACACGGCCAGCGGCTCTGTTTCGCTTTATTCCAACACCATCGGCAATGGCAATACGGCCACTGGCTATGCTTCGCTCGAGTTCAACACCTCCGGCAATTTCAACACGGCAATAGGCAATCAGTCGCTCATATTCAACACCACCGGCGGCGCCAACACAGCCAGTGGCGCTGATTCGCTCTATTCTAACTTAACAGGTAGCAACAACTTCGCCAGCGGACTTTCTTCACTCTATTCCAACACCACCGGCAACGACAACACGGCCAGTGGCGCTTGGTCGCTCCGTTCCAACACTACCGGCGGCCAGAATACCACCAGTGGTAATCACTCCCTGTATTCCAACACCACCGGTATAGAGAACACAGCCGTGGGTTACTTCGCAATGTTTGGTGGCTATCCCAGCCCCAGCACTGGCAACTACAACGCGGCGTTGGGCGCGAGGGCGATGTTTAGCATCACAACAGGTAACAACAATACCGCCAGTGGTGTTAACTCGCTCTATTCCAACACCACCGGTCTGGAGAACGCCGCCGTTGGCTACAATGCCCTGTATAAAAACACGACTGCCAACTACAACGCGGCATTCGGCGCATGGGCGTTGTATAACACCACGACGGGTATTAACAACAACGCGCAGGGACAGTCTGCCCTGTACAACAATACGATTGGTATCGGCAATTCGGCGATGGGTAGGAACGCGCTCAAAAGCAACACCACCGGCTCGTACAACATGGCTATGGGCGGTAACGCGGGATTCTCCAACTCGACCGGCAGCGGCAATGTCTTCATCGGAAGGACAGCCGGTTTCTACGAAACGGGCAGTGACAAACTGTATATCGCCAACAATACAACGTCGCCGCTGCTGTACGGTGAGTTCAGCACAATCGATACCGACAATAAGCTGGGGATAGGCACCAACACCATCGCTGTCGGTGACACTATCACTGTGGCTAATGGCGCACACCTCACCACGGGCGGTGTCTGGACGAACGCCTCGTCGCGTGAACTCAAGGACAATATCAAACCCCTCAGCATCGAGGACGCAAATAAGACCCTTGCCGCTCTATCACCGGTGCGTTATGTCTACAAAAACTCTCGCAATGAGGAGTATGTGGGGTTCATTGCTGAGGACGTGCCTGCCCTGGTGGCCATGAACGATCACAAGTCACTCTCACCGATGGATATCGTGGCAGTGTTGACCACGGTGACTAAGGAGCAGAAGGCAGAGGTTGCTGCTTTAACTACAGTGACTAAAGACCAGGCAGCCAAGATGACTCAAAAAGATGGTGAGATTGCTGCCCTAAAAGCCGAGTTACAGACGCAAAGGGTCCAGCAAGACGAGCGTATGTTGCAAATGGAAATGGCCCTGGCTGAAGTGCAGCGCAATCAGTCCTCGGAGAATCAGGTAGGTGCGAGAGACTGAATCAAACCTTTGCCACACTGAACCCCGGCAAGTTCGGGATTTTTTATTGTCCGTTCAGAGAGATTCAGAGAGATTCAGAGAGAGCGTATGAAAACTAATATGACACTGTCGATAGCAACGCTGCTGTTCGTATCAACTACCAGCGTGGCCGCCACGGTCGAGTACCAGGACCCCGACCTGACGATTGTGGCCAGGGAGGAGACACTTAATACAGTATTGAAATCCCTCGGCAAGGAAATGCGGATCTACATAACAGTGCCCACGGGCCTCAACCCCGTGGTGAACTGTGATATCCAGCAACAACCGATCAAACAAGCCTTCAAGACCCTGTTAGGAGATATGAGCTATTCCCTGGAGTGGGAGGAAAAGACCGGGCAACTGGTGGGCCTGACGATACTCGCCGGTGGTGATGGGTCAGCGGTGGCCACAACCCCCGATAAACCCTCTCACACCCAGAGCGTGGAACAGACCGCCCCCGTGCCTGTCATTACGGGTAATCCTGGAGCAGGAACGCCTGCTGCGCCCGGCGACCACGCGCCTCCAATGGCGGAGGATGACACTGCCATGGCGGAGCATGAGGCCCGCATGGAGACTGAGCGAGCGGAACATGAGGCGCGGATGGAAACCGAGCGGGTGGAACATGAAGTGCGGATGGCTGAGGAACGGGCTGCACAGGAAGTCAGGATGCAGGAAGAGGTAGCACGCCACGACGCCGAGTTGGAGGCTGATCTGGCGGCAGAGGGTCTTCAGCTCCCTCAGTAGAAAATCTGGCTGCAGATTCAGCTCTCAATCGATATCGCGAAAGACCGCTCCGCATATGGACTCCTCCGTTCATACAGCCTGACCAGCAAAAACGGCATCCTGATGGTGGACTTCGCCCGCCGCCTGCAGGAGCGGGGCGTGGCATTCAAGGAAGCGATCAGCGGTTGCCCTTGAGGATTTCAAGCGTCTTAAGTGTCAAGTTGGTTCCCGTGTAAGCCTGGTGCTCGCTCAGGTTATCGGGCACCACCTTTCGCTGGTCGTGATTCTCATCCCAATGCTGGATCCCAATATGCTCGGGAGCGCCATAGAGACTCTTGACTCGTATTGCCAAATCGATGAGATTCTGCGCATTTTTGACTTTATCGACGCCATCCTCGCCCCAAAAAATGATTCCTAATGGAATGTCATGACTACTCAGGTACGCTCTCAACTGCATGAGATCGTTTTTGAGTCTTGAATAAGAGATTCTGTAAGTCAGCATTCTACGCCGGTCAATATCGAGGTGGACGAATGCCGGTTCGTATCCCGCCTGGATGAGCAGCTCTACAGATTCCTGAATCTCGTTCGCCGTGAAATAGGGATAACCCTGGATCAAACCAATCTTGATTGCTTCGCCCGGCCAGACTTTTTCGTAGTGGGCCTGAATCGAATCGGCGTACCGCTTCACATAGTAGGCCGTCTTCGATGCGCTCTGGGCGTTGCAATCTGCCAATCCTGAAAAAAACGGATGGTCCTGGGCGATCGCATACAACTTCGTGTTTACCCTTTTCAATTTATCGATCAGAGCAATTACAGCCCTGGCGTTATTGACTGCATCGCAATTACCGGGCTTGACCGAGCCTCCCTCTATCGCGAGATGAATGTTCCAGTCATGCAGTCTTTCGAACATGCCATGGGACTGCAGCGTCGGCCAGATGTTGTCTCCACACATGACGCATTGCCCAGGTTTATCGGCGGCCAATTGGCGTTGATAGATTTTTATAACATTGACCAGAGCCCGGGTTTGCGCCCATTTTTCGGGCCGGGAGAACATTTCAGGCATATCGGGCGTGGCTTCATTGGAGGTATACCAGACCTCGGAAGATGAGACCTGGCTGGAAAGCATCAAGAGAATGGCCGCCAGTAATTTTCGCAACATGAGTTCCTTGACTGTCTGATCAGTATAGGGTTCCCACCATTCGTGGGTCGTGCGACCCACCGCAGTCTCCAAGGCCCCGGATTGCACTCCAGATATAGAGTGGGCCTGGCCGCAGGGATTCGTTCAGGGAGGACTGCAGTAGTTGCGTTACACGTTGTTCGTCGTGCATTTCCATGATGATTATCGGGAAACTGGAGCGCAGCAACTGCTGAAAATTTTCTTTATCCCGGGGCGCGTCTGATTCCTTCGCGAATCATTAAGTGTATTTGCCCACTAACTAACACAGGGGCTCGAAATCCCATAGGATAGCTTGGACCCTGGCCCAAAGTTCTATCAGGCGTACCCGTTCTCGCGGAACCACTTGACGGAATCCGTAATCGCCGTCTCGATGGGCGTCTGCGGCAGGCCCAGCTCCTCGATCGCCTTGGACGGGTCGACATAGCCGTGCTGCAGTACGTACATCGTATTTTTATAGGTGGTGATCGGCGCTTTGCCGGTCACCTTTGACCACAGCTCCGCCAATTTCGCCACCCGCAACATGATCTTGCCGGAGACTTCGGTGGTCGCCACATTGGTGACACCGGCAATACGTCCGATCATTGTCAGTACCTCCTTGTTAGTCATGTTGCCCGCCTTGTTCGCCAGTATGTAGGACTCACCGATGCGTCCTTTTTCCATCGCCAGCAAGTGGCCGGCCGCCACGTCGCGCACGTCCACAGTGCAGACGCCGCCATCCCAGTAGTTCTTCATCTTGCCCTTCAGGGTACTCAGGATCATGGTGCCAGTGGGTGTCGGCGCGCGGTCACCCGGGCCGAAGGGTAGGCCCGGCATCACCATGGTTACCGGCAGTCCGTCGCTGACCATGCCCTTGACCATCTGGTGACTGATGAATTTCGATAGTATGTACTCACTTGCCCAGGGCCAGCTATTGAACGCGGTTTTCTCTGTGGCCCAGCCGCCGTTGCCGACGATGCCAATGGCAGCGACGCTGCTGGTGAATACAATTTTCTCCACGCCTGCCGCTTTGGCGGCCTCCATCATGGACCGGGCACCGTCCACATTGATTTTAAAATGCAGGTCCGGATCCTTGGTCCAGATCGCAAATAACGCCGCCAGGTGGTAGAGCTGCTGCACACCCTGCACGGCCCGAGCCAGGGAGGACGGATCCAGCAGGTTCCCTTCCACAAATTCCACGTCCATGCCCTTAAGGGGCGAGCGGTCTTCCCCCGGCATCACCATGACGCGTACCTCGTCGCCTTTTTCAAGACACAGGCGGGTGACGTGGTTACCAATGAAGCCTGTAGCTCCGGTGATGAGCACCTTGCCCATAACATTAACTCCTGTCGCTGTTTTTAACTCGGGGTATCTTAGCAGCCCTTACCGTGACGGGCATGGCGGAATCGGTCATCTGCTGAGCGACGTCCCACAAGCGAGCGGCCATCGCCGCATCCGTTATATGGTTGTCGCCGCTCACGGTTACGGGGTTGCAGTCCTCAAAATACGCACCATTGACGCCATCGAGCAGCGGGCTTGTCATGACATAGGTCTGGGTGGCCGCACCCTCCTCCGGTGTTTTTGCCACAACCCCGCCGAACAGGTCGAAGGCACCGCGTATCAGCGCCGGTGCCGTGCGCGCGATATTGGTCTGCACCAGCCCCGGGTGAACGACGTTGGAGGTAACTCCCGAGCCCTCCAGACGGCGGGCCAGTTCCAGTGAGAACAAGGCATTGGCCAGTTTGGAGCGGCCATAAGCCTCCTGCGCTTTGAAGGGTCCCTCGCCCCTCAAGTTATCAAAATCGATACCCACCGCTGGCGCCTGCGTATACGCCGAGCGACTGCCGACATGCACAATGCGGCCCGATCCCGCCTCTTGCATCAGAGGCAACAGCTGATTCACCAGCACAAAGTGGCCCAGGTAATTAACTACAAACATCTTCTCTATGCCGCCAACCAGCTCCACGTCACCGAAGGTATTGATGCCGGCATTGCAATTGAGCATATCCAGCCTGACACCCAGCGCTTTGACCGCCTGTGCACAAGCGACCGCCGACTGCAAGTCGGCCAATTCGAGCGCCATGGGCGTGGTCTGCCCCTGCACACTGGCACAGGCCTGCGCGGCTTTCTCCAGCGTACGCCCGGTGCCAATGACATGAGCGCCGCGCAGGGCCAGCACGCGCATGGTTTCGTAGCCCAGCCCGGAATTGCAACCGGTCACCAGGGCGGTCTGGCCTTGCAAATTCAGCCCTGCGGTAACCTCTTCTGCGGTGGATCGTGCGCCGAACGGCCCAGTGGGCAACCGGGTGTCAATGCTGACCTTGGGGCCATCATCGGCACAGGCCGCTAACAGGGAGGCGGTAGCCGCGGCGATGGAAAGTTGTAGCAACTGCCTGCGTTTTAGTGTCATGGGACCGCGATCCTGATGGGTTGGTGTCCCTCAGTGTAGTGCCCCGCTATAAGAAGCAGGAAGCTCAAGCTGATGAAATAACCTAAAGGAATTTTATGGTATAGAAACATATCATAGGGTTATTTCTTGCGCATTGGTCCCTGTTGAATATACTGAAACTGTAGCGGTTCATTGGATGACTACCAATTGAGGGCAACCGCTAACATTTTGGGAAAGCTGGCAAACATTTGTCAGAGATGTTTGCCGCCAGGGGACGCTATCCGAATCATGCGGGTCGGATAAACAAAAACCGGGCATACAACAACACAGAGCTTTACCCTTCGAACGCCG
>JANPDE010000362.1:0-17754 GCA_031431315.1 Haliea sp.
CAGTACTGCAGAGACACCTGCTGTAGCATCGAAAGTTATAACACCGGCCAACAAAAAGAAGCCACCCGGTACTCCTGAACCTGCACCTGGCAATGGTTGGACCAGCTATCTGATGTATATTCTCGGGGCACTGGTGCTGGCAATGGGTGGCTTCTTGGTAGCCAGGCGCCGCAAAGTAGAGGATGAAGATTTAAGCCCGGCACGGCAGGCGGCCTCGAAGGAAGACGTGTTCTCCGCTGTGCGACTGCAGGAGCAGAACCTTGTCGTCAAGCCTGCATCGGAAGACACCGAAACCCTTCAGCCTGCGCCATCACCGCGTGACAATCGCGGTTACGGTGAGCGTAAGCATGACGAATATGCTTCCGACGCCGATTCAGCGGACGCCCTGGCCGAAGCCGATATCTATATTGCCTACGGCCGCCATCAGCAGGCGATTGACCTGCTCAACAATGCTCTCGCCAATGAACCTGGCAATCCCGTATACCGCCTCAAACTGATTGAGATTTACACAGAGCGAAAAAATCGTGTCGCGGCGGCCACACAGATGGAGAAATTACAAGCCATTGGCGATCGGGAAAGCCTGGCACGTGCTGAGTCATTGATGGCAAATCTTGAAATGAGAGATGAGCCGGAAATATCGAAGTCCAGCCCCCACAAGCCGCGAAGCGATGGTCCCGGCCTTCCACCCAATCCACTGGCGATGATGAATGACTCCAATGACGCATTGGAGGCAGATTTCAGAGGGCTGGAGATTGAAGGGGCAGAGCCGTCAGATGATGACGACCTGGATTTAACCAGCGATTTTGACGCTGCAGATAGCGGACATTTTGACGACGAGGAACTGGTCATCGCGGCCGACAGCAACGGCTTGTCGACCAAGTTGGACCTGGCCCGCGCCTATTTGGATATGGGTGACGATGACGGTGCCCGACAGATCCTGAATGAAGTTGTCGCAGAGGGCTCCGAGGATCTGCAAGCGGAGGCCCGCGCGCTGCTGCATCGCATTGGGGGATAGACCGTTCTCTACAGAACCCTTTCCCACGGATACGCGTGTAGCCTGCCGTATCGAGTACGATGGTGGTCGTTACAACGGTTGGCAGTCGCAACCGCATGTCGGGACGGCGACTGTCCAGGACAAAATCGAGAACGCGCTGACTGAAATCGCCAGTGTGCCTGTCCGTGTACACTGCGCCGGGCGCACCGACTCCGGGGTCCACGCTTATTGCCAGGTGATTCACTTCGATGCTCCTGTAACGCGCAGCAGCAAAGCCTGGGTTATCGGAGGCAATGCCAACCTGCCACAGGATATTCGAGTGCACTGGGCTGTGCCGCAGGCCCACGACTTTCATGCGCGTTTTTCTGCCCAGGCCCGACGTTATCGCTACGTCATTGCCAATACACCCATACGACCAGCATTGCTGCGGGCGCACGTTACCTGGCATCGCCGCAAACTCGACGCCGTGGCGATGAACTCGGCTGCGCAAGCTCTGCTGGGCGAGCAGGATTTCAGTGCCTTTCGCGCTGCCTCCTGCCAGTCGCGTACACCCATGCGTAATGTGCAGTTCATCGACGTGAAGCGGCGGGGCGAGTTGGTGGTTCTGGAAATTCTTGCCAATGCGTTTCTGCATCATATGGTGAGAAATATCGCCGGCGCATTGATGGCCGTGGGCGACGGGCGGCAGTCGCAACACTGGATTGCTGAGTTATTGGCCAGTCGTGATCGCAGTGTCGCAGCGGAAACTGCGCCCGCTAGTGGGCTGTATTTAGTCGATGTAGTGTACCCCACCCATTGTGGCCTGCCTCTGACGCCCTACGGTCCACTGTTACTCGGTACAAATCCGTAATCTCAACTCGCCTCTGTAAAGACAGCATTGCGCGTGATCTGCTATGATGCGCCCCTTCTTTTTGCCGGTTCCCGACAGCCATGGCTTCTACGCGTATCAAAATATGCGGCATTACCAGACCGGAGGATGCACAGGCGGCCATCGCACACGGGGCTGATGCAATCGGCCTGGTCTTTTACGCGGACAGCCCTCGTGCTGTTACCACTGAGCAGGCCGCCGCTATCGCGGCAGTCGTGCCACCGTTTGTCAGTGTCGTGGCATTGTTTGTCAATGAACCGGTGGCAAGTATCGAGCGTACTCTTGGCAGAGTAGCCATTGACCTCATCCAGTTTCACGGAGTCGAGACACCGGAGTTCTGCCAGCAGTTCAGCCGCCCCTGGATCAAGGCCCTGCGGGTGAGGGCCGACATGGATATCGCCATTGTCTGCAGGCAATACGGGGGCGCGCGGGGGGTCCTTCTGGATAGCTGGACGGAAGGTGTACCCGGCGGCACGGGCCAGACCTTTGACTGGCGCCTGGCCCCGAGAGATTTGTCTTTGCCGGTGGTGCTGGCGGGAGGCTTGCACGAGCACAACGTGGGCAATGCCATCCGCACGCTGCGTCCTGCGGCGGTTGATGTCAGTGGTGGCGTGGAAAGTGCTCCGGGGGTGAAGGACGCTCACAGGATGCAGCGATTTATTGCGGCGGTCAGGGCCGCCGATCAACAATTGGACGGATCACCAGATGACAATGAGTACCAGTAAAACAGTGTTCGCGTCGGTTCCGGATGAAAAAGGTCGATTTGGCGCGTACGGTGGCAAATTTGTCTCCGAGACCCTGATGTTCGCACTGGCAGAACTGGAAGCGGTGTATAGAGAGCTCTCCTCTGATGCCAAATTTCAGCAGGAACTCGACGCAGACCTGCAGCATTATGTGGGTCGCCCCTCACCCTTGTACGAGGCCCGGCGCTGGTCGGACCGAATTGGCGGCGCACGCCTCTACCTCAAACGCGAGGACCTGAACCACACCGGTGCTCACAAGATCAATAACACGGTGGGCCAGGCGCTGCTGGCCAAGCACATGGGTAAGAAGCGGGTAATTGCCGAGACGGGTGCGGGACAGCATGGCGTCGCCACCGCAACGATTGCCGCTCGCCTCGGCATGGCATGCCAGGTCTTCATGGGGGAGGAGGATATCCAGCGCCAGTCGCTGAACGTTTACCGCATGAAATTGCTCGGCGCGGAAGTCACCCCGGTGACATCGGGTTCGCGCACTTTGAAGGATGCCATGAACGAGGCCATGCGCGACTGGGTGACCAATGTGGATAACACGTTCTATATTATAGGGACTGTTGCCGGCCCACATCCCTATCCCATGCTGGTGCGAGACTTTCAATGCGTCATCGGGCGTGAGGCGCGTGCGCAGGCATTCCAGCAAACGGGGCGCCTGCCGGATGCATTGGTCGCCTGCGTCGGAGGCGGCTCCAATGCCATAGGGCTCTTTCACCCGTTTCTCGAGGACGAGACCGTTGCTATGTACGGAGTAGAGGCGGGCGGTCATGGTATCTCCACGAACCAGCATGCGGCGCCATTGACAGCGGGTACTCCTGGCGTACTCCATGGTAACAGGACCTATCTGATGCAGGACAGCGACGGCCTGATTATGCACACGCATTCCATTTCTGCTGGATTGGATTATCCCGGCGTGGGTCCCGAACACGCCTGGTTGAAGGATATCGGCAGGGTGAACTATGTGGTGGCGAACGATGACGAGGCCTTGCGGGCATTCCATAAGCTGACCCGCGAGGAAGGGATCATGCCGGCACTTGAGAGCAGCCATGCGCTGGCTTATGCAGAAAAACTGGCGGCCACTATGACACCGCAACAGTCCATTATTGTGAATCTGTCAGGCCGCGGTGACAAAGACATCCTCACCGTAGCCCAACTCGACGGCATCGAATTTTAATCACCCCATTTGGAGATAGCACAGTGAGTCGGATTGCCGGACGCTTCCTGCAGTTGGCGGAACAGGGCCGCACTGCCCTAATCCCCTATATCGTCGCGGGAGATCCGGGTCTGGATGCCACAGTGCCTCTCATGCACCGACTGGTTGACAGCGGCGCTGACGTTATTGAACTGGGAGTGCCTTTTTCTGATCCAATGGCAGAAGGCCCGGTGATTCAACTGGGGCACGAGCGCGCGCTGGCCAACGGCACCTCCTTGGCTGTAGTGCTGAAAATGGTGCGGGAATTCCGTCAATCCGACAGCACTACTCCGGTACTGCTGATGGGTTATGCCAATCCCGTGATGCACATGGGCTTCGCAGCATTTGCCGATGCCGCTGCAGACGCGGGCCTGGACGCGTTACTCAGTGTTGACATTCCGCCAGAGGAGGTCGATGACATCAATGCCGAACTTCAACGTGTGGGTATGGATAATATTTTCCTGGTCGCACCGACGACCTCAGAGGAGCGTATCGCGCACATCGCCGCCCGGGCCAGCGGCTTCATCTACTATGTATCTTTAAAAGGTGTCACCGGGGCGGGTCATCTTGATACCGGGGAGGTCACGCGCCGGCTCGAGACTATCCGCAGGCACAGTAAACTGCCGGTCGCCGTGGGTTTTGGAATCAAGGATGCCGATTCTGCCCGGGCAGTGGCGACTGTGGCGGACGGCGTAGTGGTCGGAAGTGCGCTGGTTGACGCGATGGCGCAGGCCATAGCGAGCGGCAGCGGCAAGGAGGGGGCAGTGCATGCGGCCGGCGAGTTGCTGGGACGGATACGCAAGGGGATTGACAGCGCAGCTTCCTAGTTACGTCGCACCGCGTTTATAATGATGCCCCCTATGGAATGGTGAGGAGTAGCATGAGCTGGATAGACAAAATTCTGCCGTCCGGGGTGCGCAGTGAAGCGGTACTCAAAAGCTCCAGCAGAGTGCCGGAAGGCCTGTGGAAGAAGTGTGTTAAATGCGATGCCGTGCTCTACCGACCCGACGTGGAGCGCAATGAAGACGTTTGCCCCAAATGTGATCATCACATGCGCATCGGCGCACGTAAACGCCTGTCACGTTTTCTCGACAAGTCCGCCAGCACTGAGATTCTGTCCGAGATCGAACCCGTCGACCGCCTGAAGTTCAAGGACAAGAAGCGCTACCGGGACCGCTTAACGACTGCGCAGAAAGCCACCGGGGAAAAGGATGCGCTGATTGCGATGCGCGGAACTCTGCACGGCCTGCCGCTCATCGCCCTGGCGTTTGAATTTGAATTTCACGGCGGCTCCATGGGATACGCGGTGGGAGAAAAATTCACTCGTGCCGCCCAGTTGGCGCTGGCAGAAGGCATCCCCCTGGTGTGCTTTTCCGCGTCTGGCGGCGCGCGCATGCAGGAAGCCCTGATCTCTCTCATGCAGATGGCCAAGACAAGTGCGGTACTGGAGCGAATGAAACTTGCGGGGCTGCCGTACATTTCAGTGATGACCGATCCCATCTACGGCGGTGTCTCGGCATCATTGGCATTACTGGGTGACGTCAACATTGCCGAGCCCGATGCACGGGCAGGATTTGCCGGTCCCAATATCATTGAACAGACCATTCGCCAGAAACTCCCCAAAGGATTCCAACGCAGTGAATTCCTGCTGGAACACGGCGCCATTGACATGATTGTGCACCGCACTGAGATGCGCGACACCATTGCCCGATTGCTATCCAAGCTCACCGGCTCGCCGCTTACGCCGGTAACAGACGAGGTAACGGACTCGCCCCAGGACAGCGACGAAGCACCGGCGGCGATCGCGGCCGGAGATGAGTAAAGCGTCGCTGGCGCAGTGGTTGCAACGACTGGAGACGCTTCATCCCAAGGAGATAGAACTGGGGCTGGAGCGCGTAGCGCGAGTCGCCAATCGGTTGCAGCTATTGCCGGTGGATCAGCCTGTTGTTACTGTGGGCGGCACCAATGGGAAGGGCTCAACGGTGGCCGTGCTGGAAGCCCTGTTGGGTGAAACCGGATATTGCACAGGTGTGTTTACCTCTCCCCATTTATTGCACTTCAATGAACGGATCCGGGTGGCTACAGCCAATGTCGCCGATGCAGAAATTGTCGACGCTTTTGCCGCTATTGACGAGGCCAGGGGCGACGTTTCCCTCACTTACTTCGAATTCGCCACACTGGCAGCGCTGTATGTCTTCAAAGCCCGGGCACCCGACATTATCGTGCTGGAGGTGGGGTTGGGAGGACGTCTGGACGCAGTGAACATTGTAGACCCTACGGTTGCGGTGATTACCAGTATCGATCTGGATCACCAGAGCTGGCTCGGGTCGTCGCGCGGCGAAATCGCCCGTGAGAAGGCTGGGATATTGCGCCGGGGGCGACCGGTTGTGATTGTCGAGCCCGATCCTCCTCCTGATCTGGTGCGCTGTGTGACAGATGTAGGCGCCAGTCCTGCACTGTACCTGGGGCGTGAGCTTACGATGACCATGGCCCAGGACCAGTGGCACGGTGTCGTACGGCGGGTCGATGGCAGTGCACGACACCTGGCTTCAAGGGCCTGTGGTGCCTTATTGCCTGAGAATATTTGCGCCGCAGTGCAGGCGGCATTGTTAATGGGTATTGAGTTCAGTGATGATGATCTAAACCGGGCACTCGCCAACACCGCGCCAGTGGGGCGTCGCCAGTTGCGGCATGTCATGGATCGAGAGTATGTACTGGATGTGGCACACAACCCCGCCTCAGTGCTTAAATTACTTGAATATATGCATGCAACCTATTGTAAAGGAAAGACAATATGCCTTTTTTCAGCAATGGCAGATAAAGACATCCAGAGCATTGTGGATGCCGTAGCAGGCCAATTTGATGCCTGGTTCCTGGCGGACCAGCCAGATAACAAACGCGCTGCCAGGGCAGCGGACATTGCCACAATGCTGGGTGTGGCGGGGGAGACCATGATTAGTATCAGCAAAAACCTGCGACAGGCCTTCAGGCGCGCACAAAGTGTCCTCGCTGCGGGCGATAGACTGGTGGTATTCGGGTCATTTCATACCGTGGCAGCGGTACTGCCGCTGCTCGACAAGGACACGAGCCGGCATGAGGGCCCGTAAGTGAACGATATCCTCAAGCAACGTCTGGTCGGGGCACTCATCCTGTTGGCACTGGGAGTGGTATTCTGGCCCATCATTTTTGTGGAACCTGATTGGAAAAAGTCCGCGGAACAAACTATTCCAGTTCCGCCACAGGTGTCCACCGACGAACTTGCAAGCCCCGACGAGGCCGGCCTCAGGGGCTCTGCTGAACTCGCGGCCACCAGTGACAGCCAGGGGGTTGACCCTGCACAGGCAATACCCCCCGAGGGCGCGCCGGCATCCAACGAAGAGGCCATCGCGCCAACACCGGCACCAACCCCAGTACAGCCCGCGACGATGCCTGTCCCTGACGATGCGCGCTCCGAATCGCCGCAGCCGCTGGCCATGGACTCTGACGGGGTACCGGTGGCATGGACACTTCAGGTCGCCACTGTCAGCAGTGCCGAAAAGGCCGAGAACCTGCGCCAGCAACTTCTGGAGATGAAACAGGCGGTGTATGTCACTACGGTGCGCACTGGCGGCAGGAGCCTGCACCGGGTTTGCATCGGGCCGAAGTTTGAACGTGCGGCATTGGAAAAACTACAGGCGGGCATTAATGCCAAGTTCGGTGTCACTTCGATAATCGCGCGGTACACCCCCTGATGCAGCGGATAGCGGGGTAGTCCCGGGTGGTGGATTGGTTACAGTTCAATGCGTTGGATTGGACAGTCATCGCTACTCTGGGTCTGTCTATCCTGCTTAGCTTGTGGCGCGGGTTTGTCCGCGAGGCAGTATCGTTGGCGGGTTGGATTGCTGCTTTTTTTGTTGCCAACATGTTTGTCGGCAAAATGGAGCTGGTCCTGACGCAATGGATGGACAATGATACCGCTCGCTACGTTGCCGCCTTTGCCCTACTGTTTGTCGCCACACTCTTGATGGCAAAGATACTGGGCGCGCTGGCAACACAGGTAGTGCGCGTCACTGGTCTGTCATTATTGGACCGCTTATTGGGTACCGCATTCGGATTTGCACGCGGTATCATTATTGTACTGGTGCTGGTGTACCTGCTCAGGCAGATCGCACCGCCACAGAATCTTGTGTGGTTGGAGCAATCCCAGTTGATGCCGCATATTGATATGTTGGGGCAATGGGTGGAGCTCTTGTTCTCAAGATACAAAACCGGACAGAGTCTGGTGGTAACAGGCTGGTATTAATCAGCGAGGTGGGTAGAGTATGTGTGGCCTGGTAGGGTTGGTTGCGAAGTCCGACATCGCCCCGGAAATATACGACGCCCTGACGGTTCTGCAGCACCGCGGACAGGATGCGGCGGGGATAGTGACCTGTGGCGGAGGCAAATTTAGCCAACGCAAGGGCGAAGGACTGGTGCGTGATGTCTTTCGACAAAATGACATGCAGCGCCTCAGGGGGCCCATGGGAATTGGCCATGTGCGCTACCCGACGGCCGGAAGCTCCGGCACCGCCCTGGCGCAACCTTTCTATGTCAATTCGCCCTATGGCATCGCCATGGCGCACAACGGGAACCTTACCAACTCGGAGCAACTGGCGCGAGAGTTGTTCCAGGATGACCTGCGACACCTGAACACGGACTCCGACTCGGAAGTGTTGCTCAATGTGTTCGCGCACGAATTGCAGATTCTGGCGAAACTCAAACCCACGGCAGAGGATATTTTTACGGCGGTGGAGGCGGTGCACAGGCGCTGTCGTGGCGGTTACGCCGTGGTAGGGCTATTGGTGAATCATGGGGTATTCGGGTTTAGGGACCCCTTCGGCATTCGTCCACTCGTGATTGGTACGCGCAAATCAGATGCGGGGAGGGAGTACATGATCGCGTCCGAGAGCGTCGCATTGGATGTGCTCGGGTTTACCCTGCTGGATGACGTCGCTCCTGGGGAGGCTGTCTTCATCGACGAGGCAGGCCAACTGCATCGACGCCGCTGCGCGCCGCACGCACGCCTGCGTCCCTGTATTTTTGAGCACGTGTATTTTGCCCGCCCGGACTCGCTGATGGATGGCATCTCCATCTATAAAACCCGGATGCGCCAGGGAGAAACGCTGGCCAAGAAAATTCGCAGGTTGCGGCCGGAACTGGACATCGATGTAATTATCCCGATTCCTGACACCAGCCGTATTGCCGCGCAATCGATGGCCTATGAATTGAATATCAAGTTTCGCGAAGGCCTGATGAAAAATCGCTACATCGGGCGCACGTTTATTATGCCGGGGCAGAGTCACCGCAAAAAATCCGTGCGGCAAAAACTTAATCCCGTACCGCTGGAGTTTTTCGGCAAGAATGTCATGTTGGTCGATGACTCGATCGTGCGTGGCACCACCTGTCGCCAGATCATAGAGATGGCCCGGGAAGCAGGTGCGGCCAACGTCTATTTCGCTTCGGCAGCCCCTCCCGTGCGCTATCCCAATGTGTATGGGATCGATATGCCCTCGGCATCCGAACTGATAGCGCACAATCGCAGCGTGGAAGAGGTCTGCAAGTTAATCGGAGCGGATTGGCTTGTATACCAGGATCTGGAAGATCTCATCCGCTGCTCGCGCGATGGCAATCCGCAGATTGAAGGGTTCGATTGCTCGGTGTTCAATGGTGAATACATCACGGGTGATATCGATCAGAATTACCTTGATCGATTGGATTTACTGCGCAACGATGATGCACAAAATGAACGGCGGGTGGAGTTGCGGGCGGAAGGCACGGTCGTCGGTCTTTACAACGACGTCTAGGAACTATTTATGACCGATCACGACAACCAAGACGATCCGCTGGCCCGCGCCCACCTCGATACGCTGGCGGTGCGCAGCGGTATTCACCGCACGCACGAGGGTGAGCACGCGGAACCCATCTTCGCCACGTCCAGTTATGTTTTTGCCAATGCGGCCGAGGCGGCGG
Source organism: Haliea sp. (assembly GCA_031431315.1). Lineage (GTDB taxonomy): Bacteria > Pseudomonadota > Gammaproteobacteria > Pseudomonadales > Halieaceae > Marimicrobium. The sequence goes on from JANPDE010000362.1 coordinate 9,795, forward strand.
CGCGGTTTTCCGGGGAATCTCCCGGCAATGTCTACTCGCGCTACACCAATCCCACGGTACGTGTGTTCGAACAACGGTTGGCTGCGCTGGAGGGCGCCGAGGCATGCGTCGCGACGGCCTCGGGCATGGCAGCCATACTGAGTACCTGTATGGCGCTACTCAAATCCGGTGACCATGTAGTGTGTTCGCGGGATGTTTTTGGCACCACCGTCAATTTATTCAGTAAGTACCTGGCCAAATTTGGTGTTGAAGTGACCTTTGTGCCGTTGCTGGACATTGCTGCCTGGCGCAGCGCGGTGCGTGCCAATACTGCCATGTTGTTTCTGGAGACGCCCTCCAATCCGCTGTGTGAAGTGGCTGACCTGTCGGCCATGTCCCAGCTGGCCCGCGATACCGGCGCACTGTTGGTCGTCGACAACTGTTTTTGTACACCTGCCCTGCAGTTGCCCCTGTTATTGGGAGCAGATATCGTTGTGCACTCCGCGACCAAGTACCTGGATGGGCAAGGTCGCTGCGTGGGCGGTGCCGTGCTGGGCCGTGCGCAACAAATGAGTGAAGTGCTGACATTTTTGCGCACTTGCGGCCCCACCATGAGCGCATTTAACGCCTGGGTATTTCTCAAGGGCCTGGAGACATTGCGCCTGCGAATGGAGGCGCACAGCCGGACGGGGCTGGAATTGGCCCAGTGGTTACAGCAACAACCGGCGGTGGAGCGGGTCTACTACGCGGGTCTCGCGGACCATCCGGGTCATGCCCTGGCTGCGCGCCAGCAAAAGGCGTACGGCGGGGTGCTGTCATTCCTGGTCAAGGGTGGACGGGAACAGGCCTGGCAGTTCATCGACGCCACCAGACTTGTATCCCTCACGGCGAACCTGGGTGACGCCAAGACCACCATCGTGCACCCGGCCACGACAACGCACGGTCGCTTGACTCCAGAGCAGCGCGAGCAGGCGGGCATCCGCGACAACCTGATCCGCATTGCAGTGGGTCTGGAACATATCGACGATCTGAGAACGGATATGCTGCGCGGTTTTGCCGGCATTCACTGAAAGTCGCTAAACTATAAAATAGCAGCGCGGGGCAACAGAAATGCGCGCGATTGAAAAATCAGTGGCTCAGGTATCCATCTCAATCTTTTACGGCGGACTTTTTCATTATGAACGGACTAATCCAAGCCGTTGACTATAGAAAGTTATATCTATCTACTGATGTATCGATACAAACTTCTCATTAGTTTTTAACTGTTTGTATTTAAACGCAGGATATCCCCTAGCTGCACGAAACTTAGAATGATCATTCCTGAAAACCACATAGTAGCCTTTATTCAATAGATCTTGAGTGAAGGCAATATAATCCTTTCTAAAATACCATGAGTCGTGGGGGTTAAAATAACCAACCAATTTATGTCCACCTTCGTAATAAAGCAGGAAGTCTTCTCGAAATCCGAAATAAACATGATCACTGTTGTTTGTGACCTCGCGAATGGAGGCTAGTTCATTGGCGTCAGGGATGGTTCCTACCATCTCAGGATAGAAGGACCCTTCTCTATTTAAAAGACTTGCTGTAAAGATTTCAGACTTACGCAAATTCATTAATATTAGATTACGTTCATAGTAATAGGTGAGCCCCAAAATTAAAATATACGGAACTAGTGCAATAAATAGGAGCCGTGCATTAACCGCATTCCATGGTTGAGCGTTGCGTTGTTCCGTAGTTGGCATTTTCGCATTTTCATTAAGCGTTAAAAGATCGAGCAAAATAAAAAATACCAGAAACAAACATCCGGACACATTAACAATATTATTTTCATGACTGCGGCCAAGAAAATATAACAAATTTCCCGCCGCTAAAAATACCGTTAGTAATGCGGTTGTTAGGTATTGTTTTGAAAGCGCCCTTCGCTTTGCAATTAACATAACAACGGTCATGCTAAATATAGTGGGCAAATGCCAATAAAAGGATTGGGCGCCGACGGGTGTCGGGCTGCCAATTTGGGGGGAGTTTAAAACTAAGCTCGGATTAATAAAGTTGCCGAACAGAAGCCTCGCCACTGCAATACACGCTAGTACAATGATGAAATTAAAAATATTGAGTGATAGGTGTCGCAAGAAAATGGACTTGATGTGCTTTGGCATGCTTTTTATTGTTACATTGCTATCACTAACATCAATCACGAATAATGAAAATATTAAAGTAACATACGAAACAAAATAGATTGCTCCAAAAATTCTATGCAGAATCATTAGGCAGCCGAGCGTCAAGCCAACTAGCCAATGATACGGTCCCTTAAAATACGCTAGAACCAAAAGCGGCAACCAAAGATCCAACCTTATGGGCGAGACTGCGATAATAGAAGTAGGATCGTCGGGCCATGCATATAATTTAAATATTACAAGCGCAATCACAAGCAATATTGCATTTTGCTTGCATAATAGGAACTTTCTTGAAAACAGAAAGATGCCGCAAAAAAAAAGAAAGAAAGCAATTTGTGCGATAGCCTGCGAAGCGTTTAAGCTCATTCCTAGTTTCATCCACAGTGCAGCCGGTAATGATATTAAAAGATCGTAATGAAAATATATATCGGACAGTGAGGCGCCTTGAAGCAACCTCAACGCTGGCGCCCAAACAAAAGAGTAATCGTAGACGCTAATGCCATCAGCAGGAATAAAACATATTGGGATAAGAAGCGATAAAATAAAAACATTCGCTAAAGAAATCGATTTTCTATTAAGAAAATACTGTGCGCATAAAAGCACTAACATGAAAATCATTAGGTTAGGATAGAGTGGTTCAACCTTCAGGGGAGCGCTTGTGTTGGGGGGGATAAATCCAATCGTATGAAAGTAAAAAACAACCGGTATCAGCAGGGAAAAGAAAATCAGTATGTTAACTGTCCGGGCATACGCTGCCGCCGATACAAGGTACGCATCAGCGGCAACAACAATCATTTTATACACCAGCAAACTCAGTGAGAGATGCAAAAAAATCATAGCGTAGAGTACATAACTCTCTACTCCCTCGCTCACTACAACTCCTTTGCTCACTGAATCCTCAAGCATCATCCAAGGCATCATTTCAGCTAGGTTTGGCGTCCCTCCAACTGATCTAATCGCAACAGAAAAATGCATAAAAACGCTATAAAACGCTAAGCTAATGGTCGAAATTAGCAAAAACAAAAAGATGGGGTTGACGTGGGTTTTCTGCGTGTAATTGGTTTTTTGATTAACGATTTCCATCACTAAAACCCACAATGCTGACAAACTAACTTCTCGGATTAAAAAACTCAAGGGCGATGAGTTAACCACAAATCTTATAGAATGAAAAGTTGAGGAGGCGCCTGCCAATAGACGCCGTGAGAACTTGATGTATAGGGCGAAAAAATCTTGCAGCCTGTCAAAACTAAAAAGCGGGCCAACCAGAATGAAGAAAGTCGCTCCAAATGCCGCAATGAAAAACAGGTACCTTACTGCATAGGTCTTCAATGTGCAGATTTGGAAGCGCAGTAACACGATAAACCGCTTGAAAAGCGCTCTTCACTATTTTCGCATAACTGGATAGGGGAGTCGTGATCAACAGATTCCTGACTTCCGTCATTCATTCACGGGTGTGAACTGCGTCGCTATAAGCCAGGGAGTGGTCTTGTTAGACTTGCGTGGTCGGACCTACTTATCAGTCCATTTGTGGCAGGGGAGTCGGCTGCAACCTGAATTAATTTTTCGCGCCTGACACGGCGGAATCACAAGCGGACTGTGGTGGCGAATAACGGAAATAAAATGAATATAAAACAACAGGTTACTACGATGAAAAACGGATCTGAGGGCGGTGGCGCTGCATCGGGTAAATTACAAGGTGTGATTGATGCTGCGGTCCAGGAAGTAGGACGTATCCTGTTGGGTAAGGAACCCCAGATCCGACTGGCATTGTGCTGTCTGTTCGCGCGGGGGCACCTGTTGATCGAAGACTTGCCGGGGATGGGTAAAACTACCCTGTCCCATGCCCTGGCTGCCGTGCTTGGCCTGTCCTGGAAACGGGTGCAGTTCACCAGCGACTTGCTGCCAGCAGATATCCTGGGGGTCTCGGTGTTTGACGTTAAAGATGCCAGCTTTAATTTCCACCCCGGCCCCATCTTCACCCAGTTGCTGCTGGCGGACGAAATCAATAGATCGACGCCGCGCACCCAGAGTGCCCTGTTGGAAGCCATGGCGGAGGGGCAGGTGACCGTGGAAGGGGAGACCCGGCCCCTGCCGCAGCCGTTTTTCGTCATCGCCACCCAGAACCCCGTTAACCAATCCGGCACCTATCCATTGCCCGAGTCGCAATTGGACCGATTTCTGATGCGCTTGGAACTGGGTTATCCCCATCCGCGCGCCGAGCGGGAAATGTTTGAGCGTCGGCACAGTGCCGCGTTGGAAATCAAGAATCCGCGCCAGTGTATCAACCTGGAGCAATTGGATGAGATCCGCATCGCTGTCAGTAAGGTGCGCGCCTCAGATCATTTACTGGACTATCTGCAACGCCTCGTGGCTTATACGCGCCAGTCGCCCGAGTTTGCGGTCGGCCTGTCCCCGCGGGGCGCCCTGGCACTGCTGGATTGCGCCAAGACCTGGGCGGCTATGCACAACAGAGGCCACGTGGTGCCAGAGGATGTGCAGTTGGTATTGCCCGCAGTGGCGGCCCATCGCCTGCTACCCAGCGGCGATTATGCGGGTGATGGCGATGCGCTGGTAGATTTACTGCAGCGCAAAGTGGATGTGATCGGACCCTGAGCACAGAACTCAGTGGACAAGTTCTCTTCCAATATCGATCAACAGGGCAAAGGCATCCCGGCTCGAATTCGCGCACGATTCCACCAGTGGGTAAATCGGCGCATACCACCGGCACGCGAAGTGACACTGGACCAACGCCGTATCTTTATCTTTCCCAGCCGGGCCGGATTTTTCTTTGGCTTCTGCCTGTTGGTGATGTTGATAGCGGCAATCAATTTCGAGAACAACCTCAGTTACGGCCTGACGTTTCTGCTGGCCACCCTGTTCGTTGTGGCAATACTGCATACCTACGCGAACCTGTCGGGATTGACCCTGCGGGCGCTGCGGGCTGAACCCGCGTTTGCGGGGCAGCAGTCGGAATTTCACCTGATGATAGCGCGCAGCAAACAGCGTGATCACTATGCACTGTACCTCAAGTGGCCCACGAGCAGCGAAACTCTGGTGAGTCTTGTCAAGGTGGACAGTGTGAAAGTGCAATTGCACATGGCGGTCGACAAGCGGGGTTGGTTCAGTCCGGGACGGCTGCTGCTGGAATCCAGCTACCCAATGGGCCTGTTGCGTTGCTGGACCTGGGTTGACCTGGACTTACACGCTCTTGTGTATCCGCATCCACTGATGTCGGCTGAACTGCCGGGCCTGGCTACGGACACCCCCGATGGGTCCGCAGCAGTCATCGTGGGCAATGACGATTTTTACGGGTTCCGTCAGTACCGCAAGGGCGACTCACCGCGCCAGGTCCATTGGAAAGGGTTGGCCAAAGGGCAGGGTGTGCTGACCAAGCAATTCACTGCTTATGCGGACCGCAGCGTATGGCTGGACTGGGACTTGTTTCCAGGGCTTGGTATCGAGCAGCGCTTATCGCATCTGTGCTACTGGGTACTGGAGTTTGACAAACGTGGGGAGGAGTACGGCTTGCGATTGCCCGGCCTGGTGATCGAACCGTCTCTGGGTGAAAAACACCGCGATTTGGTGCTGAAGGAGTTAGCCCTGTATCGTCAGGAAGGTCGGAACCGTTGAACATTTTGCAACAGGTGCCGCGCAATGCCCTGGTGTGGATTATCCTCTGCCTGTTCGCGCTGGTAGCGCCACACGCTGCCCGGCTACCGATATGGGTATTGGCGGCATACGTGGTCGCCGTCGTCTGGCGAATGCAGGTCCACCGTGGGCGTTGGTCCTATCCCGGTCGCTGGGTAAAAGTGGCGCTGATTGTCAGCAGCTTCATCGGTATTTTCGCCAGCTACGGTTCACTGGTCGGCCTGGAACCCACTGTAGCCCTCCTGTTAACAGCGTTCGCGCTCAAGTTTATCGAACTGTCACAGCGCAAGGATGCCTATGTCCTGTTGTTTCTGGGCTATTTTATTTGTATCACGGAATTCCTGTTTAGCCAGGATCTGTTGGTCACGGTCTATTTGCTGGCCACTGTAGTGCTGGTCACCACCGCTTTGGTGGCATTACATCAACCGGGCGAACACCAATTCAGGCCTGGCACGATACGCCTTGCCAGTATCATGTTGCTGCAGGCAATGCCACTGATGGTAGTACTGTTTTTCGTGTTTCCGCGCTTTGGCCCGTTATGGACGGTGCCCATCATGAGCCACACCGCCAAGACGGGCATGAGTGACTTCATGAAGCCGGGTGATGTGGCCAGTCTCAGCCAGTCAGATGAAGTCGCTTTCAGGGTGAAATTCGAGGGAAAGATTCCGGACAAATCCGCACTCTACTGGCGCGGATTGGTGTTCAGTCGACTGGAGCAAGGTGTATGGTCCGCACTGGGTCACTACGATGTGCCGTTACAGGAACAACGTGCCCGCACGGTAAACACGGTCGGTGCCGCGCTGCGGTACAGCATTATTATGGAACCGACCCAACAAAACTGGTTGTACGGCCTGCACTTCGCGCACTCGAATACGCCAGGGGTGATGCACACGTCCGATTACCGGCTATTTTCTCCAGCGCCAGTGGAGACGGAATTCCTGTATACCGTGGAAACTTGGCAGAATATCGCTACCGATACACAGCTGTCAGATTGGCGCCGCAATATCGAAACCAGGCTGCCACCTGTAGGTAATCCCAAAACACGACAATTGGCGCTGGACCTAAGAGCAGATAGCAACAGCGATGCCGACTTTGTCGCACAGGCCCTCGGCCACTTCAACCGCGAAGCCTTTGTCTACACACTGCGGCCCGGCACACTGTCGGGGCGACATCCGATTGATCAGTTTATGTTCCAGTCCCGCCGCGGTTTTTGTGAACACTTTGCTTCTGCCTTTGTCTTTATGATGCGTGCAGCGGGGGTGCCTGCAAGGGTAGTGGCGGGCTACCAGGGTGGTGAGATTAATCCAGTAAACAAAACAGTGATCGTGCATCAGTTCGACGCTCACGCCTGGGCTGAGGTGTGGATAGCGGATCAGGGATGGGTGCGCGTGGATCCCACTTCTGCCGTCTCCCCACTGCGCATTGAACTGGGTTTGGAAGAAGCGATGGAGACCGAGGGCAGCTTTCTGGCCACTGCGCCCCTGTCGCCCCTGCGCTACCGTAATATCCCTCTGCTCAACCTGCTGCGCCTACGCTACGATGCCTTGACCTACCGCTGGCAAAGTTGGGTTGTCGGTTTTGATCGCGACCAGCAATTCGATTTGCTGCACAGATTTTTTGGCGAAATCAGTGTCCGATCGTTTGCCACGCTGCTGCTGGGTAGCTGGGCACTGGTGCTGGTGCCGGTAGCCGTTTCCCTGTTCCACAAGCGTGATACCCACCCGACTAACCCGTCGGACAAGCACTACCGCAAGTTTTGTGAACGCATGGCACGCATCGGATTGGTGCGGGCGACAGGGGAAACGCCTGGCCAATTTGCACTACGGGCACATGACGCCGTACCCGACTGTTCGGAGCAACTGTGGCATATTACCAGCCTGTACAACGAGCTCGCTTACGCAGGCGCCTCAGCGACGGGAAGCAGCGCACAGATGCTAAAGAAGTTCGCCCGCGCAGTTTCCCGCTTCAATCCGGAGCGCCGCAGGGAGCATATGGAGCAAACTGTCAGTCTCTAGGCTAGGTATGACCAACCCCGCAACGAGGGCCATGCGGAGTTGAGTAACGACAAGAATTATAGTCGTACTTCCTGAATCTCCACCGCCGCGATTCGCGCTCCCTCTTTGGCGCTCTGCTGGAACTCTGCGATCTGGTCAAAATTA
>JANPDE010000363.1:0-13417 GCA_031431315.1 Haliea sp.
CGCTTAACGGCGACATTCCGCAAAAGCAGCGCGAACAGACAGTCGAGAAGCTGAAGAACGGCAAGTTGGATATCGTGGTCGCCACCGACGTGGCGGCGCGAGGCCTGGACGTGCAGCGTATCAGCCACGTGATCAACTACGATATTCCGCCGGACGTGGAGAGCTACATACACCGCATAGGGCGCACTGGTCGGGCCGGGCGTAAGGGCGATGCCATTCTGTTTGCCGCCAGTCGTGAACGGCGCCTGCTGGGGGCCATCGAAAAAGCCACTGGCAACACGATCGAAAAAATGGAACTCCCCACCGCGCAACAGGTGACGGACAAACGCGTGGGCAAGTTCAAGCAGCGCATTACCGAGGCCCTGGCTACGGAAGATCTGGCGATCTTCAGGAAACTGGTGCAGGAGTACCAGCATGAGTACGGCGTGCCGGTGGTGGAGATCGCCGCTGCCCTGGGGATGCTCGCGCAGGGCAAGAAGCCGCTGCAGGCGCAGGCCAGCGCTGCCGTGCACGATGAGGCAAAGGGTGAGCGCGGCAAGTTCACCAAGTCCGCATCAGACAAACCCGGCCGTGAGCGGCGCGAGCGAGATACAGAGCGAAATGCAGGGCGAAAATCCCCCGACACCAGGCCGCCGCAAGAATCGTCGCCCAAACCTGCGCGCAAACCCCGTAGCGACAAGGACAAGCTGGACGCGGGCATGGAGCGCTTCCGCCTTGAGGTAGGAAATGTGCATGGCGTCAAGCCCGGCAATATTGTGGGAGCCATTGCCAATGAGGCGGAGGTCGACAGCGAGCATATCGGGCGCATCGAAATTTATGATGATTACAGCACTGTAGACCTGCCCGAAGGTATGCCCAAGGAAATCCTGAAACACTTGAAAACGGTATGGGTCAGTGGCCAGCGCTTGCAGATTTCCAGGCTCGAACCTTCCGGACAATCATCGCCTGGCGGTGCCGACAAACGAAAGCCCACACAAGACAAGGGCGGTGCGGCTCGTCCGGAAATGCGGCTTACGACCAAGGAGAAATCCCGGGGAGTGCCACCCTCGAAATCCGGCGCTCGCCGCCCTCCCGGCAAATGAAGCGTATTATTGTCGGCATCAGTGGCGCCTCCGGCATTGTGTACGGCGTGCGCGCCCTGCAGTTGTTACGCGATTGCCCCGTGCAAACGCATCTGGTGATCAGCAAATCCGCAAAACTCACACTGCATTACGAGCTGGACATGTCCCTCGCGGACCTGGAATCTTTGGCTGACGAAGTCCATCCGATCAACGATATAGGCGCGTCTATCGCCAGCGGTTCGTTTCCCACGGCGGGAATGCTGATTGCCCCCTGTTCAGTCCGCACCATGTCGGAAATAGCCACCGGCGTCACTTCCACCCTGCTCACACGCGCCGCGGATGTGGTGCTCAAGGAGCGCCGTCGTCTGGTGCTGATGGTGCGAGAAACTCCGCTGCACACCGGCCATCTGCGCACCATGACGCAATTGTCGGAAATGGGCGCGGTGATCGCGCCCCCGGTACCTGCTTTCTATACGCGACCCCAGACCCTGGACGATGTAGTGACCCAGACTGTTGGGCGCGCCCTCGACCTGTTTGACCTGGAACTGGCACAGGTGAAGCGCTGGCAGGGCGACGATGACACCACGCCCAATCGATAGTAAAGAAGAAGGACGTTTTGGTATGGCCACAAACCTTTTTGACCTGACTGGCAAGATTGCCCTGGTTAGCGGTGCCAGTCGCGGTATCGGTGAGGAAGTTGCCAAGCTGCTGGGTGAGCAGGGCGCCCATGTCATTGTGTCCAGCCGCAAGATCGATGACTGTACCGCGGTGGCCGAGGGCATTCGCAAGACAGGGGGCAGCGCCGAAGCCTTTGCCTGTCATGTGGGCAACCTGGACCAGATCGCGGAATTGTTTGCGCACATCCGCAAGACCCACGGCAGGCTGGACATCTGCGTGAACAATGCCGCCACCAATCCCTACTTCGGCCATGTGCTGGATACTGACCTCGGCGCATACAACAAAACAGTCGAAGTGAATATTCGCGGCTACTTCTTCATGTCCATCGAAGCTGGCAAGCTGATGCGCGAACATGGCGGTGGCGCGATTGTTAACACCGCGTCCATCAATGCGCTGCAGCCGGGCTACCTGCAGGGCATTTATTCCATCACCAAGGCGGCGGTGGTCAATATGACCAAAGTCTTCGCCAAGGAATGCGCGCCGTTTGGTATTCGCTGCAACGCACTGTTGCCGGGTCTGACCAAAACCAAATTTGCCGGCGCCCTGTTCAGCAATGACGATATGTATAAAATGGCGGTACAGAGAGTTCCCATGGGTCGTCACGCAGAACCCAGTGAAATGGCTGGGACCGTTCTATACCTGGTGTCCGATGCCAGCAGTTACACCACGGGAGAATGTATTGTGGTGGATGGCGGTATGACAATCTAAGCGAGGAGTAGTGTATGAGCTGGAGCAACAGCACAAACCGATACGGATCCGTATCGATCGGCCTGCACTGGCTGATGTTCCTGCTTATCGTGGCGGTCTACGCCTGTATAGAATTACGCGAATTCTTCCCCAAGGGCAGTGATCCCCGAATGGCCTTGAAAACCTGGCATTTTACGCTGGGTCTGTCGGTGTTCGTGCTGGTGTGGCTACGGTTGGGGTTGCGCCTGCTGCAGCCGGTACCCGCCATTACACCCCAGCCGGTGGCATGGCAACGACATCTGGCCAACGTGCTGCACTGGGTGTTGTATGCGCTGATGATTGCAATGCCTATCGCCGGATGGATGATACTGAGCGCCGAGGGCGACCCGATCCCGTTTTATGGGCTGCAGTTGCCTGCGCTGATCGCGGAAAACAAGGACACCGCCGAATGGATTGAGGAAATTCACACGACTGCTGGAAAAGTGGGCTACGGCTTGATCGGATTTCATGCCGCCGCCGGCTTGTTCCACCACTATGTGTTGAAAGACAATACGCTGTCCAGAATTTTGCCGGGGCCCCTAACATAATATTGGCATCAGCATTGGTACGAGGGAGCGTGGTTATGAAACAGGGCCAAATACCGGACCAACTGCTGTTGGACTGCCACCACCTGGGCGGGCTGCCCGCAACGGAAGTGTTATTGAATCGCAATGCCTCGCTGCCCTGGTTTATCCTGGTTCCGGAGACGCGCTTGAGCGATGTGCTGGACCTGCCCGATGAACACCGCGAGGCGGTGATGGCGGATTGTGTCGCGGTGTCCGCGTTCATCAAGCAGATGTTGGGTTTTGAGAAAATCAATTTCGCCGGTCTCGGCAACGTGGTGCCCGTGATGCACTTGCATATCATCGGGCGACATCCCAAGGACCCCTGCTGGCCGCAACCGGTGTGGGGTAATTTACCGGATGTTGAATCCTACTCAGACCAACAGTTGCGCGAATGGCAAGACGGTCTGGTCAAGATGATTGGCCTGGTCGCGGCGCCGATCTAGCATTACGCACCTCCGGGATACGCAGGGCAGTGTTAAAAAAAGTCATGATTACACGCCTACTGCCCGCTGAGCACCTCAGCGCGCTCGCTGAATTGTGCGTGATGGAAGTGCTCAACAATCCGCCGGATTTGGCAGACGCACACGCACGCGAGGAGCTGGCGAGTTGCCACGGACTGATTTGCCTGTTGACGGACCGCATTGATCGCCCACTGCTCGCGGCCATGCCGAACCTGGAATTTGTTTCCAGTGTGTCTGTGGGTGTTGATCACATTGATGTGCAGGCGATGACCGAGCGACAGATTCCGGTGGGCCATACACCGGGTGTGCTGGTCGATACCACGGCGGATGCGGCATTTGCGTTGTTGCTGGCGGCGGCGCGGCGTGTAGCTGAGGGCGATCGCTTCATTCGGGCGGGCAACTGGCGCCCGGAAAGCCGCTGGTCGCCAGAGTTTTTTCTCGGCAAGGATGTCAGTGGCGCGACGCTGGGCATCATCGGCCTGGGTGCTATCGGGCAGGCGGTGGCCCGGCGCGCGGTCGGCTTCGACATGCGGGTGATCAGTTGGACCCCGTCCGGACGCGAGGTCGTGGGTGTGGACAGTGTGTCACTGGAAGAGTTGCTGCTGCGCAGTGATTTTGTCAGCGTACACATCGCCCTTACCAGTGAGACCCGCAATTTGCTCGACGCCGACAGGATCGCCACCATGAAACCGGGTGCGGTGCTCATCAACACGGCGCGCGGCGGCATCGTGGACGAGAAGGCCCTGGCGCTGGCCCTGGACAGTGGTCAACTCTATGCCGCAGGCCTGGATGTGTTCGAACTCGAGCCGGTGCCCATGGACAACCCGTTGTTGCAACACCCCAGGGTCGTGGTGGTGCCCCATATAGGCAGTGCGACTACCCTGACCCGGGCGAAGATGGTGGATGTTGCGGTACGCAATGCGCTGGCGGCACTACAGCGGCAGCCGATGCCGCACTGCGTCAATCCGCAGGTCTACTCCGGGTAGCGACTGCTCCGGACTATTGCGGGCTGGCCTGCGGCAGCGGTTTCAGCGCGCGCTCCAGCAGTTCCGTCAGGTTGTCATCGAGGCGCGTAGCGTCATTGCTGTTGGCATTTTCCACGATACTGGTCATGGTGACTGCCCACACTTCCCGATTGCTTTCCCGATCATTGAACTGCAGGACAATGTTGTCGGTCTCCCTGACTCCGCTGAGCGCAATCGCGTTGTCCACGCTGGCCTGATCGAGGTGGCGGTTGGGTGTGATCCTGGGAATCGGGGAGATGTTGTCCGCCAGGTCGCTGCGTGCGCCCTGCACCATCCCCGATACATACATGTAGTCCACGGTGAATTGCGCGCGTTCGGTATCCAGCACATAACCCCTGCTCTGCAGATGCGCATCGACCTCGCGGCGCACTATCGGGTCAATGGCATACAGGGCATCGTACGATCGGGTGGCCTTTGGCAGGGGCTGCGTGCGCCACTTGTAGTAGTGGTAATGGCCGGCAGCAAACTGCTCCACGGGACTGTGGTCGATATGGACACCGCTGCACGCTACAAGAGCCAATGACAGAAGGATGCACGCCAGTACAGCGGTGTTACGCATTGTTTTCCCCAGGGCAAAGCCGAACATTTTTATGGAAAGGCCCCGGCTCGGCCGGAGCGGCAGAAGCCATGGTAGCAGGGCGCCAGCAATATGTAACTTTGTCGGGTGTTTTGCCTGCTCCAGTTTGCTACGCTATAACCATAAGTTATTTCTGGGGTCGATATGATTTCGCGCAAGTTGATTCGTACTGACCTGAATCTCCTGGTCGCCCTGCAGATTCTCCTTGAAGAGCGCAACGTGACGCGCGCGGCTGAACGCCTGTCCGTGTCGCAGCCGGCCCTCAGCAAGACGCTGCAAAAATTACGCGACTCCTTTGAAGACGAGCTGTTCACCCGTACCTCCCACGGTCTGGTGCCGACACCCCGCGCCGAAGAATTGGCTCGCGAGCTCCCCAGCCTGATGGAATCGATAGAGCAGGTATTGGGCGACGCTGCCTTCAGTCCCGATACCTACGGTGGCAGCTTCAAGCTGCTGATGCCACCCATCCTCTGTGAATCGCTGCTGCCCAACCTGATGGCGGAGTTGGCGGTGGTCGCACCCAATGTGCAGATCATCATGGCGGAGGTGCCGCCGAATTATCAGGAATTGCTGAAAAAGGGCGAGGCGGATTTCGCCGCCTTTGTGGCGCTGGAAACCGAGCGCGACATTCATGCCGAACCCATCGCGGCTGTGGCGCCGCGCTGCTACATGCGCGTCGACCACCCGCTGGCGAAGAAGGAGCTGAGCCTGCAGGATTTCCTGGCCTATCCGCACCTACGGTTGTATCTCCCCGGCCTGACGCGCGAAAACACCAGTATGGTGGATGACGTACTCGGCCAATACGGCGTGCACCGCACTATCGTGCTGGAAACCACGCAGTTTTCCTCCGCCGTGGGCGTGCTTACGCGTACCGATGCCCTGCTGGTGGCCAACGCGGGATTCCAGGAAGGCGGCTTGTACCGCGAGCGCATCCTCGGCCATGAGATGCCGCAGGAGCTGCAGCGCATGATTCGCAATAGCAACAGCACGAACAAAGGCAAGATGTCGCTGATGCGCCATGTCCGCACCTCGCGCAGCGCGCCGCACCAGTGGATGCGCGCGATGCTGATGAAGCACCTCACCAGTTCCCCCGAGCTGGTGCCGCCCGAACCGAAGAAGAAAACGCTAGCTGCGGACGGAGCGGCGGTAAGCGCGGGGTGACAGGCCGACGGTTTTACTGAACTGTCTGGAGAAGTACAGCTGGTCATCGTAGCCAAGCGCGGCCGCGACCCCCTTCACGCTGAGCTGGCTGGAGTCCAGCAGGTGGCAGGCGTGCTCCATCTTCATATTGAGAAAGTGCTTGATTGGTGAATAGCCGGTCAAGGCTTTGTATTTAGTGGAGAAGTGATACTTGGAGAGCTTCGCCGCCGCGGCCAGCGTGTCCAGGTCCAGCGGCTGCCCGATGTGTTCCAGCATGAGGCTTTGCACCGCCTCCAGGTTGAAGCTGTCCTGGTTGCTGGCCTCGGCCTGGCGAATTTCCAGGGCGATGTGCGTCAGCAGGTGACGGAGCTGATTCGCCGCATTGATAAAGGCGCGGGTGTTGTAGCCGGTGCGCTGCACCGCCATTAACCCCCTGAAATGCGCGACCAGCTGCGGCGAAATCCCCGCCTGGATTACCGGTGGGACGCCTTCGCGATGACCCAGGTACTGGTTGAACACCGCCGTGCTGGTGCCCTGGAAGTGTACCCAGTAGATTGTCCACGGCTCCAGGGGGTCCGCTTCGTACTCATGCGCCACGCCCTGCGGCAACAGCAGCACCTGTCCCGCCCCGACTGGCCCATGCCACTCACCCGTGGCAGCGTGCCCCCGGCCTTCTACGCAATAAATCAACAGGTTGTCGTCATGGCGGAGGCGTTGCATACGGTGTGAATCGGCGCTGGGGTATAAGCCCATCGCCGTGGGATAGCACTCCCGTGTGAGAGGGTGGCGGGCCAGCTTGTTCAGCATAAAGGCGGGCGTCAGGAATCGAATACCATTTTTGGGGAGTGGCCATTGTGAGGGTGCGCTCATTGCTAGTGCCTGCCATACGGACTGTTGCCGCGAACATTTTAATCGCAATATAGTCCATAATATACGCAATTTCCTCCCTTTGAGGAGGCTCGGGGCGGCTGTAGGCTGGTGCGCTTCTCAGTGGAGTACAGAGCAATGGAAGACAACGAGGAATTGAAGGCAGCGCGAGCCGAAGTGGCCGCCATGATGGTGCGCGCGCGCGCGGCCCAGCAGCAAATCGATAACTACACCCAGGCGCAGGTCGATGAGCTGATAACAGCCATGGTCTGGGCGGTAGCCCGGGAAGATCGCTCGGAAGAAATCGCCAGGTTCACGGTGGAAGAAACCCAGCTGGGCAACTACGAGGGCAAGTACCTCAAGATCCACCGCAAAACGCGCGCCACGCTGATGGATATCATCGGTGACAAATCAGTCGGTGTGATCGAGGAGGACCGCGAGCGCAATATCGTCAAGATCGCCAAGCCGGTCGGTGTAATTGGCGCCTTATCGCCCTCCACCAATCCGGAAGCCACCCCGGTCATCAAGGCCATCTCTGCCGTCAAGGGTCGCAACGCGATTATCATTGCTCCGCACCCGCGCGCCAAACTGACCAACAAGAAGATTTGCGACTATATGCGCGAGGCGATCGTAGCGATGGGTGCGCCAGCGGACCTGGTGCAAAGTATCGACGTGCCTTCGCTGGATAAAACCAATGAACTGATGCGCCAGTGCGACCGCATTCTGGCAACGGGCGGTGCGGCCATGGTGAGCGCTGCCTACTCGTCCGGTACCCCGGCACTGGGCGTGGGCGTCGGCAACGCCGTGATCACCGTGGATGACACTGCCAATCTTGACGAAGCCGCGGACAAGATTCGCATATCAAAAACCCTGGACCTGGCAGCGTCCTGTTCGTCGGACAACTCGGTGCTGGTGTTCGCCTCGATCTACGATGAGTTTTTGGAGAAGCTCAAGCGCGAAGGCGGTCATGTTATTGAGGGCGAAGACAAGGAGAAATTGCAGCGCGTGTTGTGGCATGACGGCCACCTCAATGCGGGGATCGTTGCCCAACACGCCGTCAATATCACCGGCCAGGCTGGTATCGATCTACCCGAGGGCAAACAGTTCCTGATCGTGCCGGAAACAGGCACCGGGCCCGACTACCCTTTCTCTGGTGAAAAGCTGACAGTGACCATGGCCCTGTACAAGGTGAAAGATATCGATGAAGCCATCGCATTGACCAACAGCATCCAGGCCTATCAAGGCCAGGGCCACAGCTGCGGCATCTACTCCAACAACGATACGAATATTATGAAGCTGGCACACGCCACACGGACGTCGAGGGTGATGGTCAACCAGCCCCAGTCCGCGTCCAACAGCGGCAATCTCTGGAATGGTATGCGCCAGACCTTCTCATTGGGCTGTGGTTCCTGGGGCGGTAATGGCATCAACCACAACATCACCTGGCGCGACCTGATCAATGAGACCTGGGTTTCCAAACCCCTGGCCAAAACCAAGGTGATCCCCTCGGATGAAGAGTTGTTTGGTTCGGTGATGGGAAAATTCTAAAACGCGGGAACGCTGACCGAGGAGCCAACCATGAATTTTTCCCTGACCGAAGACCAGCACGCGTTTGTCGCCAGTGCGCGCGCGTTTGCGCAAGGTGTGTTGGCGCCCAACACGGCGCTGTGGGATGCGCAGTCTATCTTTGCCAAAGATGCGTTGCGTCAGGCGGGTGAACTCGGTTTCATGGGGATGTATACGCCCGAGGCAGCCGGCGGTCTCGGCATGACTCGGCTGGATGCCAGCCTGATTGTCGAAGAATTGGCCAAGGGCTGCACCGCTACTGCGGCGTTCCTCACCATCCACAATATGGCCACTAACATGGTGGGCAAGTATTGCACGGATGCGGTGATTGAGCAGTGGTGTCCGGATCTGGTCACGGGTGTAAAACTGGCATCCTATTGTCTGACCGAGGCCGGTGCGGGTTCTGACGCAGGTTCCCTGCGTACCAGTGCGACGCGCGAAGGTGACGATTACATCGTCAATGGCAGCAAGGTATTTATTTCCGGCGCCGGGGACACGGATGTATTGGTGGTCATGTTGCGCACCGGGGCGGGGGGCCCGAAGGGCATCTCGGCACTATTAATTCCCGCCGATGCCGCGGGCATTTCTTACGGCAAGAAAGAAGAGAAGATGGGCTGGAACGCGCAGCCCACGCGCGCCATCACCTTCGATGCGGTGCGGGTCCCTGTGGCGAACCGGTTGGGCGCTGAAGGTCAGGGTTTTGCCATCGCCATGGAAGGTCTGGACGGCGGGCGTATCAACATCGCCACTTGCAGCGTGGGCACTGCCCAGCAAGCCCTGGAAGAAGCTACCGCTTACGTTCGCGAGCGTAAACAATTCGATACCGCAATCGCCGATTTTCAGGCCACCCAATTCAAGTTGGCCGATATGCTGACCGAGTTGGTGGCGGCGCGGCAGATGGTGCGCCTCGCTGCCTACAAGCTCGACTCGAAAGATTCACAGGCCTCGACCTACTGCGCCATGGCCAAGCGCTTCGCCACTGACGTGGGATTCACTATCTGTAACGATGCCCTGCAACTGTTTGGGGGCTACGGCTATATCAAGGAGTACCCGATGGAGCGGCATGTACGCGATACCCGCGTACACCAGATCCTGGAGGGGACCAATGAAATCATGCGGGTGATCGTGGCGCGCAAATTGTTAATGGACGGTGCACTGGAGGTTATCAAATGAGTTTGAGTACATCACAAAAACTGAAAGTAGAAGTGCGCGGTCATACCGCCCTGGTCACGATAGATAATCCCGGTGCCAATACCTGGGACACCGAGAGTCTGCCAGCACTAAAAAACCTGGTAGCGAAGCTGAACGACGACAAAAATATTTATGCCCTGGTATTGACCGGTGCCGGCGAGAAATTCTTTTCCGCCGGGGCCGACCTCAAGTTGTTTGCCGACGGCGACCCGGAAACGGCGCGCGCCATGGCGCAGTATTTTGGTGAAGGCTTTGAAGCGTTGGCAGATTTTCGCGGCGTATCCATTGCTGCGATCAACGGTTTCGCCATGGGTGGTGGTCTGGAAGTGGCCATGGCCTGTGACATTCGCATTGCCGAGGAGCAGGCACAGATGGCGCTGCCGGAAGCGAAGGTAGGCTTGTTGCCCTGCGCGGGCGGAACCCAGCGCCTGTCCTGGCTGGTGGGCGAGGGCTGGGCGAAACGTATCATCCTGTGTGGCGAGCGTATCAATGCCGCCACAGCAGAGCGCATCGGGCTGGTGGAAGAAGTGGTTGCCAAGGGCGCGTCCCTGCAACGGGCGCTGGCGCTGGCAGAACAGGTTGGGGAGCAGAGCCCGACGTCGATTGCCTTGGCCAAGCGGCTGGTGCACAGCGGTCGCAATACAGTCATTGCTGCTGGTCTGGCGCGCGAGCGCGACCTGTTCGTGGAATTGTTTTCCACGCAGGACCAGCGCGAAGGCGTGAATGCGTTTCTGGAAAAGCGCAAACCCGTGTGGAAGAACTGCTGAGGAAGTGTTGTGATGTCTGAAGCGCCTATAGTTTTCCAGGAGTTGCCGGCGGGCTCTGGCAAGATTGGCCGAGTGACGCTGAATGTGACGGCGACGCTGAATTCGCTGACCTTAGAAATGGTCGATCTGTTGCAGCAAAAGCTGGCCGCCTGGCGCGACGATGACACTATCGCTGCTATTTTTATCGAAGGTGCAGGCGAGAAAGCGTTTTGTGCCGGCGGTGATGTACAGGCGCTACACCAGTCTGCAGTAGCCACTCCTGGTGGACCGTGTGAGTACGCCGAGAATTTTTTCGCGCGCGAATACCGCATGAACTACAGCTTGCACACTTATAGCAAACCGCTCATCTGCTGGGGCCACGGGATCGTGATGGGCGGCGGGCTGGGTGTGATGGCGGCGTGTTCACACCGCGTGGTGACAGAGAAAACCCGCATCGCCATGCCGGAAGTTACGATCGCCCTGTTCCCCGATGTGGGCGGCACTTGGTTCCTGAACCACATGCCCGGACACTCGGGGCAATTCCTGGCACTGACCGGCGCGTCTATCAACGCCGCGGATGCCATTTACACAGGTCTGGCGGACCGCTTCATTACCAGCGAGCGCAAACTTGAGGTGCTGGAGCAGTTGTTGCGCCAGCATTGGGGTGTTGAGCCCGCGGGGAACCACGCGCTGGTGCGGCATGTGCTGCGACCTTTCGCGGAGCAGAGTATCGGGCAATGTCCCGGCGGGCAGGTGGAGCCGCACCTCGGCTCCATCAATACCCTGTGCGACGGGGATGACATTCACGAGATCATCGACAATATCGTCTCGCTGCCGACGCAGCAGGACCCCTGGCTGTCCAAGGCCGGTGAGAGCCTCGCGCAGGGCTCGCCGTTGGCGGCACTGTGGATCGCCCGGCAGCTGCTCGATATGCGTCACGCCTCACTGAAGGAAGTGTTCCAGTCGGAGATTCGCCTCGCGACCAATATTGTGCGGCATCCGGAATTCAGTGAGGGGGTGCGCGCGCTGCTGATCGACAAGGACCGCAAACCCGCGTGGCAGTACCGCGCATCACGCGATGTGCCGGCGCAGGTGCTGGATGCGTTTTTTACCGCGCCGTGGCCGACCAATCCGCTGGCGAATTTGTAGACCCAACTGAGTAAAGGAAAACGGCATGGCGAACGTGGCATTCATAGGTTTGGGTAACATGGGCGGGCCGATGGCCGGCAACCTGCTCAAGGCGGGGCACGCGGTCACCGTGTTCGATCTTTCACAGGCTGCGTTGGATCACATGCGGGAGGCGGGTGCTGCGGTTGCCGGCACCGCCGCAGAGGCTGCCGCGGGGAAGGACTATGTTATTTCCATGTTACCAGCGGGCAAGCACGTTGCCGCGACGTACCTCGGCGACAGCGGCTTGTTATCAAAGCTGGAGCGTTCCACTACTGTACTGGACTGCAGCACCATCGACGCTGCAACCGCGCGCGAGGTGGGCGAAGCCGCTACAGCATTGGGCATTGGCTTCATGGATTCACCCGTTTCCGGCGGAGTAGCGGCCGCGGCGGCGGGCACGCTCGCATTCATGTGCGGCGGTGAGGCGGCCACCTTCGAGAAAGCACGGCTGATCCTCAAGGACATAGGCAAGAACATCTTTCACGCCGGCCCCGCGGGTGCCGGCCAAGTGGCGAAAGCCTGCAACAACATGCTGCTGGCCATTCACATGATCGGCACCTGCGAGGCGCTGGAATTGGGTGCACGCAACGGCCTGGACCCGAAGGTGCTGTCCGAGATCATGCTGGCCAGTTCCGGCCGCAACTGGTCGCTGGAAGTCTACAACCCCTGGCCCGGTGTGATGCCGAATGTGCCGGCGAGCAACAACTACAAGCCGGGCTTCATGGTGGACCTGATGGTGAAAGATTTAGGGCTCGCGATGGAAATTGCCCAGCAGTGCGGCGTCGATAACGCCATGGGGCAACTGGCCCGCGAGTTATACACGCAGCACCAGCAGGACGGGAATGAGCAGATGGATTTTTCCAGTATCTTGCGGCGTTTGCAGGTTTAGTTGGTGGTGTCCGTTTTATCGGGTGAAGTTCATCGTGGCTGGCTTTGTTAGCCAAGCCCAGCCCTACGCTTGAATGCGCGGTTTTTAAGCCTTTTTTACAAATTCAGATTTGAGCTTCATAGGCCCAATGCCATCGATTTTGCAATCAATATTATGATCACCGTCCACCAGTCTGATGTTTTTGACTTTTGTGCCTACCTTTACGACGAGAGATGTACCCTTAACTTTTAGATCCTTAATCACAGTGATAGTGTCGCCATCGCTCAATAAGTTCCCATTCGAATCTTTCACTACCAATTCATCATCCTGTACTTCACCCTCTCCTACCTTCCATTCATGACCACACTCAGGACAGACAAGCATCCCACCGTCTTCGTACGTAAAGCCGGAATTGCAACTAGGACAACAAGGTAAATTATTCATTAATCAGTTCTCTGAGTCTTGTTTTGGCGCCCGCCGCACAGGCGAGCCACGTAGTGGCGAGTCCAGCCGCCGAAGGCGGCGGTGTGCCGGCGTTGTTATGTGCTTGATTAGAACGAATCATTTTCATCGTGAACACCAACCATTAGCTCGCCTTTGCCACCTATAGATATCTTGAAGGTTATGGGCCTGCAACACACCTCGCAATCTTCGATGTACTGCTGCCCCGCTTCTTCTTGATCTATGAGAACCTCGATTGTTTCTCCGCAGTACGGACAACTAACAAGCTTTTGAGATAAGAACTCCATCATCCATCAATCACGTTCGATTTATC
>JANPDE010000364.1:0-8992 GCA_031431315.1 Haliea sp.
GCTGGTCACCAGCACATTATCGATATACCCGGCCTCGTGGCTTTCAATGCCGACCAGACGGATCGCCAGCTTGTCCTGGATAATCGGGATATTGACCATGCCCGACACATCCTGGTCCGTATCGTTGCTGTGCTCGACATAGGCCATGTCACCCTCGAGCCAGCCGTCCATCGCACTCGGGTCAGCCTTGTTGGTGATGATGCGCAGCGTGCCGGACTGGGATGCGTCGCCGAACAGAGTGCCTTGCGGCCCGCTCAGTGCCTCGACGCGCTCGATGTCGATCAGGCGCGGGTCGGGGTTGAGACCGGCCTGGGTGATCGGCGCTTCATCCAGGTACACGCTGGCCGAGGGATTGGTTCCGAACTGAATGCCGGCGGCCGCCACGCCCCGAAATACAATCGAGGTGCCCGCTGGCTCGCGCCGCGCAAAGGCCAGGCTGGGAATACTGTTGGCGTAGTCGTCCAGTACCGCGAAACCCTGGCGCTCGATATCGGCGGTGGTGAAGGCGGTGATAGCCTGGGGTATGTTTTGCAGGTTGGCCTTGCGTTTGGTGGCCGTTACGATGATCTCTTCCAGCGTTTGGTCCTGGGCATAGGTGGCCTGCGCGGTGCCGAGCACGGCAGACACCATGATTACCAGCGTCTTCTTTCTGGCGGGAAAGCACCGGGCGGGAAAGCACCGGACGGGAATGCACTGGCCGGTCGCGCTTGGCGACGGGACGTTCTTATTCTTCATGGCCCCTGCCTTGCACGACATTTTCTTACGTTCAAATCCTAATGTAATAGAGCGCAATTGCAAGGCCAAATGGGGAATGCCTGCAAAATCACCATCGACAAGCAGGTCCGCTGGTTGACGGAGCGAGGGTGGCAACCTACTCTGGCTGCGACCCCCTGTGCTGATTGGAAGAGCAACCCCTGATGGATATCGGCGTTCCCCTGCGCGAACTCGGCGCCTACGATATCGGTGCGCTGCGCGATTCCATTGTGGCCCAGGCAGAGGAGGCGTGGCTGGACAACACCTTCCGCCAGCGCGAGTACGACGTGCACACTATGACGCACTCCCTCGTGATGATTTTCACCGATGGCGCCGGCTGGCCGCAGATCGAGGTGCAGCGGCAGGCGGGCTGGGACGTGTTGGCAGAGTCGGCCATGCCTCTGATGCACCAGATCCTGGCGGACCACTATCCGCTCGGCGGTACGATTATTCGCGCCATGGCTGCGCGCCTGCAGGCTGGCGGAGTCATCAAAACCCACCGGGACAACCACCCCTCGTTCCACTACGGGCACCGCATCCACCTCCCGCTCGTCACCAACTCTCGCGTGCGCTTCATGATTGATGGTCGGCCCTACAAGATGGAGGTGGGAAAAGCGTACGAGATTAATAACCAGCTGCCGCACAGTGTCATGAACAAGGGCGCGGAAGCGCGGATCAACTTTATCTTTGATTATGTGCCGCCCCAGCACCTGGGCCGGGAAGTCGGCAACGCGTGACCACACTGATCGCGACCTCGGTGGTCAGGGGCAGCCATCAGGGCGAGAGTCACGGCGGCGTCTACCTGGTGGATTTCACGCAGCAGCGCGTCACACAGGTCATCGACTGGGATAGCGCGGACATCGACTGGCAGGGTCGTGGCTGGGACCGGGGCCTGCGCGGCATCGCTTTCGACAGTGAGCGCGTGTTTATTGCCGCCAGCAACGAGCTGTTCGTCTATACACCGGACTTCACGTTGCTCGCGTCCTACCGCAATCCGTATTTGCGGCACTGTCACGAGATCGCGGTGTACCAACGCCGCCTTTACGTCACCTCAACCGGCTTCGACGCTGTGCTAGGTTTTGACCTGGACGAAAATCGTTTTTGTTTCGGACTGCATATCGTCGCCGTGGGCAGACGCTTCCAGGGCGGTCCTTTCGACCCACAACGCGCCAATGGCCCCGCCCCCGGCAATCTGCTACACCTCAATAACGTATACTGCGACGCCTCGGGGCTGTATCTCAGCGGCCTGAAGACCGGCGCACTGGTGCGCTTTGACGGGCGCACCCTGAAGCGCGGGGCCACGGTGCCCCGTGGGCTGCACAATGCACGTCCCTTTGGCGCGGGTGTGTTGTTCAACGACACCGCGGCGGATCGGGTGCGCCTGGTGCTGACGGATAAGGACATCTGTTTTGCGGTGCCTGGTATTAATGCCGCCGACCTGACCCATACCGATCTGGATGATTCACGCATCGCCCGCGCCGGTTTCGCGCGCGGCCTGTGCGTGATCAATGACACGCTGGTGGCGGCGGGGTCATCGCCCTCGACCATTGCGCTGCACGACCTTGAGCGGATTAGCACGCGCAGTGTTGTCACGCTGAGTTACGACATTCGCAACGCCATCCACGGCCTGGAGGTGTGGCCGTTCAGCGGCGCTTAGGTGTAATCGGTGCCGGAAGCCCGCGGTTATTTGATTTTTTAACCGCCGATAATTTCATTCAAGCCTTCGATTACGTGCGCAAGCTCATTGGAACTGAGATTCCCAATCTTCTTACCAATGCGCTCTGTCGAGAGAGTACGAATCTGACTGATCTTGACCCAAGAGCGTTTCGGCAGCTTTGAATTCAGGATTTCGTGCGTAAGTGGGAAGCCCGCTCTTTGCTCCTGGCTCGTAAGCGCCATGGCTATAACAGTACCGGAGCGTTCATTGAATATATCGTGGCTCAGGATAAGAACGGGGCGCTCGCCAGACTGCTCTCGCCCTATCGTTGGATTGAGATCAGCCCAACGAATCTCGCCTCTCAGTATTTTGGCCACGCTGCCAGCTCCTCGGACAATCCTTCGTCAGCCATAGCTTTTTCAAAAGCCGGGTCCAGCTTAACGCATTCCTCGGCCAAGCGACTGCGTTCTAGTCGTTCCAGTTTCTCTTGCACGGCCTCCTGAATGGCTCGGCTGCGATTGCTAAATACCTTACGTCTGACCAACGCATCGACTTTGGCAAGAATCCCTTCCTCTATGGTTATTGCTACTTTCGTCTGGCTCATGATGGCACTCCTATAAAGTATGATAATTTATCATACTCCAGGATTGAACCAGTCACAAGGCGAGGCAGATAACACTACAAAAAGGGCCGCCCGCTTAACAGGCCAGAGCGTAGCTTAGTCGCTTGCGCCCAGTATCGGCGCCAGAATCTCCCGCAGTTCGTCCAGATGCGGCGCATAGTGCCGCCAGAACCCCACGCCCGAGGTGTAGATAGGTTGGCGCACCTGCTCGGAGCTGGCGGTGCGCACGGCGCGCTCGGTGGTGTGAAAGCGCAGGCAGTTATCCTCCCAGGGCAGTTCCAGGTAATCGAGAATGCGCCGCACCTGGGTTTCAAGATCCGTCACAACATCTTCATACTGCACGCGCAATACCTTGCCGGGTAGCACCTCATCCCAGTGCTGCATCATGCGCAGGTACTGCAGGTAGTACTCGCCGATATCGCACTGGTCGTAGCTGAAGGTCTGGCCCCGAGCGTACAGTTGCCGCAGGTTGCCGACACAGGCGTCCATGGGGTGGCGGCGGGCGTCGATGATTTTCGCGTTGGGTAAAATGCTGTGGATGAAACCCACACTCGGAAAATTGTTGGGCATCTTGTCGATAAAGCGTGCAGTGCCTTCTACGCGATGCCGCGCGGCCATGTCCAGGTAGTCCTGGCCGAGGCGTTGGAAATGCCGTGGCTGCAGTTCCGCCAGTACCTGCGGATAGCGCATGGCATCGGCGCGGTTGTGGTTCAGTGATTTGGTGAGGCGGCCGATGTAGGGCAACTCACTGGTGCCCTCGACCTGGCTGTGGCTGGCGATGATCTGCTCCAGCAGGGTAGAGCCGGAGCGCGGCAGGCCCAGGATAATAATCGGCGCGGGGTCTGGGTGGCCGTAGCCCGCAGTGGCGTGGAAAAAATCATCGTTGAAAAACTCGATCAATTCGTCGTTGATGGTTTCTGTCTGCACTGGGTCATAGCTGACCAGCATGCGCTGTGTGGCGTTGCCTGCTTCGTAGTAGCGCCAGGCCTGCGCGTAATCCTTGCGATCTTCAAAGGCCTTGGCCAGGGCGAACAGGAAATTGACGCGCGAGGTGTCGTTGAGATCGTCGCGCTCCAACTGACGCTGCATCTGCTCGATTTCCGCGTTCTCGAAACGGTAGGTCTTGAGGTTGGCCAAACTGTAGTACGCCTCGCCGAAGTCAGGCTCCAGTACCAGGCAGCGCTGGTAGGCGGCAATGCCTTCCTGCTGGTCGCCCAAGGTTTTGAGCATGTGTCCCAGCCCCAGCCAGGCACCCGCATGTTTGGGTGCCAGCGCCAGGCAGCGGCGGTAGGCGGCAGCGGCTTCATCGTTCAGTGCCGCCGGTGCCAGTACTCCGGCCAGACGGAAGTGGGCCTTCGGGTTGTCCGGCAGCAGGGTGAGCAGTTCGCGGTACACCACGATAGCGTCTTCGGGGCGCTCCAGTTCCTTGAGCACGCGGCCCAGTTCGAACAGGGCCGGTGTATGGTCCGGAGCAGACGCCAGCGCCTGGCGCAGCAGATGTTCCGCGTCATCCAGATCGCCAGAGGCGGCGGCGATCAGGCCCAGCAGGCGCAGGGCATCAACGTGTCGGGGATTTTTCTGCAATACCTGACGGCACAGCTGCTCCGCGTCCTGCAGGCGGCCCGCCTGTTGGTGTTCTGCCGCCAGCGCCATCATGCGGCGCACAGGTGACAGGGCGAAACAGCGTTCGAAGGACGCATCCGCGTCCCGCCCCCGCCCTAGCAACGCCAGTGCTTTACCCAACTGGAAGTGTGCCTCGTCCAACTGCGGGTCCAGGCGCACGGCTTT
The DNA here is from genome assembly GCA_031431315.1 of Haliea sp. Classification (GTDB taxonomy): domain Bacteria; phylum Pseudomonadota; class Gammaproteobacteria; order Pseudomonadales; family Halieaceae; genus Marimicrobium. Next base: position 4,821 of record JANPDE010000364.1, read on the forward strand.
TTCCAGCAGCGGCAGCGCCTCCTGCGCCTTGTGTTGCTGCATCAGCAGTGTGCCCAGATCCTCGTAGGGTTTGGCGAACGTTGGCGCCAGTTCAATCAGCCTGCTGAGGATTTGCTCCGCCTCGTTAAAGCGACGCAGGTCACCGAACGCTGCGCCTAACAAGCCCAGGATATTGATGTCATCGGGATAGCGTGCGAGCAGTTCGCGGCAACCGGCAACGGCCTGCTCCGTCTGGCGCGACTGCAGCTGTGCCAGGATGTCGTCGAACAGGCGGCGCGGAACTCGGGATTGTTGCATGCTGCCTCGTGCGTACTTGTAAGTAATAGCGGCCGGGGGCTGTAATGGTAGGGCGAAACCGCGCGCGGCTCCAGTAACGCAGGCGCAACTCAGAAGATGTTCGGCAGTTTTCCTCACCAGTTCTTTGCTAATCTTGAGCCTTACTTAACGGGTGTTCGGACCTATCTCATCCCGCAATTTGGTTTACGATGAGTCGTGAATTTGGACTGCATGACCGCTTTGTGGCCGGAAAGGGACTATTGGAGCTGGCTATATAGGGCTAGCTGCACGACCCAAAACGCCTAACTCCGGTCCTTAGCAATAGAGAGAATTCGTAAAGCATCAATAGGGTTAAATACCTATCGTTGACATACAACGGGTTGCCACCATTTTGTAATACGTTCCGTACTCCGCTATGCTGCCGCTGTGTCCGCTACCCCACCGAGTAAGCTCATTCGCATCCAGGAATCCGTTGGTCGCTGGTTTGGCCTACTCGTTTTTGTTGGCATGACCATCCGGATGGCATTTGCGATGCCCTCGCTCGATGCGCCTGCAGTCGCGATTGTGCGCTGGGCAATGCTGACTAGCCTCGTCGCTTTAATGGCCCTTTCTTATCTGCGCAGACCCCCGGCCAAAGCACTTGCATCGAGCGCTGTAGAGATCCTCCTGCCATTGCTTGTCATAGCGCTGCCATCGTTTCAGGCAGGCCCCCCACAAGTTATTTATGACCTGACGCGTAATTCGGATGCATTGGCGGCGCTGGTTACAGGTTTATTCCGGCCAATTGGCTTTAGTATAGGGGACATCGCATCCCTCACCATTATGGCTCTCGGAGAAGCATTCGCTGTTTATTCGATGTTGTATCTGGGGCGTTCATTCAGCGTTTTTGCTGAGGCACGCACCCTGGTGACGAGCGGACCCTATCGCTATGTACGCCATCCGCTGTATCTCGGTGAAATGATAGCCATCTGGGGCTATATGCTGGCGGACCCAACCTGGTGGAGCATGGGGGTGACACTGCTATTTACCGTGCTGCAAACCTGGCGCGCCAATGTGGAAGAAAGAAAACTGCTACAACATTATCCTGAATACGCTACCGTGCGCGCGCAAACCGGCTTTCTTTTGCCCAATGTGCGTCGTCACGGCTTGAGGGACCAGGTGGCCCCTTTGAGATATTCAGAGTCGAAAATCGACGATCAAAAATATATCAACTAACGACTGCCTTTCCCTATAGCGGTTGTCAGTGGGCCTGGAGGCGGAACCCTCCTTCGGCTACAACCGGGCATTAGCGGCATCAAATCGCAAGCAATAAAAAGCCCACCGAAGCAGGCTAGTCACTGGACTTTTTTGTTAGCTCTCGTTGCGTTCTGTCAGATACACAGGTCTAGCAGCCAACGGGTGGTACGTAGTCAGGGTCGCATTTATTTCCAATACCATTGCCATCCATGTCTGCCTGGTTTGCGTTGGCTATTAACGGGCAGTTATCAACTTGCCCGTCAAACCTATTGAGTATTCCGTCATTATCGGTATCCAGTGGTACCACAATCGCATAGTTTGAGAAGTGGTCTATCTGTACGGAGCAGGTTGCGATAAACGTGTTGACTGGATCTTCATTCACACTACACACCGCACCCAGAGAAACAAACTTGTCCTCACTGCCATCTCCGTTTGTATCCTCGAACCGATAGACGTCGAGTTTCGAGCGCTGGACCTGGTTAAGTGCAGTGACGTCTACCAAAATGTTCATGGTTATTTCACTTGCAAACTGCAATCCATCAGGCTGCATATCATAAAACGCGATAGCCTGCCCCGAGCCAGCATTATTCCCGATAATCAAATCAACCTGGGGGTTGTTATCCATTGTCTCAGTTATCGAAATAGTGGCATCCGCAGCGAGGTCGCCTGGATCAATAACGAGTTGCAGCTGCGCATTCGGAGTTATGATAGTGCCGCCTTCAGCATACGTAGCTTCGCCTGCGGCAGAGCCCGCGGTATTGCATTGAATGGTGACATCAGCCGGGCAAACATCGCAGAGATCTCCAGCGCCGTCGGAATCAATATCGGATTGGTTGGGGTTCGCTATTGCGGGACAATTGTCTACACCATCACGTACGCCATCGAGATCGCTGTCAGCAAGATTTTCAGTGTTGCGATAAAACCAAGCGCCGTCACCGCTATCCGCCCGATTAATGAGTACATCCGTTCCCATATAATCCTCTAAGTATAAAAACGAAGGGCCAGAAGCGATAAAATTGCGTCCAGCGCGGTACGCTTGGGCACTGTTTCCTGGAGGGCTCTCTGAGGTCATTCCGGATAGAGTGAGATGTATAGTTCCAGAGAAGTAACTGCATGTGTGAAGCTGAGGTCGAATACCAAAATAGGTATAATAATCAAAAAATTCTTGGCAATCAGTAGTAGAAAAAAATGAACCGTCAACGTTCGGGGAACAACCGGACGGTCCTGGTCCCAAATTGCATCCGGGCTCCGTGTAATTGAAAAACGCGTTCATATCATTCACTGATGCCCAAATCCAACCCGTCATGTCATACCCATTTAAGGTGCCCCCACTTGTACATGCCCCGCCAGGGCACACCGCATTGATGTCATTCCATGATAGGCTAGTGAACAAATCCACTTGGGCCCACTCTTTTCCACTTGCGTTGACGATATCTGCGCTCGTGATAAGCTCGCAAGGGTTGTTTGGGTTCAACGGGCAAGGATCGAGATTGTCGGGCGTGCCGTCACCGTCGGAATCCAAGTTGCGATAAAACCATGCCCCGTAAGTCCACCCTCCGCATGTGGAAGAGTCAGGGAAGCAGTTTTCCGTTTGGAAAAAATCGAAGGACGCTGCATTAATACTGTCGTTGGTAACGGTCATATACGCATACGTAACTCCAGAAAGCTCAATTGGAGTGTTACTCGTCCACCCAATATAGCCTTGGTAGTAGGGAAGTCGCCATCCCGCGTCGGTGAACGCTGTAGCCCAACCTTCGGTGTTACTATACCCGCCACCCTCGGGAACGAGGATGCGAAAATTCAGGAGATTTGTGTCTAATGGCGGACTAATACCATAACTGTTATGAAGCGCTATTACATCTGCGAGTGAGGCGAACGTCCAACCGGTCATATCGAAGCCATTCAAGATTCCTCCCGATACGCACACTCCCCCAGGACAAACTGCATCGATCTGCGACCACGAAAGGTTAGTGAACAAATCCAACTGTGCCCACTCTTTTCCACTTGCAGTGACGATATCTGCGCTCGTGATGGGCATTGCCGCCTGCGCGGATATACCAAGCGAGAAAGCTAAGGAAAGAATTACGAGAGACTTACAGAAGCGAGAGATCATGACCATTCCTCATCGAAGCACATACGAATTGGCACGCAGCAATACACACCTTCCAAGTTTGCACCAACAGCCACCATTCCGCAGACTACGAGGAACGTTGCTAAACTTTTAACCTTAATTTGATTTGATGTAAAGTCCCCCTTTCTGCTATATAGCTAATTTGCTTCGGTAGGAGGCGTGAGGTCATCATTTTGTAAATTCCATTTCAGTGGAAACAGCTAAGATTCCGATAACCGTAGACGATACTCAGAGTGGCTGTATTGGTACTACTTGTAAAGCCTGCAGAATGATGATTGTCGTGTCCTAAACTAAAGTTTAGATCATCCCGATTTCCGCATTTTCTTCAATCGCCGGTAAATCTCTCGCCTCAACTCGATGGCCTCTTTGACATTTGCAACCGCAATCGCCTGCGATCTCAACCGGTCGATGCAACACACGCATTAAATCTAGCAGCTGGCGTTTCATAGGCCAAGGTTTTCCTGGGCCTCTCGTTCAATTCTCTCGCGATCGCATTGAGTTCGGCCTGGGAGTAGACAGATAAGTCGGT
>JANPDE010000365.1:0-1895 GCA_031431315.1 Haliea sp.
GCCATGTCGCGCTACAGCGGCTGCTATGTGGGGCTCAAGACTATCACCGACACATTGGATCTCTCCGCGTGTGTCGAGCTGCCCGACCCCTATCGTGCCTACAATATTCCCGACGACATCCAACTGCCGCCGGAAGGACTCAGCCTGCGACAGAATCTGCCGCCACTGGTGGAAGAAGCATCACTGGTTAACCACCGGCTGCCCGCCGCCACCGCGTTTGCCCGCGCTAACGGTATCGATAAGGTGATCATCGATGGCGAACGCCGCTCCCTCGCCATCGTCAGTGCCGGCAAAGCCTACCTCGATGTCAGGCAGGCACTGGCGGACCTGGGGCTTGATGACGAAACGTGTCACCGCTTGGGTATCCGGCTCTACAAACCCGGGCTGATCTGGCCCATGGACCAGGAGGGACTTAACACGTTTGCCGTGGGCAGCCAGGCGGTACTCGTGGTGGAAGAAAAACGGCCCGTGATGGAAGACCAGATCGCGCGCCATTTATACGGTGTTGACGCCCAGCAGCGCCCTGCCCTCGCCGGCAAGCGGGACCTGCAGGGTGCGGCGCTGCTGCCCTCCGTCGGGGAACTGACCGTGGGCGCGATTCGCCATGCAATCAAAACGCTGCTGGACCAACTTAATATCGCCGACGCGGGCGTTGACGCACAGTGTGCGATCTTCGGCGACCTGGAGGCACACGCACTCACTGTGGGCGGCACCACGACGCGTCCCGCGTATCTTTGCTCGGGCTGCCCGCACAATACGAGTACGAAAATTCCGGATGGCTCCCTGGCGCTCGGCGGTATCGGCTGTCACGGCCTGGTCGCGGTGGTGATGGACCGCAACACCATGCAGTTCCTGCCCATGGGCCACGAGGGCTCGGGCTGGAATGGTGTGAGCCAGTTTGTCGACACACCACACGTGTTCCAGAACATGGGCGATGGCACCTACTCCCATTCAGGCATCCTCGCCATTCGCGCGGCGGTCGCCGCCAAAGCCAATATTACTTACAAACTGCTCTACAACGACGCCGTCGCCATGACAGGCGGCCAGCCGGTCGAATTGCAGATGACACCGCTGGACATGGTCAATCAGTTGCTCTCTGAAGGCGTGGCACCCGTTCACCTGGTGACCGATCATCCGGAGCACTACTCCGACATCCGGATGCCGCCCAACGCCAGCGTGCACCACCGCGATGAACTGGACAGCTTGCAACGCACGCTGCGCGAAACTCCCGGCGTGACGGGCATTGTTTATGAGCAGACCTGCGCCGCCGAATTGCGCCGCCGTCGCAAGCGCGGTTTCATCGCCGAGCCTGAGCAGCGCGTGTTCATCAACCCGGAAGTGTGCGAAGGCTGCGGCGACTGCTCGGTGCAATCCAATTGCATCAGTATCCTGCCGCTGGAAACCGAATTCGGACGCAAGCGTAAGATCGACCAGTCCACCTGCAACAAGGATTACAGTTGCGTGAACGGCTTCTGTCCATCCTTCGTGACAGTGACCGGAGCAAAAATTGCCGTGCGCGAAAGCTCTGATCCCGCACGCCTGCAGCAGTTGATCGCCACCCTGCCCGAGCCGCGACTAGCGCCACTGGGCGACAGGGGTTACAACATTCTGGTGGCCGGTATCGGTGGCACCGGGGTACTGACGATTGGTGCATTACTGGGTATGGCGGCATACCTTGATGGTAAAGGCTGTTCCATTCTGGACATGACCGGCATGGCCCAAAAAGGCGGTTCTGTGACCAGCCATATCCGCATCGGCCCTGACCCCGCAGGTATCTTCACCTCCCGACTGAGCGAGGGCATGACCGATGTCTTGCTGGCCTGCGACATGATCGTCGGTGCCGCGCCGACCGTGCTGAAGACGGTGCGCCCCGGCCACACCGCCGCCATCCTCAA
>JANPDE010000366.1:0-8520 GCA_031431315.1 Haliea sp.
GCACTGTGCCCTCGGTCACACCCAGTTGCTCGGCGATCTCGCGGTTGCTGACGCGGGCATCGCGCGACAGCCGCTCCACGATGGCAAGGTCGGCGGTATCCAGGTTACGCCGCATGGAAGGGCACCCAGTCCGGTTGATTCTTCAGCACGTCCAGCGCCAGCGCAGGTGTCAGGCGGCGCACACCGGGTATGGCGCCCAGCTTGTCCGAAATCAATTCGCTCAGCGCGGCCTGGTCGCGGGCCACTACCAGTATTTCAATATCCTGGGCGCCGACCACCACGCTCACGGAAAACACCTCGGGGATGGCCGCCATCTCGCGGGCCACCGCTTCCGGGGAGCGCCCTTCCACCTGCACACCGATGGCCAACAACATCCCGTAACCGGCCGCTTCGATATCGGTGACCGCCACCACGCGCATGGTGTCGGACTCTTCCATGCGGCGCACGCGCGAGCGTACAGTGTTTTCCGCAATATCCAGTGCGCGTGCAATAGCGCGGTACGGCATACGGCCATCCTTGCGCAGCAGATCAATGATGGCCTGGTCGGTGTCGTCCAGGTCGATATGCCCGGAGTATGTGCGCGGCGACAGATCGTTCATGGCATTGCCTGCGCGGATCTTTTCACCAATGCCACTTTATCGACCTTGCCACCGGCGTTCATGGGCAGTTCGTCCAGGAAAATAACCGAGCGCGGCATTTTGTAATTGGCCATTTTATCCTTGGCCCATGCCATGACCGCTGCCTCATCCAGTTCGGCCTGCGCGTCTTTTACAAGATAGGCCCTGGCCACTTCACCCATGCGCTCATCCGGCACGCCGATCACTGCCGCACGCGCGATACCGGGCATACCACAAAGAATGATCTCAATTTCAGCGGGATAGCAATTGAAGCCACCCACGATGAACAGCTCCTTAATGCGCCCGGTGATACGGACGTAACCATCCTCGTCCATCACCCCGATATCGCCGGTTTTGAGCCAGCCATCGCTGGTTATAGCCTCTGCCGTTGCCGCGTCATTATTGAAATACTGCTGCATCACGTTAAAGCCACGGCACCAGATCTCACCGTCGGTGCCCGGCGCAACGGACTGCCCTTCCCGGTCGACACATTGTATTTCCGTGCCGTCCATGGCGCAGCCAGAGCTGTGGGAAATACGTTCGGCGCTATCATCGGCGCGACAGATCGACACCACGCCACAACTTTCGGTGAGGCCGTAAGCGGTGACGACAACTTCAAAGCCCAGTTCCTCGCGCATCTGCCGCACCAGTTCCACCGGCACCGGCGCGGCACCGGTCACGGCAAGGCGCAAGCTGGACAGGTCGTAGTCTTTACGCCTGGGATGCGCCAGCAGCGACTGATAGATAGTCGGCGGGCCGGGGATCATGGAAATGCTGTCGCGTTCGATCTGCGCCAGCACAGTGTCCAGGTCAAAACTGAGCACGGGCAGGATATGCGCCCCGCGAATAATCGCCGCCAGCCACCCCGCTTTGTAGCCGAAGGAGTGGAAGAAGGGATTGATGATCAGGTAATTGTCATCGCTGCGCAGGCCAACCGTCGCACTCCATGTTTCGAAGGTGCGGATGTTCTGGCCGTGGCCTGTCACTACACCCTTGGGATTGCCGGTGGTGCCGGAGGTGAAGAGAATGTCCAGCGTGTCTTGGGGCGTGAGGGCGGATGCACGGCTGGCAACTGCCGCAACGGGCACCGTATCCCCCGCCGCCAGGAAGGCGTCCCAGGACTGGCAGCCCACCGCTGTGCCGGTGAGCAACACGGTGCGTTCAAGAGCCGGCAGGGACTGGTCAGCCAACAGTTCGGGATAGCGCACGCCGAGAAAATCGCCGACGGTAAACAATATCTTCGCGCCACTGGAGCGCAGAATGTAGCCTGCCTCAGCACCCTTATAGCGTGTGTTCAGCGGCACCAGCACGCCACCGACGCTCTGCGCGCCGATTGCCGCGATGATCCACTGGTAAATATTGGGGGCCCAGATCGCGATGCGCTCACCCTTTTGTAGACCGGCGGCGATAAATCCCCGCGCTACACGGATACGCGCCGCATCCAGTGCGGCATAGGTCAGTTGCACCTCGCCGTCTGTGATGGCGAGGCGCTGCCCATGGGCAGCCGCCGCTTCAGTGACAACCTGCGGCAGCGTACGGGCTACAGTCTGCTGTGCTGGCATAGTAGATCTTTACTCGCAGTTCTGGATCGCTGGGAGGGGTATGTTAATCAGTTTTCGCGCAATTTCAAACAGTTATTCGTAGAATATTAATTATATTTTTACGAATAATATAAAATATCCTATATACTGGCCTTGCTACTTCGTCAACCGCGAGTCGGGGATGCACAGCTAAAGGCGTTACTGGACAGAAGTCGGGGGTCGATGCACCCCTTCGTAGTGGGCGAGCTGGCCCGTTCAGGTCTCTGTCCAATTGTTGTAGCAGTCTCTCACCAGCGTAGTACAGGGCAAGTCCAGTCCAATCTGAGCAGCGGCGGCAACCACGTTGTTGATATCCTTTTTGATAATCGAGCTGTCGAAACGCACGGGGTTTTCCAAACCTGAAATCCGCAGCCCGTAGGTTTCCAGGGTCGCGCTGTGGGCCAGCCCGCCCAGCAACGCCTGACATACCAACTCGGGATCAGCGCCATCGCGAGCGGCAAACAATAATGCCTCGCCTACTGCAGCGCGGGTAATGGCGACTATGATCTGGTTGGCGGCCTTCGCGGTCTGGCCACTGCCAAGCTCGCCTATTCGGGTGATCGTTTTCCCCATCAGTTTCAGGAACGGTTTTATGCGCTGGAAATCCTCATCTGCGCCACCCACCATGATGGCCAACTCGGCCACAGCTGCGCCCGCCTTGCCACCGGAAACAGGGGCATCGAGCACCGCCACATTGCCCACCCGGCAGGCCATGTCTTTCATGTAGGCCGCCGGCAGGGAACTCATACACACCAGGGTATGGGCCGGTGTCAACGCCTGCGCAATACCGTCTGCACCAAACACCACGAGCTCCATTTGGGTGGCATCGCGCACCATCAGGAACACCATGTGACAGTGCCGCGCGACCTCGGCGGCGCTGTCACAGGCCACGGCCCCGTCTTCTATCAAGCCAACCAGGTTGGCGGCCACCGTATCGTGAACATACAGTGCATGCCCTGCCGCAAGCAGGTTACGGGCCATGGGCTCGCCCATTACGCCGGTACCGATGAACCCCAGATTCGCCATGACCCATTTATCCTAAGATTGAACAGCCATGCAGGTAAGATCGCGCTGTTGTGGCGCGGCTTTAGCTGGCAATATTGCCAACCATTATAATCACGTCCTCGGGTTTTTCGAGCGCGCTGGTGGAGTACCTGCTGTGAGTTCTGGCAACCTGATCATTCCCGCCGATATCCAACCCTTCCTATGGCATGACGATCTCAATCCCTCCGATTACATCCTCGCCAGCTATCGGGTCTGTGCCACCTGCTCCGGCGAAAACGCCGCCCTGGGTATGGCCATGGAACAGAGCGCCTCGACCCTCTCCATCCAGGGCTATATGGAGGCCGATATGGTTGTGGGCTGGACCATCCGCATCCGCCAGGTGGCCGAGGTGCACGACAGCTCCAACGAAGAGGTTGTAAAACCGTTCTTTCTCAATACCGAGGTGTACGCGGTCGCCGACAAGCACCGCAGCCATTGCTACGACATTGAACTGGCCGTCCCCTGCGGGTTGCTGGGCAACAAACCCGTGCAATTGCTCAATGTATTGGTCGGGGAGCTTCCCCGCCTGGGCTTCCTCACCAGTTTTCGACTGACAGAGGTGATATTCCCGTCGCCCTTTGGTCCCGGCCCTGCCTTTGGTCGCCGGGGCATACTTGATTTGCTGGGCAAGGAAAGAGGGCCGTTGCTGTGCCGCGCGATGCGTCCCGGGGTAGGTCTTAACACGGCAACGATGAGGACACTGAACCGCGACGTACTGATTGGCGGTTTTCACATGGTGAAGGATGACGAGCTGATCCAGTTCAATGATCTGGCCGCTTTTGAATCGCATCTACGGTCCATGCTCGCGGCTCGTGATGAAGCCATGGATATCACCGGAGAACAGAAACTGTATATCGCCAACCTGTTTTGCGAACAAGGCGAACTGCAGGAGCGCTGGGAGCTGGCCTGCGCCCTGGGAGTCGACGGTATACTGGTGGCGCCCTTTATCCAGGGGCTCGGCGTTCTACCCTGGCTCGCCAAACAAGGTCAAATGCCCATCATCGCCCACAACAGCTTCAGTGATTTCCTCACGCGCAACCGCCACTGGGGTATCGATGACACCGTATTGTGCCGCTGGATACGTCACCTGGGTGGCGACTGGTTTGTCACACCCGGGACGTTCGCGGCGGACGATATCGACCTGGCGGCGAGCCGAAAGCTGATGCACATCGCCGCGGGCGAAGACCATGGCCTGAAAGGCATGATGCCTAATATCCAGGGCGGGAAACATCCGGGTGGATTGCCCACTTACCGCGCCGCCGTGGGCAGTAGCGACTTCACGCTGATCGTCGCCAACTGGGTGGACAGCCATCCCGAGGGCTTGCAAGCCGCCGCCAGGATATTTCGCGAGGCGCTGGGAGACTGAGTCCCCCTCTCTTGGCAAGCGCTACCTGACGACTGGTCGCTGCACCTGTGCGTGTGGCACCGACATCCGTCCTATCAGGTAAATCCAGTAAATAAAAAACGCGGCCAGAAACCATGACATCAAACCGTAACGCCATTCAAACTGCGGCTGCACAAAATGGTTGATGCAGACAATCGTATTCAGCAGCAACGCCGCGAGCACCAGCGCAGGTCTTCCCAGCAAAGGCACCAGGCACAACATAAGCCAGTAATAGGTCGTTAGATTGAGGAAACAGAAAATCAGCAGCATGCCGAGCAACATCGCCTCGACTGGCCGACATCTTCGAACACTGTATGCCACAAGTCCCAGCACCCCGACGGCAATGCCGCTATGCAACCAGTGCCAACGGGCATGTACTGTATCCATGTGGTGTTGCCAGTGAATCCAGGGTTCTGGCAGGCTGAAATCAGCGTAACGGCGCATATAGGTGTCTATGTCGTAGAACAAAATATTCTGTAGCCCAACGTTATTGGTGAGCCAGGTGGCGTTGTGTACTGTAATAGTGTCATAAAAGTCCAGCCACCCGCGCACACCACCGCTGACCATGCCACCGGCAACAAGGCCAACGGTCACTGCAATAACAAAGCCGATAACGCCGTCAACAATCCAACGCACACTGCTCCCATCACGCCACTGCCACAGGGCCAGCAGAGCCGGGAGCAAAACAAAGAACACGGGGAATACGCGCTGCATAGTGGCGTAACCCAATAACAGGCCTGCAGTCTTAAAATACTCCTTCTGTATCGCGCAGGCGGCGCACATTAACGCAGCAAGCCAATCCACCCGCAGCAGCGAGCCGCCTATCCAGTAATACCGTCCTGCATAACTGGTACCCAGAAGTACCGTACACCACAGCATTGTGGTCAAGCCAAAGCAGCGCCAAACGAGCAGTAACGCCAGCGCCATCAGCAGCGGATCGATCAGGCTGAGCTGACCCGCTGTGCGATCATTGATAACCCGGTTGGCAACTGCCAGGCTTGCCACCGCAACCCAGGTTGGCGAGGCATTGAAGCCATGATCGCGACGAATGCTATCGAGGTATCTGGTGCTATTCGACAACAGGAAGTACTGGTTGTCGGCGTGGAATTGCACCCAACGCGGCGGACTGAAACGCGCTCTAACTTCATCCCTGTGATCTGTCACAGAGGCAACATTGATCATTTCATCATTACGCAAATCGCGAATTTGGAAAGGCAGCGGTGACGCACCAGCCTGCTGCTGCGACTCGATGGAGGCTACATACAAGCCATCGTAGCCCAATTCATCGAAGTACTTTGCACTCAGAGTGTAATGAAATTGCTCCCAGTGATGGATATTCGTTCTGCCGTGAAACTTGCCAAAGTTGAAGTAGGCAAACACCGATACCGCCGCCAGCGCTAACATCAAGGCGGTTTGAAATTGACGATTCCGCGGTGCAAGCCACAGGTATGCCAGCGCAGCCACGGCCGACAACACACCGATACTAGCAACTTGAAGGCTCTCGTTCATCGCTGGTGGTGCGCTTGCTAGTGAACGCCTGCGACAGGTCGCATCTGGGTATCGCACATGCCGCCGACCTGCACCGTCACGAATGTCTCCGGCGCGTCGCAAGACTCGGAACGGTCCGCGATCCTGCAGGTCAAACCCAGCGGCTTGCCCGCATCCAGCCAGGACGGCGTCTTGCGGTAGCGGCCGATCTCGGCGCGCTGGCAACCAGCGGGCACACCGTAGGGCCGGCAGCCGGAGGCGGAGACCAGCGACACCTTACGTCCGTCGATGGCGAACCCCGGATAGTCGTCGCTAGTCTCGACGACATCACGCTCATCGGTGTCCTGGAAACGGAACGCGCGAAACCGGTAGTCCTCGCCGATCTTGTCACCGACCTGGATGCGGGTATTCGCGATCAGCGCGAAATCGTCCCCGCTGCGTGCCACCGCCCCGGACATGTATTCAACGCGTTGGAGCTGCGGGAAGCACTTGCCCATTGCCGGGGCGTGGTAGTAGTGCGCCGTCTTCTTTATGTCGTCGAGCGAGGCGCCTGGAAAGAGATCGACCAGATCCCCATCATTACCGAACAGGATGCGCTGCACATCCCCGACATTCTGCGCGTACATCGCCTGCAGCCTGGCATAATCAGGGTGCGTTGCGAGGTCGTCGCGCAGGTAACACGCCGTTAGCCCGGAAATCTGCGTGAGGTATTCGTCCCAGATATTGTATTGCGAAACCGTCGAAGCCACGCCCACGAAATCCCCTGGCGCCTCGCAACCCTCGCGATTGAAACAGCGCTCCAATGCACGATTGCGAATGGACAGCGCGACGATATTGCGCTCACAGGCGCCGTAGGCATTGCAGCCGCGCTCCAGATGTCCCTCGAACAATGCGGTGCGCAGCGTGAAGTCGAGGTGGCGGGCCATGGCCAGATCGTGCGGTGGCCACACTCCGGAATTGGCTCCTTCAAAACCTGCCCAGGCCGCATGGAGAGCATCGCGTCGACCCGTGAGATTGACATTCACCTGCGCACACTGGGCACTGTTGTGGAACGCGCGCACAATCGCGTCGGGCCCACCGCTCGTTGCCAACGCCGGCACTTCACTAGGCGGCGCAGTGGTGGCGCGCGGTGGATCGAAGAAGGGGACTTTCTCCATCGCATAGAGATTACGCACGTCGATCACGTAATTCACGTCCGGGCCACAGTGGTGATTCGGGGCCGTGAGCGCTTTGCGCTGCGCGATGGCCTCGGTGACACGCGCCGTCGCCTCGGGCGTCGCATTACGCGGGTCGACGACGATCTCGAAGCCGACAAAGGGCGTGCCGCTACTATCAGTCACCGGACGTCCGCCGCGCATCACCAGACAGGGAATCAGCGTGGTCCCCTGCGCCAGTTTCCCGGCCGGTGCCATGGCGCCAGAGTCCCGGAAGCGTTCGACGTCGTAGTACGGCATACTCAGGTCGCCGTTGAAACGGTAGAGCGTCATTACCGGGGTTGCCGGGATGTCGGCGGCAACCACCAGGGACGCGGCGAGTGCGAACAGGCCGGCGAAAAGGGTCACTCCCCGAGAGCAAGGCATACTAACCAAAATCCAATCCTTTTTACCCGGCAGGACCACGAGCTCAGCACCTGCCAAAAAGTGTGAGCAGGCAGTATAAATTCGCAGTGGATTTAGTCCATCCCTGAATGGCTGGTCAGGTACATACTTAAAAACTATCAACTTGATAATAACAATTGGCTTGATCAATCATTTTGTGTCGCGGATAGTGGGGAAAGGTAATCCATCCGCACCTCGGATGCGTAACACTGCAATCAATCGAAGGAGATAACCATGTCAGACGCAGCCCAATGCCCCTTCCAGAGTAGCGCCCACAGGCACACCATCGCAGGCGCACAAACGACCGCAGATTGGTGGCCCAACCAACTCAACGTGAAGATGCTGCACCAGCACTCGCCAAGCTCTGACCCAATGGGCGAGAGCTTCAATTACGCCGAAGCGTTCAAGAGTCTCGACCTGCATGCCGTGGTCAAGGACCTGACTGCCTTGATGACCGATTCGCAGGACTGGTGGCCGGCGGACTACGGCCACTACGGGCCGTTCTTCGTGCGCATGACCTGGCACGCCGCGGGTACTTACCGCATCGCCGATGGTCGCGGCGGCGCCGGCACCGGTGCGCAGCGCTTCGCTCCGCTCAACAGCTGGCCGGACAACGGCAACCTGGACAAGGCACGCCGCTTGCTCTGGCCGATCAAGCAGAAGTATGGCCGCAAGCTCTCCTGGGCTGACCTGTTGGTACTCGCCGGCAACGTCGCGATGGATTCGATGGGCTTCAAAACCTTCGGTTTCGGCGGCGGCCGCCCAGACATCTGGGAACCGGAGGACGATGTCTACTGGGGCCCCGAAAC
>JANPDE010000367.1:0-8325 GCA_031431315.1 Haliea sp.
CAGGGTAATGGTGGTGCTCATGGCGGCTCACAAGAAACCATAATGGAACCATTATGCTATACCTCGTGCCTAGGCATGGCTAGCCTGACAAATTATCCAAACCAATCGCTCAAGCCGCCTTCAGTGCTTAAGCGGCACGACCCCCACCTGCGGCATATCCGCCAGGCCGATATCGCGCGCGTGCTGCTCGAATCCCTTGTTCTTCCAGAAGAACGCGCCGGGCATGGTGGTGGGTATCACCAGCACGTAAAACAGCGCACGGCCAACGGTGGCGACCAACACCGCCGCTGCGGCAAACACTGACCATAAGACGAAGCCGTAGTCTTCCCCAAGATAAAGCGGTCCGCACAACAGTGCCACCGCAGTGACCGCAAGCAACACATTGCGCGCCAGCCAGGTCTTGCCGAATGTGGTTTTCTGTACGTAGTGGGACACTGCGCCCTCCGACTCGGTACGATTCATATCACGGGCATGCAGCACCAGGCCAAACCCCTCTAGTGCCAGTCCCGCACCCATGATCACCGAACAGAGGCTCAGCAAAGGCAGCGCGGAGTCGCCACTGAACGCCAGCGCGCTGCCGCCAACGACCGCCAGACACAGCGCGCCTAGATACAGGCTGCAACCGACAAAAGCAAAGCCGGTCTGCTTATGATTCCAGAACGGTCGGGCCTTGATGCGGTAGCAGCGGACCATGTAATACAGGCCAACACCGGCACCAAGCAGCGCAAACGCAGCGCACAGCTGTGCCGGAATCGTGAGCACGGTGCCCGCACTGGCCAGCACGGGGAACTGTTCGATCAGCCACGGCGCTTGTGCCAGCACCAGCAGCATATGCAATCCGGCAAAGGCCATGAAAGTCGCCACGCCCGCCCCTTCCCGGGCTACTGGAGAGTGGCGGAGATTATTAAAACCACGGTAGAAACGCAGCGGCTTGCCCAGGTGCACGGTGGACATGAACAAGCCGAACGCGACCAATGCAATACTGAGTAGCACGGCGGCGGGATACACTGCACTGGCAGTGACAGCGGCGATGGCAGATACGCCCACAGCACTTCCCAGCAACATCAGCGCAAACAGGCCGATAGCCGCCTGCGCTGACAGCGTGAATAACACCAGTGGATTTTCCCGGCTGCTGAGGCGCGCAATATTCCAGTGGCGCGCCTTGCCGACCTTCTGGTCCACCATCGGCTTGTAGGTGCCCGTCTTGTCATCCTTACGGTACTTCACCGGCATACTGTCAGTACGCGTGACTTCTCGCGGCAGGGTTTTGATCTGCTGGAAGCGAATATTCGGGCGGGTGATGGCCGGGTCAGGAAATCCGGGGATTTGCGTCTCGATCTGCTCACGATTGTCCGGCGTGTTTTCGACCACGCCAAAATTCAGTGCATTGCCCAAACAGGCGGACACACAGGCAGGCTTGAGCCCGACTTCCAGGCGGTCCACGCACATATTGCATTTCTCCACGTGACCGGCCACCGGGTCCAGCTGCGGCGCGTTGTACGGGCACACCCAGGTGCAGTAGCCGCAGCCGAAGCAAATATCCGGATCCTGAATCACCGCGCCGTATTCCGGGTGCTTGGTGTAGGCGCGGGTCGGACAGCCCTTCAAACACACCGGATCGTCACAGTGATTACAGGCCATGGAGATATTCATGCGCGTGTAATTGGGATAGGTTCCTCCCTCTACATAGCCGACGCTGCGAAAACTGAGATGCGGCGGTAGGTCGTTCTTCTCGCTACAGGCCGATTCACAGGCATGGCAGCCGATACAGTTGTCGGCAGTAAAATGGAAGGCGTGCTGCTTGTTACGGTTGGGATTAAAACCCACCTCGCGCACGCCATTGATGTTTAGAGAGGTGGCCTCGTCGACTAAATCCAGCAGGGCGATCCGTTCGCCGTAGCGATTATGCTCCTGTGAGTGCGGGTCTTTCAGCAGGGCGTACTCAGGCTCGTTATCACGCAGGGCGAACAAAGACTGGGAGGGCCGCGCGCGGTCGATGGGATCAAACAGCCTGGCGCCAGCGTTGATGGATGTTTCCTGCACCGTCATCAATACGCCCTCAGCTCGCGATTGAGGCGACCGGCCTCCAACTGATCCACTTTCTCGATGCGCACCGCCGCCTGCTTGAATGCCGGCTGTCGAGAATGCGGATCAAGCAATCCCAGTGACACGCGATTAACGCAATCGTAAAAATGAAACGGCACAAATACCATGTTGTAAGGCACTCGCTGGGTCAATTGCGCCATCACCACGGCATCGCCACGGCGACTGACCAAACGCACATATTCCATCTGCTCGATGCCCATCTCGCGGGCCGCGTCGGTGTTGATTTCCATGTAGGCGGTAGGACTGTACTTGTTGCAGTTACCCACCTTGCCGGTGCGGGTGCGCGTGTGAAAGTGCTCCACCACACGGCCACTGTTCAACCAGAAGGGGAAATCGTTGTCCGGCTTCTCATTGTTGTCCAGCCACTCCAGCGCGAGCAGTTTGGCCTTGCCGTCGGCAAACTGGAAGATGCCGTCGGTGTACAAACGCGCCGTGCCGGTCTCCTGCCCCGCGCGCATCGGCCACTGAATACCGCGCTGCGTAAGAATCTTGTCGTAATCCATGCCGGAGATATCCAGCATGCGCGGTTGGCCGTTGGCACCGATGCCCACCGAGAGGGTTTTCATTTCCTCGAATACGTCTGCCGCACTGTCGGGGAAGGTCATGTTCCGGCCCTGCGCCCAGCGTTTGGCCAGCTGGTTGAATATCCACAAATCCGGTTTCGAGTTGGCCAGTGGCGCAGTGACGGGCGTGACGCGATTTACGCGCCGCTCGGTGTTGGTGAAGCAACCGTCTTTCTCCGCCCAGACACTGGCGGAGAAAAAAACGTGTGCGTATTGGGCCGACTCGACATCCGCGTAGGAATCCTGCACCACGCAGAATTCCAGTTTTTCAAGCGCCTTGCGGATGCGTGCGGTATTGGGCATCGACGTCATGGGATTGGTCGCTACCAGCCACAGCGCCTTGATCTCACCGGATTCGATAGCGGGAAAAATATCGGTCATAAACAAGCCGCTTTTCTTCGGGAAGAACTCCGGGTCCACGCCCCAGAACTTACCCACCTCCTCCCGGTGCTGCGCGTTTTCCAGTACACGGTAACCGGGCAGGCCAGAGCAGGACGACCACTCCCGCGTACCCATAGCGTTACACTGCCCGGTAATGGACAGGGACGTGCCGCCAGGTTTGCCAATATTGCCGGTAATCAGGTTCAGGTTGTTGATAGCACACACACCATCGGAGCCGTGGGTGCTCTGGTTGATGCCCATGGTCCAGATGCTCATGGCGACACCCGCGCGGGCGTAGATGCGCGCCACATGGCGAATCATATCCTCGTCGATGCCGGTGATTTTCGCGGCCGTGGTCGGATCGTAGCGTTGCACCAGCTCACGCAGCTCAGCGCTACCGTTACAGTAACTGGCGATAAAGTCCTCATCTGCCAGCCCCTCGTCGAAGATGACACGGGCCAGACTGTTCAGCAGTACCAGATCCGTGCCGGGTGTAATGGGCAGGTGAATATCGGCAAACTGTGCGAACATCGTCACCCTGGGGTCGACCACAATGACCGGGAACTTGCGCTTCTCCAACGCCTCTTTCAGACGCCAGTAAATCACCGGATGCTGCTCTGGCAGATTGGAGCCGAATGCCAGCAGGCACTCGGTGTGGGAGAAATCATCGTAGCAACCCGGCGGGCCGTCACTGCCGAAGGAGCGTTTATAGCCAGACGCCGCAGACGCCATGCACAGTGTGGTATTGCCGTCGTAGTTGTTGCTGCCGATCACGCCCCGGGCGAGCTTGCCCAGGGTATAAAACTCCTCGGTCAGGATCTGTCCGGTGGAGACGATGGCGACCGCGTCCCGTCCATAGGTTTGCTGGATGCGTTTAAATTCCTCGGCGGTTTTATCCAACGCACTGTCCCAGTCAACCGTCTTCCAGGGTTCGTAAGTGTGAGTGCGCATGAGCGGATCGGTGCCCCGCCCCGGTGCGTTGAGAATCTCCGCCTCGGTAATGCCCTTGATACACAGCTTGCCCTGGTTGACCGGTGCATCCGCCACACCCCTTGTTGTCACCGCCTTGCCTGAGGCGTCCAGCCCCACCTCCATGGCACAACCAGTGGAGCAGTAACCACAGGTGGCATACTTCCATTCCACCACGCCCTTGTCGCGCAGGATGATCGGGTTCTTCTTGCGCCGTCCGAATAGCATTACCGCGAGTCTCCGCTCAAAGGGCTAGCAACACCGTGTCCCCATCGAGGCGGACACTGTAGACCGCAACCTGCACGTCTTCCTGCTCCAGGCAGGCGCCGGTGAGCAAATCAAAATGCTGTTTGTATAGCGGTGAGGCCACTACCAGACGGCCAGCGATATCACCGAGCACGCCGCGCGACAGCACATTCGCATCACCAATCGGATCGCGGTTGGATAAAGCATAAACCTGCTGCTCTTCTGCGGGCAGATAAAACAGGGCTACCTGTTCTCCCCCTACCAGGGCGCAAACACCTGAACCGGGCACCAGATCGTCGCGCGCGCAGATTGGCTGCCATTGGTGTTGTTGTGCCGCTGTCATTGCCTCACTCCCTTTCACTCGTCACTGGTCACACGACCACCTCTACCAGACGCAGGCGCTCCTCGTGCCGGGCCGGTCGAATTTGTTGTCTCTCCTTTACAAACACCACATTGCTGTCAGTCGCAGCGGAGTTTACGAACTGGCGGAAGCGCTTTAACTTCGCCGCATCCTCCAGCGTGGCCTGCCATTCGCAGGTGTAGGTTTGCACGATGTGCGCCATCTGCGCTTCCAACTCCTGGGCGATGCCCAGGCTATCCTCGATCACCACTTGTCGCAGGTAGTCGATGCCGCCTTCCAGGTTATCCATCCATACCGAGGTCCGCTGCAGACGATCCGCCGTGCGCACGTAAAACATCAGGAAGCGATCGATGTACTTGATCAGGGTGACATCGTCCAGATCAGTGGCGAACAGATCGGCGTGGCGCGGCCGCATGCCACCGTTGCCACACACATAGAGATTCCAGCCATTCTCAGTGGCGATCACGCCGAAATCCTTGGACTGTGCCTCCGCGCACTCGCGGGTACAGCCGGAAACGCCTGACTTGAGTTTATGTGGAGAGCGCAAACCCTTATAACGGTTTTCCAGTTGGATCGCCATGGCCACGCTGTCCTGCACACCGTAACGGCACCAGGTGCTACCGACACAGGACTTTACCGTGCGCAGCGACTTGCCGTAGGCGTGTCCGGCCTCAAAACCGGCGTCCACCAATTGCTGCCAGATCGCGGGCAGCTGGTCGAGACGCGCACCGAACAGATCAATGCGCTGGCCGCCGGTGATCTTGGTGTACAGCCCGTACTGTTGCGCCACGCTACCCAGCACCAGCAGTTTTTCCGGGGTAATTTCGCCGCCAGCAATACGCGGCACCACAGAATAGGTACCGTCCTTCTGCATATTGGCCATAAAGGTATCGTTGGTGTCCTGCAGGCCCACGTGTTTGGAGTCCAGGATATGCTCGTTCCACAGGGAGGCCATAATCGAGGCGATGGCGGGTTTGCAGATATCGCAGCCGCGACCCCGGCCATGCTGCGCCAGCATGTCATAGAAACTTTTTACCTCACCAATTCGCGCCAGGTGATAGAGCTCCTGCCGCGTATGGGGAAAGTGCTCGCAGATGCTCTTGTCCACACTGACACCGCGCGCGGCGAGCTCATCCTCGACCAGATTTTTCAACATGGCTGCGCAACCGCCGCAGCCGGTACTCGCCTTGGTATCTCTCTTGACCTCACCCAGGGAGCAACAGCCCGCGTCAAGCGACGCCACGATGTCGCCCTTGGTGACATTGTGGCAGGAACAGATGGTGGCGGTAGCGGGTAACGCGCCCACGCCCAGTAATGGCGCGCCACCGACGGTGGGTACGATCAGGCAATGCGGATCGGCCGGTAACTCGATCGCATTCAGGTGGTATTGCAACAGGGTATCGTAGTTTCCACAATCGCCTACCAGCACCGCGCCCAACAGCTGCTTGCCATCGGCACTGGTCACGATGCGCTTGAAGCACGCCTCGCGCTCGTCACTGAAGATAAATGACAGGGAACCCTCGGTACGGCCGTGGGCGTCACCAATCGATCCGACATCCACGCCCAGTAATTTCAACTTGGTACTCATGTCGGCGCCCTGGAACTGGGCCTCCGTACCGGCCAGTTGCGCCGCGACAGCTTCCGCCATGCGGTAGCCCGGCGCCACCAGTCCGTAAATACGGCCACCAAACAGTGCGCATTCGCCAATGGCAAAGATGTCGCTGTCAGACGTTTTGCACTTATAGTCGATGACGATGCCGCCGCGCTCACCCACGGCCAGCTCGGCATCCCGCGCCAGATTATCGCGCGGTCGAATACCGGCCGAGAATACAATCATGTCGGTATCGAGGGTCTCACCATCGGTGAACACCATTTTTAGCGCACACGCCTCGCCGTCGCTGATCGTCTGCGTATTTTTACCGGTGTGTATCTGCACACCCAGCGCCTCGATCTTGCGCCGCAACATGCGCGAGCCACCGTCATCCAGCTGCACGCCCATCAGGCCTGGCGCGAATTCCACGACATGCGTCTCAAGATCCAGATTGCTCAGAGCATTGGCGCACTCCAGACCGAGCAGTCCGCCACCGACCACCACACCGATCCGACTGCCCTTGGCCTTGGCCCGAATCTCGCCCAGATCGTCGATAGTGCGATAGGTCAGGCAGCGCGCATGGTCGGCGCCGGGTACCGGCGGCACGAAGGGATAGGAGCCGGTAGCCATCACCAGCTTGTCGTAACTGAAGCGGCGGCCATTGGCGGTGACGACTTCCTTGCGGGCGCGCTCGATCGAGCTGACCGGATCACCGAAGTGGGCATCCACACCCCAGTCGCGATACGTCTCGCGCGTGGCCATGGCCAGGTCAGCAGGTTCGCGCCCGGCAAACACGTCGGACAGGTGCACCCTGTCATAGGCCGGACGGGGCTCCTCGCCAATGACCGTGATATGGACATCGACCCCGGCATGCACCAGCGTCTGTACAAAGTGGTGTCCTACCATGCCGTTACCGACGACCAGAATGTTGCGCTTGTTCACACTGCTTCCCCGACGGAGTGCCGCGGCGCTACCCTGCTCGCCCCGGCCACTGCTACTTTTTGAAAACTTCTATGTGTATGCGTTGCAATTGACGTGCCAACCGTCTCGATGGTCAGTGACGGCGCGACGGTGCGTTAATTCCAGCGGCTCACTGACCCGAGCGCGGAACAAATTTGCGCTGGGCGCACCACAGCAGTGCGAGCTGGAAACCTCGCCAGCCCAATCTGGTGCGTAGATGCGAGATGTAGCGCCGTTTTGATACGCAGCACTACGGCAGCGCTACAGCGGGCGGCTACGCACTGATTTGGCACAGTCATTGCAACAGTCATGGCAACAGTCATTGCATTGAGATAGCAGTCGCAGGCTCGCAACCGCGAGAAGTCACTGCGTATTTATTCTTAATCGCTTCCTACCTGCATGGATGATCAGCATGAGCAGCCCCATAAAAATCCTGGACGTCGGCAATCCTGCAATCCGCACTCTCCACCTCAGTTGGGTCGCCTTCTTTATTACGTTTGTGGTGTGGTTCAGTCATGCGCCACTGATGGGGCACATCAAGGAAGCCTTCGACCTGAGCAGCCAGCAGCTCAAGGCCCTGCTGATCCTCAACGTCGCGCTGACCATACCGGCACGCATTGTGGTGGGCATTCTGGTGGATCGCTTTGGCCCGCGACTGGTGTACACACTGCTGCTCATGCTCAGCTCCTTCTTCTGCTGGGGATTTGCCTTTGCCAACAGCTATGAGACCCTGGCCCTGTTTCGCTTTCTCTGCGGCTTTGTCGGCGCGGGCTTCGTGATTGGTATTCGCCTGATCGGCGAATGGTTCCCAGCCCGGCAAGTCGGCCTGGCCCAGGGTATCTACGGCGGTTGGGGCAATTTCGGTGCCGCCGCAGCGGCGATGGCGCTACCGACACTGGCACTGTTATTCGGCGGTGCGGATGGCTGGCGCTATGCCATCGCATCGACCGGAGTACTGTCGTTCTGCTACGGCATTTTCTTCTGGCTCAGGGCGCGCAATACACCCCGGGGCTCCACGTACTTCAAACCGAAAAAAACCGGGGGGTTGGAGGTCAGCAGCTGGGGCGATCTCTATTTGTACATCGGCATGACCGAGCCCCTGTATATCGCCCTGGCCGTACTCGCATGGAAACTCTCGCCCGCCAACC
>JANPDE010000368.1:0-1811 GCA_031431315.1 Haliea sp.
CCACGGTGACAGTGCGCTGAAGCCCAGGCGCGGGCTATGCAGGTGTTCCAACGTATCATCCAGCAGTTCACCGCGGGCCTCGGCGAGCACGGCTATAGAGTGTTCCGGCGCCTGTTTCAGCCAGCTCTGCGTGAGCAGGGCAGTGAGCGGGGTGCTTTCCTGCGGTGAGTCGGCGCGGAGCACGATGACGCTACCGTCTCCGCTCAGGTGAATTTTCCGGTGGGTGTTTTGCAGCAGGTGCTGTTGTAGATGGTGCAGATCTGTCTCCTCGCGGCCCTGCGGTGTGGCTTGCGCAATTTCTGTCAGCGTCGCACCAACGACCTTGATGAGTTGCTGCCACAGGTGGGGGAAATCGGAGAGTGCATCGCGCAGGATGATGGCGCCCACGGCGATGGGGTTGTCTGGCAGCAATCGCATCACACGCTGGATGCGCTGGCCCAGGCCGGGTTCCACAGCTTGGCAGGCGAGCTGCTCAATGGTGGCCATATCCGTCAGTTTGCCCGGCACATCCTCCGAAAAGATGCCCTGCCAGCCTGCCAGGTACCACTGGTCGCGCCACTGCAGCAGAGTTCTGGCCACCGAGAACGGGTCCGCCTCGTAGGATTCATGGTAGAAGGCGTTCGTATGATCCACCTGATCGATACAGCCCAGGTACTGGATCAGGCGGGTAGTGAACGAGATATCTCGCACGGGAATGCCGAGTTGGGTTTCCAGTAGGCCGAGAAATCCATGGGGCCCGGTGGTGAGTTCGCCCAATGCGTCTGTGCTGTGTTCGGGAAGTGATGAATCGCCCTTGATCGCCAATGTGACGTTAATCTGGCCGATGTTGTTTTTTGCACTCATTGTAATTTCACCCTCCCTGGATTTTGGCCTCTCATAATAGGCCGATAGCGCAGTGCTAGCCATCACCCGAATCAGCCACCTGTGCGTCTACACGACGTGTATGGATGACCATGCCGGCTGTGACAAGCGTTTCGCAATTGGACTACCATGTCAACGCAGTCACCTCAACACGAGGAAGTCCGATGAGCAAAATCGTTCCCACCATCTGCCGCCTCTGTATCGCACATTGCGGCGTACTGGCCGAGATCGAGGATGACAACGGGCGACGCAAGGTGACGAAAGTCACTGGCGACCCGGATAACCCGCTTTTCAAGGGCTACACCTGTCCCAAGGGCAGGGCGCTGCCGGAATTGCACAATCACGCGGGGCGATCATCGATCAGCCCGGCAAGCAGATATCGATGGCCTTGCACGGCAAATGGTTGGGGGGTGAACCGGATTTCGAACAGGCGGACGCGTGGCTGCTGGTTGGCAATAACCCCATCATCTCCAAATCGGCGGGTTTGCCCGGGCAGAATCCGGCGCAAAAACTGAAGGAAGCGCAGGCCCGCGGCTTGCAGCTGATCGTCGTCGATCCATTTGCAGTGCCGCCCCGGTGAAGACCACGCCATCCTCGCGGGGATGATCCATATCATAATTGCCGAGAACTTATTTGATCTTGAATTCGTAGAGGAGAACGTGAGCGGCTTTGAAGCGCTGCGCGAGGCGGTGAGAGACTTCACACCGGACTACGTCGCGGATCGCGCCGGCATTCCGGCTGCGCAACTCATCGAGGCGGCGCGCCTCTTTGCCCGCACGCGCGTACGCCATGCCAATAGCGGTACCGGCCCCGAATGGCACTGACTTAAGGATAACGTATTGATTTAAAGACAAAAAAGCTGATCCAATAGCAGGATGTTTTCTCGCCAAAGATTGCACCTCCACCAAAGGATCAGCTCCCATGCATGCTAAACACAACCGACGCCAACT
>JANPDE010000369.1:0-18828 GCA_031431315.1 Haliea sp.
TCCAGGGCCAGGTGCTTGGTCGCACAGCGCAACGCGGACTTGGAAGCGCCATAGCCTGCCTGGGTAGCCAGCGGCTTGTGCTCTACCATCGTGGCAATCATCACGATTGCCCCACCGCCACTGTTCTTCATGTGCTGCACACAGGCCTGGGTTAAGTGCATAGTGCCGAAGAAGTTGACATCCATCGCGCGGCGCCAACCCTCCATACTGGCGCTTTCAATCGGTTCAAAACTGCCCGGATCATAAGCGCTGTTGAACAGCACATCGATACGCCCGAACTCCTTGACTGCGCGGTCTGCCAATACCTGGCACTGTCCCTGATCGGCGATATCCGTGGGCACTTTCAACACTGCGGTTCCCAGACCGAGTTCGCGTATCTCCCGCTCGGCGATATCGAGCTTGGCCTGTGTGCGCGCCGCCAGCACCACCGCCGCAGCACCCTCCCTCGCCACCAGGGTGGACAGCTCCTGGCCAAGGCCAGGACCAATACCCGACACAATCACTACCTTGTCTTTCAGCAACATACTTATCTCCATTTATCCAAGACTAAAGAAATTACAATGTCGGTACGCGACCCGGTCGGTACGCGGCAAGCCGCGAGGATTCAGCCGCGCGGAGTCAGTGATACTGCAGGACAACCCCCTGGGCACCCACCACCTCGCGCAATTCGCGCAGCAGTTCATCACTGGGAATAACCCGCCAGCGCGCACCCAGCCTGATGCGCGCTGAATTGCGCGGTTGTCGGTACAGCAGGGAGACCGGACAACTGCCGCCGGCGCCGCCGGCCAGTGTTTTTTCCAGCAACGCGGCAAACTGTTCGTCGACTTTTTCCGCACAGACTTCAATGGTAAGGTCAGATACTTTACTCTGCCTGGCCGCAGCGAGGCTGCGCAGGCCACTGGCACGCATGGCCAGCTTCCCGGTTCTGTCATCAACAGAGACCCGACCCTCGGCAATCACGATCGTATCCTTCACCAACAGTTCCCGAAATTCGGAATACGCTTCGGAAAATAGCGTGACCTCGATCTGGGCGCTGCTGTCATCCAGCGTCATGACCCCCATGGTGCCGCGCCGACTGTTTACTGTTCGTGTTGACATGATCAAACCGACTACCACCTGGCTTCCCTGGTTGCCTTGATTACCATAATTGCCGTGGCTGTCCGGACTCAGGTCGGCGATGCGATTGGGCGCGAACTTGCGCACCTCTTCCCTGTACTCGTCAACAGGGTGCCCGGTGATATAGAGTCCCAGCGTGTCGCGTTCGCCACCCAGGCGCTCCTTATCCGACCAGGAACGCACCCCTCGAAATGCCGCATACACGTCACCGTTGCCATTGTGTTGGCTCGGCACCACTTCACCGAACAAATCGTCGATGCCACTATCGCGATTACTGGCACTTTGCTCGGCCGCTTTCAGGGCATCTTCCAGGGCGGCCAACAGCACCCAGCGCTCCACGTGCAGCGAGTCCAGGGCGCCGGAGCGAATCATCGCTTCGAGAGCGCGGCGATTGACCTTGCGTGGGTCGGTGCGGGCACAAAAATCGAACAGGTCGATGAAGGGGCCTCCGGCATTGCGGGCCTGCAGGATACTATCAACCGGTCCCGCGCCCAGACCTTTGATGGCGCCCAGGCCGTAGATGATGTCCCCGTGCAAATTCACGGTGAACATGTACTGGCCTTCGTTGACATCGGGCAATCTCAGCGCCAGCTTCATGCGCTTGCATTCATCCACGAACACCACGATCTTGTCGGTATTATCCAACTCCGAGCTCATCACCGCCGCCATGAAGTGCGCCGGGTAGCGCGTCTTCAGCCAGGCAGTCTGGTAGGACACCAGTGCGTACGCCGCCGAGTGGGACTTGTTGAAACCGTAGCCGGCGAACTTTTCAACGAGGTCAAAAATCTTGATCGCCAGGTTGCCGTCCACGCCCTTGGCCCTGGCCCCTGTTTCAAATACCTCCCGCTGCTTGGTCATCTCATCAGCCTTTTTATCGCCAATGGCCCGACGCAATACATCGGCTCCCCCGAGGGTATAACCCGCCAGCACCTGGGCGATCTGCATCACCTGTTCCTGGTAGAGAATAATGCCGTAGGTGGGTTGCAAGATAGGCTGTAGCCACGGGTGCTGGTACTGCGCATCCGGGTAGGACAGTTTCTCGCGGCCGTGCTTTCGATTGATGAAGTTGTCCACCATCCCCGACTGCAGTGGGCCGGGACGAAACAGCGCCAGCAGGGCCACTATGTCCTCGAAGCAGTCCGGTTGCATCCGCTCGATCAGTTCCTTCATGCCGCGAGATTCGAGCTGGAACACGGCGGTGGTCTCGCCGGACCTGAGCAGTGCAAAACTGGCGGCATCATCCAACGGGATCTGCGTGATATCCAGAGGCAGTTCCCCGGCCCTCTCCCGGGTGGGATTAATGATTTTTACTGCCCAGTCGATGATGGTCAGGGTGCGCAGGCCGAGGAAGTCGAACTTTACCAGACCGGCATCTTCCACATCGCGCTTGTCGAACTGCGTGACCAGGCCAGTGCCACTCTCATCGCAGTACAGTGGCGCGAAATCGGTGAGTTTCGAGGGCGCAATGACGACACCACCGGCGTGCTTGCCCACATTGCGCACCACACCTTCCAGTTGCTCGGCCATATCCCAGATTTCCTGGGCCTGGCTGTCTGCCTGCAGGAACTCCCGCAGGGGTTCCTCCTGCTCCAGGGCCTTGGCCAGGGTCATCCCCACTTCAAACGGAATCATTTTGGATAATTTGTCTGCCAGACCGTAGGACTTGCCCTGCACCCGGGCGACATCGCGCACCACCGCCTTGGCCGCCATGGTCCCGAAGGTAATAATCTGGGACACCGCCTCCCGACCATAGGTTTGGGCCACATACTCGATCACCCGGTCGCGCTTTTCCATGCAGAAATCAACATCGAAATCCGGCATGGATACCCGTTCGGGATTCAGGAAGCGCTCGAACAATAAGTCATACGCCAGTGGATCCAGATCGGTGATCTGCAGCGCGTAAGCCACCAGGGAACCGGCGCCGGAGCCCCGTCCCGGCCCCACCGGAATATCATTGCCCTTGGCCCAGCGGATAAAGTCCATCACTATCAGGAAATAGCCGGGAAAGCCCATCTGGATTATGGTATCCAGCTCAAAATCCAGGCGCTCACGGTAGACCTGCTGTCGCTGCAAGTAGTCCTGGGCGCCTCGGTCCAGGAGTACCTGCAGGCGTTGGTCCAGTCCTTGGTGGGACTGCTGCCGGAAAAATTCGTCCATGGCGAGGCCCGCAGGTACCGGGTAGTCGGGCAGGTAGGGCACTCCCAGTTGCAGCACCACATTGCAGCGACGGGCGATCTCGACGCTGTTCTCCAGGGCTTCCGGAATATCCGCAAAGAGCTCCGCCATCTCCGCGGGCGAGCGCAGGTACTGTTGCTCGGTATAGTGGCGCGCCCGGCGCGGGTCGTCCAAAGTCCGGCCCTCACGGATACACACCCTGGTTTCATGGGCTTCGAATTCAACCGCCTGGAGAAACCTCACATCATTGGTCGCCACCACCGGGCACTGCAACTCCTGCGCCAGCTTTACCGCAGCGTGCAGATGGGCTTCATCGCCCTCCCTGCCAGTGCGATGCAATTCCAGGTAAAAGCGTCCGGGATACAGGTCCATCCAGTAACGGGCGCGTTCGGCCGCGAGTGCCGACCGGTCGCCCAGCAGGGCCTGTCCCACATCGCCCGCGGCACCCGCGGACAACGCGATGACCCCTTCACAGGCCTCCTCCAGCCAAGCCTTGCTAACGTAAGGCACGCCCAGGTGCTGACCGTGTGTGTAAGCGCGCGAGATGAGCAGGGTCAGATTGCGATAACCCGCCTTGTTCATCGCCAGCAGGCACAGCGGGTAGGCTCGCTCCGGGTCCTGGGCATCCATAACCATCAGGTCGACCCCGAAAATGGGTTGGACTCCGGCGGCGAAAGCGGCCTTGCGGAACTTGATCAGGGCGTAGAAATTGCAAATATCGGTAACGGCCACCGCGGGCATACCCAATTCGGCCACCCGCCCTACAAGAGGCTTGATCCGGACCAGGCCATCGACCAGGGAGTACTCAGTGTGCAGGCGCAGGTGAACGAAATCAGTCATGTCCTGATTGTACGCGACTAGTCATTCTGGTTGCACCGGGACTAAGACGCAGCCAGTATTTTTTTTACCGGCGCGAAGCTACGCCGGTGTACCGGCGTCACCCCATGCGTATGTAGCGCCTGCAGATGTGCCGGCGTGGGATAGCCTTTGTGCGACGCAAACCCGTAACCCGGATATTGGACTTCCAGGGCGATGAGTGCACTGTCCCGGTGTACCTTGGCCAGTATGGATGCTGCTGCAATGGCCGGCACCCGGTCGTCCCCCCGCACCACGGCTGCCGAGGCATAGTGCCAGCGTGGCAGGCGGTTACCGTCCACCAGCACATACTCGGGTTGGGGATGCAATGCCAGGACCGCCCGTTGCATGGCTAACAGGGACGCCTGCAGGATATTCAATTCATCAATCTCAGCCACACTGGCACTGGCAATGGACCAGGCCAGGGCGCGCTCCCTGATCTGCAGTGCCAGTTCCTGCCGGCGGGCGGCGGACAGTTTCTTGGAATCGCGCAGTCCAACGATAGGGCGCTGCGGATCCAGTATGACGGCAGCTGCCACGACGTCACCGGCCAGCGGGCCGCGACCGACTTCGTCCACACCAGCCAGGGCGATGCCGTCATAGTGCACTTCAGCGATCGGCACAGAGAATGGTCGCAGTGGACGCGATCTCACCATCCACATCGGAACTGACATCAAACTTCCAGATGCCGCGCCGTTGTGAAATGACAGAGGCGCGCAACATGATCCGGTCACCCGGTACGCACACGCGCCTGAAGCGTACATTGTCGGCGCCGGCAAAATAATAGGTCGATCCGTCTTCAGTGGTTTTACCCTGGCTGTAAAAACCCAGGATACCTGCCGCCTGGGCCATCGCTTCGATCAGCAACACGCCGGGGAAGATGGGATTATGGGGAAAATGGCCGTCAAAAAACGGCTCATTAACACTCAGGTTTTTATAAGCAACAATGGATTCACCGGCGTGTATTTCGACCACACGATCAACCAGCAGGAAAGGATAGCGATGTGGCAGATACTTGCGAATATCCGTGATGTGCATCCTCGACTTCACCTCTCCCATCCGAAGTTGTCGCTGCCACTCGAATGCCACCAGATCCGTGTATGGATTTCAGCGGTGAACCCGCGCTGCGATGCAGCGCGGACAGGCTCTATTTCTTCGTATTGAGCTGATTCAGCTTGTCAGTAACTTGTTGGGTAATACTGTAACTGGGTTCAGCGTGGACCACAGCATTGCGTTGCAGCAACAGGCCGATACCTTCCTTCTCAATCAGTTCACGCAGAACTTCCTGCACTTTCGGCGCCATATCCTGCAGCAATGCCTGACCTGCGGCCTGTTCGGCCTGTTGCAGTTTGCTGGTCACATGATCCAGGTCATCCTGCATGGCGGTCAATTTCTTCTGGGCAGCCGCTTTCTGGTCCTGGCTCATGACCGCAGCGTCTTTCTGGTAGGTCTTGAGAAGCGCTTCTCCCTCAGACTTCAGCCGATCATACTCTGCCTTGTTCTTCTTATATTCTGCCTGGTCCCTGACCTCGCCCAAACGCTTCTGGGCGACATCCGTTTGCAGGATAGCACCCTGCACATCGATCACCTTGATTTTATCCTGGGTCCAGCCAAGCGTAGAGACAGAGAACGCCATTACAGCGATTACAACTTTAAGTAATTTAGACACTTTTTCCTCCAGTAATTAACAACAAAAAATTAGAAACCCCGGCCCAGTGTAAATTGGAAAATTTCTTCTTCATCAAACTCGTTAGAATTCAGCGGCTTGGCGAGACTGAACGACATGGGGCCAAACCCGGTAATCCAGGTCAATCCGACGCCGGCCGAGTAGCGCAGTTCGTTAAGGTCCACATCGAAACAATTCACCTGGGTTGTGCCGCAGTTAGTATCGTAAACATTACCGGCGTCCAGAAAAAAGCCGGTACGCAACTGGCTCTGATCCTTGATAAACGGTAGCGGAAACAATAACTCGGCACTGCCTACTACCATCACATTGCCACCGAAAGAGTCACTTCCGTTGTTGTCTACCTGGTTGTATAGCAATTCGTTATCACTGGCGACATAGCCAAACTCATTGCCGTCAGGGCCGCCAATCTGGGCTGCCGTGCCATCAGGATTGATTACAGTTACTGGTGCAGCGACCACATAGGCTTGAGCTGGCGTACTTTGCGGGCCCAGCGTATTGCTCTTATAACCGCGGACCGAACCAAAGCCGCCCGCGAAAAAGTTTTCGTAAAACGGCAGTTCATCGGTGCCGCCATAACCGCCGCCATAGCCTAGCTCGGTGCGCAGGCGTAGTGTCCAGGTATCAAGCAAGGGTACCGGGTAAAAAATTTCTCCGTTGTAGGTCAATTTATAGAACTCTAAGTCAGAGACCGGCACGGACACCTCAAGCGCTACATTCTGTGACGCGCCGCGTGTCGCCATGCGACCGCGATTTAACGTCGACTGGGTCCAACTACTGGTCACGGTGTAGTTCAGGAAGTCATTGCCATAGATGTTAAGAAAGCCGTCTTCTCCAGGAGTAGCTTGGTAACTTGGGGGCAGGGTGCTAAGCGGATTGAGGACCTCCGGAGCAGTATATTTGCCATCCACAAGCGTGCTGTCGAACCAGTCATCCACACCATTTATATCAAGGCGCGGGCTAGCCTCGATTTCCTGAACAGCGAACTGCCCAGTCTCGATCTCTGTATTGGCCACACCCAAACTCAGGCCAACACGCTGCGTTTCCGAGAGCGGATAGCCATAGTTGACAGCCGCACCCAGTGTGTTGGTGCTGTAGTTTGCGATATTGACCTCTTCCAGGTCGGTGGCGCGATAAAACACATTGAACCCACGACTCACCCCATCCACTGTGTAGTAGGGGTTGGTGTAACTGAAATTATAGAAATCCTGGTAGCGAGAGGAGTTCAGGCCTATGCCAATGCGCTTGCCCGTGCCGAGGAAATTGTCCTGCTCCAGGTTCAATCCCAGAATGATTCCGGCATCCTGAGCATAGCCAATGCTGGCCCCGATGCTGCCGGAGGACTGCTCCTCCACCGTGTATTCCACATCAATCAAGTCGTCATGGCCAGCCACTCCGGGCGTCTCGACAGTGGCCGTTTTGAAATAGCCCAACCGCTCCAGACGTACCCGTGACTGCTCAATCGCAGCCGCCGAGGCGGGCGCGCTCTCCATCTGCCGCATCTCCCGGCGCAGCACGTCATCAGCAGTTTTCATGTTGCCCTTGAAACTGATGCGGCGTACATAGGTGCGCTTACCCGGATCGACGAAAAATTTCATGGCGACCGTGTTATCGACGTCATTAACCTCGGGAATACCGGTTACCTTGGCAAAATTATAGCCTTCATCACCCAGGCGCTTGGTCAGCGCCTCTTCGGTGGAGGTCACCATCACCTGGGAGAAAACCTGGCCATCGGCGATGAGTAAAAAGCGTCGCAGATCCGTTTCAGGTAGCACCAGATCGCCAGACATATCCACCTTGCTAACGGTAAAAATCTCGCCTTCGGTGATATTGGCGGTGATATAGACTTCCTTCTTGTCCGGAGAAACTGATACTTGGGTGGAATCGATGCGGAACTGTAGATATCCCCTGTCCATGTAGTAGGACGTGAGGGTCTCCAGGTCGCCGGTCAGCTTTTCCTTTGAGTACTTGTCGTCGTTGGTAAAAAACGAAAACCAGCCCGTGGTGCGCAGTTCAAACTCGTCGCTCAATTCATCGTCAGTGAAGACGGTATTGCCCACCACATTGATATGTTTAATGGCGGCGACTGTCCCTTCGTCAACGTCTATATTAATGGTGACGCGATTGCGCGGTTCGGGAATTACCTCGGTTTCGATTGCGGCATCATAGCGACCCTGCAAAACATACTGTCGCTGCAACTCCAGTTGCATACCTTCCAGAGTTGAGCGCTGGAATACCTGCCCTACCGACAGGCCGGCACCCTTCAACCCCTCCAGCAGCGCGTCCGTTTCAATTGCCTTGTTACCCTCGATATTGATCTCACTGATGCTGGGTCGCTCAGTCACTATAATAACCAGTACATTGCCATCCTGGCCGATCTGGATATCATCGAAATTGCCAGTGGCAAACAAACTGCGCGTGGCGGCCCTGATTGTTCGCTCGTCAACAACGTCGCCCACCGCAACTGGCAGGGCGGCGAATACACTTCCGGGAGAAATACGCTGCAACCCTTCCACGCGAATATCGGAAATGATAAACGTCTGGGCAGAGGCAAAAGGTGCGATCACGAACAGCACCAGAGCCAGCACTAAAGGCATCTGTCTAATCAAAGTTTATCCAATAGCCCCAGGTAAGCCGCAGTCCGGGGAATTCCATTAAAATTATGTTCACCGCGCCTAATACAGGCGAGTGAAATCGTTGTATAGAGCCAGCATCATCATGCCGAGCACCAGAAAGAGCCCCACCTGATAGCCCGCGGACTGTATCTTCTCAGGTACTGGGCGCCCCGCCAATAGCTCGATCGTATAAAACAACAAATGACCCCCATCGAGCACTGGAATAGGCAACAAGTTTAATACTCCCAGACTGACACTCAGCAAGGCCAGGAAGCTGATATAGGACTCCAGGCCGGATTTGGCCGACGCGGTCGCCACTTTAGCAATGGTGATGGGTCCACTCAAGTTTTTTGGTGAGATTAAGCCCAGCAACATCTTTTTGATGGATTTCAGGGTAAACACGGACAGTTCCCAGGTGCGAGACACGCTCGCGCCCAGCGCTTCCACCGGCCCACGTGGGTACTGTCGTATCATCTCTGGCGGCATCTCGGGGATAGCCGCTGCCAGGCCGACGCGGCCAATCTCCTCACCCTTTTCATCGGTAACACGCTCGGGCACCATGATCGCGCGCGAAATCTCGCTGCCGCGTTGGTATTCCACCTCGATAGGCTGCTCCGGCCGCGCCCGAACATAATTGACCCAGTCCATCCACAGAGTCATGGCCTCACCGTTGGCCCGCAACACCCTGTCGCCCGGGCGTAAACCAATCGACGCCGCCGGACCCCCTGCCACCACTTCGCCCACCACGGGGGGCACCTCGGGCATAAACAGGCTGAACCCTAAGCCCGCGAACAAGTCTGGCTCCTCTTCATCCGACAGCCAGCGGTCAATGGTCGCCTCTGACTCGTAGACCACCCCGGAGTCCGGGTATGTCACCGCGAACTTTATGGTGCCAGTATCGCCAATACGGTCCAGCAAACGGAAACTGAGCGCCTGCCAGGTCGGTGTCGGGGCGCCATCGACGGACACTATCTCCTGCCCGGCCTCCAAACCTGCCACAGCCGCGATGGAGTCCGGTTCAACCTTGTCAATAAGCGGCACATAGCCTGACTCCCCGGCCATATACACAAACCAGAACGCGACGACCGCCAATAACAGGTTCGCCAGGGGCCCGGCGCTGACTATGGCGATACGCTGTAGCGGGGACTTTCGATTAAATGCCCGATGGAGTTCGGCGGCCGGCACCTCGCCCTCACGTTCGTCCAGCATTTTGACATAGCCGCCCAAGGGTATCGCAGCAATGCTGTATTCCGTGCCCTGTCGATCGCGCCAATTGTACAGCGACTTGCCAAAACCGATGGAGAAGCGCAAGACCTGCACGCCACAACGACGCGCTACCCAGAAATGGCCAAATTCGTGAATTGCCACGAGTACCGCGAGTGTGCCCAGAGTCAGGGCTATCGTATAAAGAAGTTCCATCAGACTCGCTTCACCGCTGTGGTGGGCTGTTGAAGATCTGCCAGGAAAGCATAGGCACATTCACGCGCCTGGCCATCGGCAGCATTGACCACGGCTAAGGTAGTAGGTTCAACAATGTCCACCCGTTCCAGCGTGTACTCTATTACCGCCGGGATATCTGTGAAACGAATTTTTTCATCAAGGAAAGCCGCCACGGCCACTTCGTTGGCTGCATTACACACGGCCATGGCTGTGCCACCGGCC
This sequence comes from Haliea sp., assembly GCA_031431315.1. GTDB lineage: Bacteria > Pseudomonadota > Gammaproteobacteria > Pseudomonadales > Halieaceae > Marimicrobium. The sequence goes on from JANPDE010000369.1 coordinate 10,108, forward strand.
GCCACGGATTCCCGCGCCAGGCGCAGGCAGGGGAAGCGCGACTCATCCGGCGCCTCAAAATCGAGGCGGGCGGTGGCTACAAGGTCCAGGGGTGCCACGCCGGACGCCAGACGCCCCGGCCAACCGAGACCGTAAGCGATGGCAGTACGCATATCCGGGTTACCCAGTTGCGCCAGCACCGAGCCATCCACGTACTGTACCAGCGAGTGGATGATGCTCTGCGGATGAACGACCACCTCCACCTGCCCGGGCGCGAGGTCAAAAATCCAGCACGCCTCGATGAACTCCAGTCCCTTGTTCATCAGGCTTGCGGAGTCCACGGAAATTTTGCGCCCCATGGACCAGTTGGGGTGCGCGCAGGCCTGATCCGGAGTGGCAGCTATCATCTGCGCCAGGCTCCAGCGACGAAACGGTCCGCCCGAGGCCGTCAGCAGTACTTTGTTGACGTTTCTCGTCGAGGGCGTGGCATAGGCGTCCACTGGCATACACTGGAAAATCGCATTATGTTCACTGTCGATAGGCAGCAAGCGGGCACCTGCTTCACGCACTGCTTGCATCAACAGGTGTCCGCCCATAACCAGCGATTCCTTATTCGCCAGCAGCAGGGTTTTCCCCGCCCGCGCCGCCGCGAGCGTGGAGGGCAGTCCAGCAGCCCCGACGATTGCCGCCATGACGACATCAACCTCCGGCGCGGTAACGATGTCCGCCAGGCCACTCTCTCCGCACCGGACTTGCGTCGGGAAGCCCGACGGCAAGCGCTGCCTGAGCAGGGTTGCTGCAGCCTCATCCATCATAACTGCATAGCGCGGCACGAACGCCAGGCACTGGGCGAGCATGCTATCGACTGATGAATGTGCTGCCAGGGCGAAGACTTCAAAGTGATCTGGATGTCGAGCGATCACATCCAGGGTATTGATACCGATAGAACCGGTGGAACCCAGCACACTGACCAAACGCGTTTTCGGGGCCATAGCTACCATCCCACCAGCAGTAAACCCAGCGCAAACACCGGTGCCGCGCCACACAGACTGTCCAGACGATCCAACACACCACCGTGGCCTGGCAGCAAGCTGCCACTGTCCTTTACACCACTTTCGCGCTTCACCATACTCACCGTCAAATCCCCGATCACCGAGGCCAGTGCCGTCGTGACGGTCACCGCCATGACCGAGGCGAGGCCGATATGAGCCGCGCGCTCCGGCAGGACATACCACAACAGCACGGCCAGCAACGCGCACGCAATCACGCCTCCCCAGAAACCCTCCCAGGTCTTGGCGGGACTGACCAGCACGGCCAACTTGTGCTTACCGAATTGCCTGCCCGAAAAATAAGCGCCAATATCCGCAGCAGCTACAACAATGACCATGATTACCAATAATAAACCCCCCGGGGGGAAGCTGAGCAGGTAAAGCGCGGACATCCAGGCCGGCACCAGGATCAGTATTCCCATCGCGCTGCGCATGATCACATGGCGCCAGAGCACGGCGCTGTCGGGGTAACCCTTAATCCATAACAGCGCGAAGGACCACCACAGGCAAGCCAGGCCCAATAGTGGTTGCACCCGACCGCGTTGCGGGTGATCACCCAACTGAGCATACCGGTAAATGGCAACCAGCGCAGCCAGCACCAACAATACATAGAAAACACGAGCTACTGGCTGCTGCCAACCGGCCAGGCTGGACCACTCCCAGGCGCCCAACCCGATAAGAATGCCGAAAAACAGCGCCAGCCCGGGTACCGGTAGATACGCGATAGCGGCCAGAAACAATCCCGCCATCAGCACGGCGGTGATAACGCGCTGTTTAAGCATTGGAGTGCATGCCCGCAACCAGTCCGTCTGGTTCACGCAGGCCGAAACGACGCTCGCGCCGGCTGTATTCGGCCAGGGCACGGGCAAATTCCGTTTCCGAGAAATCGGGCCACAAGGTGTCAGTGAAGTACAGTTCGGTGTAGGCAAAGTGCCAGAGCATGAAGTTGCTGATGCGGGCATCGCCCCCGGTGCGAATACACAAATCCGGCCTCGGCAAGTCGCTGATTGAGATGGTGCTATCAATCAGGTCGGGAGTAATATCCTGCGGCTGCAGCCTGCCCGCCTGCACTTGTCGGGCCAGATTCTGGGCGGCCTGGGCAATGTCCCACTGACCACCGTAATCCACCGCGATGACCACCGTCGCACCGGTGTTGCCACGGGTCAGGTCTTCCGATTGCTGCATCAGGTTTTGCTGGCGTTGACTGAAACGCCGCCGCTCGCCGATGAAGCGAATGCGGATTTCATCCTTATGCAACTCCCTGACTTCATTGCGCAGGTAGCGAGACAACAGCGCCAGCAAGGCGCGTACTTCAGGTACCGGCCGACCCCAGTTCTCACTGCTAAAGGCAAACAGTGTCAGCACTTCTACCCCGTGGCGCTTGCAGGCGCGCAATATACCGCGCACTGCCTCCACGCCTGCACGGTGACCCGAAGGACCAGATACACCCTTGCGTTTTGCCCAGCGGTTATTGCCGTCCATAATAATAGCCACATGGCGGGGAATTACCGGTGCCAAGCTATCCTCCGGGGCAGATAATTGTTCGCGGGTAGCCACTGGCGGCTGCTATATTTCCATCAGGTCGGCTTCTTTCTCGGCCAACAACTTTTCGATTTTGGCGACGCAGCCATCGGTTAATTTCTGCACCTCGTCCTGCCCGCGACGCTCGTCGTCTTCACTGATGTCCTTTTCCTTCACCAAGTCCTTGAGCATGGCCATGGCATCGCGCCGCGCATTGCGCACCGAGACCCTGGCCGACTCAGCTTCATGCCTGGCCTGACGAATAAAGCCCTTGCGGGTTTCCTCGGTCAGCATGGGCATGGGAATACGGATCACCTCGCCAGCTGTGACGGGATTCAGGCCCAGGTCAGACTTGTATATAGCTTTTTCTACTGCGGGAATCATGCTCCTGTCCCACACTGACAGCGACAGTGTGCGGGCGTCCTCCACCGTAATATTGGCTACCTGGTTGAGGGGTGTGTCTGTACCGTAATACTCGACTTTTAATCCTTCCAACAGGCTGGGATGAGCGCGCCCGGTGCGAATCTTGTTAAAATGATGCGCCAGCGCGTCCAGGCTCTTTGCCATGCGCTCTTTGGCGTCGTCCTTTATATCATTGATCATGTTGATTCTCCTCCCAGCACAGCGCTACGCGATCAATGTGCCTTCGTTGCCGCCCCTGACGATGTTAAGCAGCGCACCTGGCTTTTCCATTTTAAATACCCGCACCGGCATCTTGTGGTCGCGACACAGGCAGATGGCGGTCAAATCCATGACCTCAAGTTTCTTATCTAACACTTCATCGTAGCTCAGGCGCTCATATTTCACTGCATCGGCTACTTTCATTGGATCGGCAGAATAGACGCCGTCGACCTTGGTTGCCTTGAGCACCAGTTCGGCGTCCATTTCAATCGCGCGCAGGCAGGCCGCAGAATCCGTGGTAAAGAAAGGATTGCCGGTGCCGGCTGAAAAGATCACGACATCGCCGTTCATGAGTGCGCGGATAGCCTTGCGCCGGTCGTAGTGGTCCACAACTCCGGTCATCGGAATGGCGGACATAGCCTGAGTCGCAATATTGGAGCGCTCCAGCGCATCACGCATGGCCAGGGCATTCATGACAGTGGCCAGCATCCCCATTTGATCTCCGGTCACCCGATCCAGTCCCGCCTTTTGCAGGGCAGCGCCGCGAAAAAGATTGCCACCTCCGACCACAAGACCAACCTGGACACCGATTCCCACCAGCTGTCCAATCGCCAGTGCCATCGAATCCAGGATCTTAGGGTCAATACCAAAATTTTCGCTACCGGTTAACGCCTCACCACTGAGTTTGAGCAGTATTCGTTTATATTTTTTATCAGCTGCCGACTGAGGCATAGAACTCCCTCCAAAAGCTGGGTAATATCTTACAGGACATCAGGCAATCTCCCTAGTGGCTTCAATAAACGGGGCCGCTGCTCCGCATTTAAAGGCACTGTGTGACCTGATCAGCTGTTGAGCTGTGCCGCCACTTCCTGAGCGAAGTCGACTTTCTCGACTTCGATACCCTCACCTACCTCGAAGCGAACAAAGGAAACAATTTCGGCACCGGCACTGGAGACCAGCTTGCCAACCGTAATATCGGGATTTTTCACGAAGGGTTGTTCAGTCAGGCTGTTCTCTGCCAGAAACTTTTTGATACGACCACCGATCATCTTCTCTATGATGTCAGCAGGCTTGCCAGAATCCCGGGCCTGTGCCACGAATATTTCTTTCTCTTTCGCCACCAGTTCGTCCGGCATATCTGCAGCCGAGACGACTTGCGGGTTTACTGCGGCTACATGCATGGCGACATCTTTGGCCAGGTCCTGGTCTCCGCCCTTCAGCTCAACCAATACCGCAATGCGATTGTTGCTGTGTACATAGGAGCCCACGACCCCTGCGTCGGCGTGAATCAATGCAATTCGTCGTACACCGATATTTTCACCGATCTTCTGCACCAACGCTTCACGTGCCGACTCCAACTCGCCGGACATCACAGCTGATACATCTGACTGCTTCGCCACAAATGCAGCATCGACGACCCGATTGACGAACCCCAGGAAATTTTCATCGCGGGCTACAAAATCGGTTTCACTATTCACCTCCACCAATACGCCAAAGCTGCAGTCATCGGCTATCCGCGTGGCAACCACTCCATCAGCTGCGGTTCGACCCGCCTTCTTGGCAGCTTTCATGCCACTGGATTTGCGCAGCTCCTCTATAGCCAACTGGACATCGCCACCGACGGCCGCAAGTGCCTTTTTGCACTCCAACAGGCCCAAGCCAGTGCGCTCACGCAGTTCTTTTACCAGTGATGCTGACATAGGTGTTCCTCCTCTTCTAAAACCAGGAATCAGGTTCCCAAAAACGAAAACCCCCGGCTACCACACCAGGGGAAATATCACATGCTGACCAAAGCGGCCAGCGCCTATTCCGTAACTCGCTCCGCAAGCCTTATGGTTCCATGCCTGCTTCAAACGCGGCAGCATCAACAGTTACTTCGACTGACGCAATGTCTTCCTCGACAAATTCATTCTTTGCCAGGGCAACATCACCGGACTCAATCTTGCCCGCCAGACAGGCATCGGCCACTGCGGTCACATACAACTTGATCGCACGGATTGCGTCATCGTTTCCGGGGATGATGTAATCCACGCCGTCGGGGTTGCTGTTGGTATCAACGATGCCGATTACGGGAATTCCCAGCTTGTTGGCCTCGCTGATGGCGATGCGCTCATGGTCTACGTCCACTACAAATAGCGCATCGGGCAAACCGCCCATATCCTTGATACCACCAATGCTGCGTTCGAGTTTTTGCATATCCCGTGAACGCATTAGCGCTTCTTTTTTAGTCAGTTTTTCGAAGGTCCCGTCACTTTGCTGCGCTTCCAGATCGCGCAGGCGCTTTATCGAGGCACGTATTGTTTTGTAGTTGGTCAGCATGCCACCCAGCCAGCGATGACTGACAAAAGGCATTCCCGCGCGCTCCGCCTGCTCTCGTATGACCTTGCCTGCTGCGCGCTTGGTACCGACGAACAAGATCTTGTTCTTGTTGCCAGCCAGTCGCTTCACCATCTCCAGCGCCTCGTTGAAGGCGGGGACTGTATACTCGAGGTTAATGATGTGAATTTTGTTGCGTGCACCGAAGATGTACTGGTCCATTTTTGGATTCCAGTAACGGGTTTGGTGACCGAAATGTGCGCCCGCCTGAAGCAGGTCGCGCATGCTAACTTGCACTTGAGACATAGTAGTTACCTTGTGTGGGTTAATCCTCCACATATCCCTGTCACCAAACCACCCGGGCCTAACAGGCTGGGCGGCACCCTGGAACAGGTACTGATATGTGTGTGTCGTTGTGGTTTTTCCTATCCCGGGCCAACCTCATCCGGCAGGATTTGGCCTTAGCGCCCCGATAGGAGGCGCGCTTTATACCATAACGAGGACGGGGATAAAAGGGCCTGGCCCTGCGCAGTAGTCGTTGCAATACTCATTTGCCACTCATTTGCCAATCGAATAGGGTAGAATGAGTCCGCTGCGGCTCGGCGCAGACCCGAATTTAGAATTTTTTATTCCCATATATCAACAGGTTAACGATGGCTGCATTGATCAAGTCAGCGGATGAGATAAACAAGATGCGCATCGCAGGCCGTCTCACGGCCGAAGTCCTGGAAATGATCGTGCCTTACGTTACGGTGGGAGTTACCACGGGTGAACTGGACCGTATTTGCCATGACTATATTACGCGGACACAGCAGGCGATTCCCGCGCCGTTGAATTACCACGGCTTTCCACGCTCTATTTGTACCTCGATTAACGACGTCGTTTGTCACGGCATCCCTTCTGACTCTAAAAAATTGAAGAACGGGGATATCGTCAACGTTGACGTAACGGTGATCAAGGATGAGTACCACGGTGATTCCAGTATTATGGTTCAGGTGGGTGAAGTGGCCACGCATGCCTATCGCCTGATCGAGGTCACTCAGGAGTGTTTGTACAAAGCCATTGCGGTGGTCAAGCCCGGTGCAACACTGGGCGATATCGGTCATGTGATTCAACAGCACGCGGAGCAGAATTATTATTCAGTGGTGCGGGAGTATTGCGGCCACGGCATTGGTAAAGTGTTCCACGAAGATCCGCAGATACTGCACTATGGTCGTAAGGGCGCAGGCATGGCTTTGGAGCCCGGCATGACCTTCACCATTGAGCCGATGATCAACGCCGGTCGGCGCCATACCCGTTTGAACAAGCTGGATGGCTGGACGGTGACGACACGCGACGGTCGCCTGTCAGCGCAGTGGGAACACACTGTATGCGTTACCGAGGATGGATGCGAGGTTCTCACGCGGCGCAGCACTGAAACGGGCCTGGACGGATAATGTCGGCACAATGCATGTTGCTGCCATCGGCGATGTTCGATGCCCTGACTTTCAAAGCACAACTGGATAGTGGCAATGTTATCCAGTGCTGCAAGGGCGCTATTGCCAGCACCACCCAATACCTGCATCAGCAATTTCGTGCCGGGGCACAAGCCAGGGATCTCATCCGCCAGCGCGCTGCCTTTATCGACACACTGCTTGGCATCCTGTGGGATAGGCAGGACTGGGGGCCAGCGGAATTGGCTATGGTCGCCGTAGGCGGTTATGGGAGAGGCGAACTACACCCACACTCCGATGTCGATTTGCTGATTTTGTTGGGTGATCAGTGCGATACCTGCAGGGAAGTCCTTTCCAACTTCCTGACTTCGTTATGGGATATCGGACTGCGTATTGGCCACAGTGTCCGTAACGTCGAGGAATGCGTCCAACAGGCTGCTGCGGATATCACAATACTGACCAACCTGATGGAAGCCCGAGTCATTCGTGGTCCAGAACACTTGATGCAACAGGTACGTAACCTGACAGGCCCCGACAAAATGTGGTCCAGTCAGGAATTTTTCCAAGCCAAGTTGGAAGAGCAGCAGGCACGGCATAAGAAATTCGCAGATACAGAGTACAACCTTGAACCCAACGTTAAGGGCTCGCCGGGGGGATTGCGCGACCTGCAGGTCATCGGCTGGATAGCCGAACGCCATTTCGGGGTGGAATCACTGGAAAAAATCACCGCCGAGGAGTTCTTAAGTACCGATGAAATGACACTACTGTCCACCGGTCGCGATTTTATGTGGCAAGTGCGCTACGCATTACACATGATCACCAACCGCGAGGAGGACCGGTTGCTGTTCGACCACCAGCGAGAACTCGCCGCATTGTGGGGACTGGTGGATGGCGACAAGCTCGCCGTGGAACAGTTCATGCAAACTTACTACCGCTGGGCGCTGGCGCTGGGACAGCTGAATGAGGTCCTGATCCAAAACTTCGACCAGGCAATCCTGCGACAGAATATGGCGGATGACATCAGCGTCCTCAACGATCGCTTCCAGATTCGCAACGGTTATATCGAGGTGCGCAACAACAACCTGTTTGGCAAACATCCCCACGCACTGCTGGAGGTGTTTCTGTTGTGCGCCACGCACAAGGAAATTATCGGAGTCGCGGCACCCACCATACGCCTGATTCGCGACAATCGACACCTGGTAGATGAAGCGTTCAGAGCCGAGGAGCAGAACAAGCGCACCTTCCTGCATATTCTGGACAGTCCCAATGAAATGGCGCGACAGCTGCGCCGCATGGCTCGCTACGGTATCCTGGGTAACTACCTGCCCGAATTTGGCCGCATCATGGGGCAGATGCAATACGATCTGTTCCATACCTACACCGTTGACGCCCACACGCTGGAGGTGATCAAAAACGCCTGGCGCTTCCAGTTTCCCGATCTCGATGATAAGTTCCCGGTATCCAGCCGGGTGGCTCGGCGGCTGCGCAAACAGGAACTGCTGTATATTGCCGCGCTCTATCACGACATCGGCAAGGGTCGCGGCGGAGACCATTCGGAGCTGGGTGCAGTGGATGCAGAGCGCTTCTGCCGTGACCACGGCCTGGACCAGAAGGATACTGCATTGGTCGTGTGGCTGGTGCGCAACCACCTACTCATGTCGGCCGTGTCGCAACGTAAGGATATCTCAGACCCTGAGATCATCCAGCAATTCGCCAAGCACGTTGGTGATGAGGAACATCTCGATTATCTGTTCACTCTTACCGTGGCGGATATTAATGGCACCAATCCCACCTTGTGGAAC
>JANPDE010000370.1:0-2400 GCA_031431315.1 Haliea sp.
CTCCGTGGGGCGTGCGCTGGAGAAATCCACCTTTGAAATAACGGATAAAGATCGAAGTAGCGGTGTTTACTACGTGCGTTTTCTGGGCATGTCGGTAACACAGGAACAAGGATGGTGGGCCTCCCTCTGGAACAGTGATGATGCGCAACTCCTGGTTGGTCAGGTCTTTGTGGTCACCATGCAAACCCTGCCGGAGCAGGCAGTGACAATCCGGTTGCGACCCCAGGATGAAAGCATTGCCTTCACGAAACGTGAAGAGCAGGAACTGCTGATTATGATCAAGGGCAACATCGATTAAGCTGTGTTGCCTGAGCCGAGGAGCTAGCTGGTGCAATTCGCCTCCCTCGGTTCGGGCAGCAAGGGTAACGCCACTTTGGTGCGCGCCGACGACACGCTGGTCATGATCGACTGCGGTTTCTCGGTGCGCGAAACTGCCCGGCGTATGACGCGTCTGCAAGTCGAGCCCGGGCAGCTTGACGCGATACTGGTTACCCACGAGCATTCCGACCACAGCAGCGGCGTCGCGGCACTGTCGCGCAAGTTCCACATTCCGGTGTATCTCACCCACGGCACTTATCGTACGGGCCGTTGCGACGGCAGTTATGATCAGCGCCTGTTGAATTGCGAGGACACCTTCCTGGTCGGTGATCTGTCCATCAAGGCGGTTGCGGTGCCGCACGATGCGGCGGAGCCTTGCCAATATCGGCTGAGCTCCCGTGGGCACACGCTGGGTATACTCACTGACATTGGCAGTGTCACCCCACATGTGATTGCCAATTTTCGAGCCTGTCACGCCCTGCTGCTGGAATTCAACCACGACCTTCCCATGTTACTGGATGGGCCTTATCCACCCCACTTGAAGCGCCGGGTGGGTGGTGATTGGGGGCATTTGAACAATCAGCAGGCGGTGGAGTTGTTGCGGCAGATCAATTGCACGGCACTGCGCCACCTGGTTGTGGCCCATGTCAGCGAGAAAAACAACAGTCGGGAGCGGGCGCAGAATGCTTTGCTGTCCGTACTTGATTCCATGGATAGAGTGATCTTCGCGGAGCAAGCGAGCGGTTTTGATTGGCTCGACCTGGCGTAGCGCACACTTTTTTGCAATAACTGTGAATTTCCTCTCGTTTATGCTGGCATGGGCTTTGTCAGCGGCAGTGTTGTGGCAGTATCACGGTTGCCACGTGCGCCAAACTCCCCGGTTTAGGGCACTGCAGGGCGGGGTTGCCGGACAGGTCCAGCTTACTCAGCGCAGGTAGTTCGTAAAGCGGCACAGGGTCAATGATCTGGTTATCGTCCAGATACAGTTCCTGTAACGTGACGATGTTGCTGATCTCAACCAGATTTCGGACCTTGTTGGCGGACAGACGCAGTGCCGTGAGTCCGGTAAAGGTCGAGAGGCCATCCAGGCTCTCGATGCCGGCAAAGCTGCAATCCAGTGTGGTCAGCTGCTCTGGCTCGGAAACAACGCCATCGTTGATGGCTTGCTTCAGACAGTTGTAAAGTCCCGGGTCTGCAACGGTGAAATTGCTGAATAGCGGGTTGGGCGCATACACGATTTTGTCGTTTACCTTGAAGTCATAGCCCTGGCAGGCGCAGAGAAGGATAAACGCCGGCCCCAGAATACAATAAACCAGACGGTGCAACATGCTAGGTGCTCCCCTTCAATACGGGTTCAGTTAAACGTGACAAGATCGAACAGATCAGGCGTGGCTCCCGCGCCCACAGGCCTCTATAATGCCAGTAGTTGTGACCCAGTTCACTACTACATTGAGCCAATGGAGACGAGTATCGTGCCTAAATCGAGCAAGACAGGCGAGTCCGGGCAGATAGTGCCTGGCGAGGGTAGCAATGCAGGCGCCAGCACGGAGGCGCTGAACGCGATCAGTATTGTCCAGCGCGGTAACCTCAAGGCGCTGGAAACCACGCTACGCCGGCAGTGGCGCATGGGCCAGAATATCGTTTTGTGCTGGAGTTCCGACGAACGCGGCCTGCTGGTCATCTTCGTGCCGCATTACTTTCTCGGCAATTACTGCGCTGCGGGTGACACAACGACGGACGAAAGTCGGGATAACGAGGCCTTTATCCGTGAACTGATTTCAGGTCAGCGGCGCAAAACCCGAGAAGAACTGTTCGCCGTCAGCGAGCGGCTTAAGGTCTCGCCCGCCTTTATAAAACTCAATACTGCGCTGACCGAAGAACCCCGGGTACTGGAAGCCGTGGAACAGGTCATCAAGCGCTACGGGCTCAGTTACGTCAAAAGCCGGGCCGTCATCCTGTTCGACATCGTCGATTTCTCCCTCTATACGCCGTTCGAACAGGCGAGTCAGTTAAACAGCCTGTCCTATTCCCTCAACTCCGCCTATAACAAACTGTTGGCCCAGGGCATTGAGATCAACTTTG
>JANPDE010000371.1:0-2699 GCA_031431315.1 Haliea sp.
TTCAGCATATCGGCATCACTCCACACTGCCGGGTCGCGATTTGCCGCCGCCCAACCCAGCAGCAACAAATCTCCTGTCTTAAGGGGAGTGCCGCACAGGTGGGTATCGTTGTTGACAAAACGGTAATGAAATTTAAACGGCGTTTCGAGCCGCATCGCTTCCTCTATAAAATTCGGGATTAATGCCGGTTCGCCGCGCAGCTGCTCTTGCAATGAAGGATCCATGACGAGCAGGCGGATAGCTGAACCCAGCAAGCTCGCAGTGGATTCACCGGCGGCGCCAAATAATACCAATAGAATGCCAACTGCCTGCTCGCGTGTAATCAGGCCATCATCGACGCCACCTGCGAGCGTGGCCGTCAACGATTCACCGCGCTGAGCTCGCTCCCGTGCCTGCACAGCATCAAGGTGTGCGCCCAAAAATTCATGTAAAGCTAATGATTCGACAAACACACCATTCATTTGATCGGCGTTGAGATGACCGGCAAGAAAGTCACCGCCCATCATGGCCCAACGACGCACTGCTTCCAGTGCGTCGTCGCCGAGATCTAGCAGGCGCATGACGACATAAGCAGGTAGCGGCTCAGCTAGAACAACGCAGATATCGCCGCCACACTCTTTGGTGAATGCAGCCACCCGCTCACGCGCAAATACCCGCAACTCCGACTCCAGAACTGCAATGCGTGATGCCTTCAGCGGCGGCAGCATCAATCGCCTGTGAACAGTGTGGTCTGGCTCATCAGCTGTTGCGATGACATTAGACGTCGCGCCGATCGCCGCCAGGTCAAACACTGTGGGGCGCTCGTCTTCACCACACACCAGCATACCCTTGAGTTGGGCCGAGAAATCGTCAGGCCGCTTTACCGCTTCTGCCACAGCGGCATGCGTGCTGACCAGAAATGCCCGGATATCCCCAATCTGGCATACGGGGGCTATCGCACGCATGCGGGCATACAAGGAATGCGGATTCCCGATTGCAGCGGGGGTAAAAAACTCTTTGGCTTCGATGGTATTCAGAAAAACTCCGCCTGGAGGCGTATCCACTTTCAGCTTTTAGTTTAACCTGAGCAGATGATTAAAGTAATCAGGATTGGTAACGTCAGTCGCGGGTGCCCCGTTCAAACAGGTCCGCATCGGCCTGCGCCCGATCGGCAATAAAATCAAACACCGCGCGGATGCGAGCGCTATGGCGCAGCTCTTCGTGGGTTACCAGCCAGAGGTCGATCGACGCCGCGGTGAAGTCCGGCAGCACGCGCGTGAGCTTGCCGGCAATGCCCGCCCAGCGATGCGACAGGATGCCGATACCGAAGCCCGCCTGTACCGCGGCGAGCTGCGCCGCGGAGCTGTTGCTCAGGTAAACGAATGCGCCGGCCAGCGTCTGGCCGGCGGGAAACATTGCGACACCATGCATGCCCACGCCTGCGGCCTGCAGTCCGACGAGCTTGTGGGCGTGCAGGTCTTCGAGTGAGTTCAGTGGAGGAGCATTGCGCAAGTAGCGTTTGCTGGCATAGAGACCGAAGCCGACGGTCACCAGACGCTTCGCGATCAGGTCCGGCTGTGCCGGCTGACCAAGGCGCAATGCGATGTCGGCTTCGCGGCGGAGCAAATCCACCTGGCGATTTTCGATCTGGACCTTGAGGAGGATCTCCGGGTAGCGCGCATGAAAATCCAGCAGTACCGGCGTCAGCCATTCGGTCCCCGTTCCTTCCGTCGCGGAAATCGTCACCTCGCCGACTAGTGCCGTGGACTGCACTTCCAGACTGCGCTCGATGGCCAGCATCTCACGCTCCATGCGCCGCGCGCTGTCCAGGATGGCAGAGCCCGCGTCGGTCAGCTGCATGCGGCGACCGGCGCGCACGAACAGTGCTGTCCCAAAACGTCTCTCCATGGCCGCAAGCCTGCGACCCACGCTGGGCTGGGTCAGGTTCAGGTGTTCGGCTGCCGCGACCAGGCTGCCCCGATCCTGGATCGCCAGAAACAGGCGGATATCCGCCCAGTCGCGTAATGGGTCTTTTCCATGCATAAATGCATAGTAGCTATATATTTATTCGATGGCTATACGTTTGTGGTGGATATAGTGTTAGACCCATGTCCACTGACGGACATAGGAGGAACGACAATGGGAACCCACAGAAAATTGGCCTCACTGCTTGCCGCAGCGTCCATCACTGCCCTGCTCTGGCAGGGGCCGGTGGTCGCTGACACCCTCGGCGACTACCAACCCACTGTATTGCGCAAGGCCGAACTGGCTCTGCAGCACGGCTATCCTGATCACACCCTGGCGCTGTTGCAGGGCCGAGGCGCCGAGATGCGCCGCTGGCGAGCGGAGGCTGAGGCGAGTGATCTGATGTGCCGGGCCTGGTTTGAAAAGGGCGACTACGCCAGCGCGGAGCGTTCCTGCGACGCGGCCGTGCAGGCCGGTGGTGAATCCACCTGGACCTATGTGTATCACCGCGGTGTCATGCGGCTGTTGCTGGGTCGGGTCGATGAGGGCATTGCCGACCTGCGCCGGGCCACCAACATGAACACGGCGGGCACGGTCATCCCCGCGACGATAGACGTCGCCCAGCGCTTCTGACCGCGAGCGACGGCTTCAATTTTACAGTTAGGTCGTCGCTGTCGCCCAGATTCGCCTTGTGCTCCATGTCGAAGCGACCGTCAGCCTGCTCCAGGGATAATTCGTAGTGCTGGGCGGTGGTT
>JANPDE010000372.1:0-10094 GCA_031431315.1 Haliea sp.
CCCCCCCCCCCACCCCCCCACCCCCCCCCCCCACCCCCCCCCCCCCCCCCCCCCCCCACCACCCACATCTCCTTAGCCGCCGCCCACCTTGATCTACACTTCGATCCCCAGGCGCTGTATTTGCGCCTGTATGCAGCGGCAGATCCGCTGGACTTTGTACTCAACTCGCCGGATTTCAAGAAACTCAGCACTGGCTACAAAGAGGATATGGCGCTGGCAGAAGGATTGCAGCCACTGCACAGCAAGCCGGGTAGCGCCGTGTTCCTGCTGCCCGACCAGGCCTGGGCGCGCCGTGTCAGTGGGGTGTACAGCAACGACCTGGCCACCGGCAACCCCGGTCGGGCACACGCGGTCCTGACCGAAAAAGACAATGGCAACTACCTGATCAGTGTGCGCGCGCCGATGACCAACAAGCGCGGTGCGGCAGAACTGTGCCTGCAGTTCCCCACGGGTGGCGGCAGGGCGGGAGCGGCGGGTATCAACGACCTGCCCGCTGAGCAACTCCAGACTTTTGTTGCAGCGTTTGAGCAGGCCTACGCCAGCTAATTTTATGCTTCCCTGCGATTCCCGAATTGGAATCGCTGTCCCCTCGTTTTTGTCATAAGCTAGCGCTCAGGTTGAGGCAGAGGGCGGGGCGTGATGGCCAGGATCAGAATGGGTATGGTCGGCGGCGGGGAGGGTGCGTTCATTGGCGCTGTGCATCGCATGGCGGCAGCACTGGACGGCGACATCGAGTTGGTCTGCGGAGCCTTCAGTGGCGATGGCGAACGCTCCCGACGCTCCGGGGCAGCACTGTACCTGCCGCACGACAGGGTCTACAGTGATTACCGCATGATGATGGCGGCAGAAGCAGCGCTGCCACAGGATGAGCGCATGCAGTTCGTAGCCATCGTCACCCCCAATGACTTACATTTCCCGGTAGCAGAAGCAGCACTGCACAGCGGCTTTCATGTGCTGTCGGACAAACCCGCTACCTTGAATCTGGATGAGGCGCTGCGCCTGCGGGATATCCTGCTGGAAACAGGATTGCTCTATGGCCTGACCCATACCTACACCGGCTATCCCATGGTAAAGGAGGCCAAGGCGCGGGTAGCGGCTGGAGCGCTGGGCAACATCCGCAAAATCGTGGTCGAGTACCCGCAGGGCTGGTTGGCGGACCGCCAGGAAGATACAGGCAACAAACAAGCCGTTTGGCGGCTCGATCCGGCCCGCGCCGGAGTCAGCAGTTGTATGGGTGATATCGGCGTGCACGCGGCTAATCTGGCAGAGTATGTCAGCGGACTGAAAATTTCGGCTCTGTGCTCAGACCTGACCGCCTTTGTACCGGGCAGGACACTGGATGACGATGGCGCAGTCCTGCTGCGCTTTGACAACGGCGCGCGCGGCGTGCTGCACGCCAGCCAGGTTAGCATTGGGGAGGAGAACGCCCTCAGTATTCGCATCTACGGCGAGAAAGGCGGACTGGAGTGGCGGCAACAGGAACCCAATACACTGTGGCTGAAATGGCCAGACCGTCCCACCGAAATGCTACGTACGGGCGGCGCTTACCTCGGACCGTTGGCCGCCGCGAATACGCGCACGCCCATGGGACATCCCGAGGGTTACCTGGAAGCCTTTGCCAATATCTACCGGGCGTTTGCTGGACAGATTCGCGCCCGCGAGTCGGGACAGGCACCCACTGCCCGCGCCGCCGACTGTCCGGGAATTGAAGAGGCCATTCGTGGTATGACATTCATCCAACTCGCCGTCGCTGCCAGCGCCAGCGACATTAAATGGCACGCGTTTTCGCAACAGTGCTAAACAGAGGTGACCCACATGTCCAAGATGCAAGGCCCGGCCATTTTCCTCGCACAGTTCACAGGCCCGGAGGCGCCGTTTGATACCCTGGCGAACATTACGCGCTGGGCAGGAGACCTCGGCTACAAGGGCGTACAAATCCCCACCTGGGAGGCGGGCCTGATCGATTTGGCCAAAGCGGCGAAGAGCAAGGATTACTGCGATGAATTGCGAGGAATCTGCGCGCAGCACGGCGTAGAGATCACTGAATTGTCCACGCACTTGCAGGGTCAATTGGTAGCCGTCCACCCGGCCTACGACGAACAGTTTGATGCCTTCGCACCCGCTGCTGTGCACGGAAGCCCAAAGGCGCGCCAGCAGTGGGCCGTGCAGCAATTGCTGCTGGCCGCACGCGCCAGCCACAACCTCGGGCTCAACGCTCACGCCACATTCTCCGGTGCACTGCTGTGGCACACAATGTACCCCTGGCCGCAGCGTCCGCCGGGTCTGGTGGAAACCGGCTTCAGGGAACTGGCCGCGCGCTGGTTGCCCATTCTCGACGCCTTCGATGCCGCCGGCGTCGACCTGTGCTATGAAATTCATCCTGGCGAAGACCTGCACGATGGCGTGACGTTCGAGCGCTTCCTCGCGGCCACCGGCAATCACCCGCGCTGCAACATTCTGTACGACCCCAGCCATTTCATGCTGCAACAACTGGATTACCTCCAGTTCATTGACTTCTACCACGAACGCATCAAGATGTTCCATGTGAAGGATGCGGAGTTCAATCCCAACGGCCGCAGCGGCGTCTACGGGGGCTACCAGAACTGGGTCGACCGCGCCGGGCGGTTCCGGTCCCTGGGAGACGGGCAGATCGATTTTAGCGGCATCTTCAGCCAGTTCGCGCGCTACGGTTACGAGGGCTGGGCGGTACTGGAGTGGGAATGCTGCCTGAAGCATCCGGAAGACGGCGCGCGCGAGGGCGTGGACTTCATCAACCACCACATGATTCGCACCACGGACAGGGCGTTCGATGACTTTGCCGGTGGCGCCGCCAATGAAGCCGGCAATAGGCGTATCCTGGGGCTGGACCCAGGCACCTGAAATGAACAGTTCCTGAAAAAATCTATACCTGAACATTACAATAAGAAGGAGAGGGCAACATGATGGATAAACCACTGAATCGCAGCCGCCTGCACCGTGTTGGCAATCTGTCTATTTTCATGATTGGCCTGGGCTTTGCCGTGCGGGCGAACATCGCGCCCAACCTACAGGGCGAAATCTACGACAAGATTGATCTGGCCAATTCCGCCGCCATGGTGGGAGAGGCGCTGGGCGCCACCTTTACGGGGTTCGCCCTGACCCTGCTGTTTGGCAGCGCGCTGGTGGACATGATCGGCATGAAGCGGATGCTGCTGCTTTCGGCACTGGGCTACATCGCCGGGGCAGTCGGCCTGCTGGCAGCCACTTTAGTGCCCGTCAACGCTGCCGTTGAAACAGTGATACTCGCGAGCTTGCTGTTGACCGGTCTCGGGTGGGGTGCGGTAGAAGCAGCCTCCAACCCGATGGTGGCGGCCTTGTATCCGGAGGAGAAAACCCATCGCCTCAATATCCTGCACGCCTGGTGGCCTGCGGGAATCGTGGTAGGTGGCTTGCTGGGCGTGGCGATTACCGGTACGGGGCTGCCCTGGGAGCTGAATGTGTTGGTGTTGATGATTCCGGCGCTGGTGCTGGCGTGGATGGTGGCGTCCTCGACGTTCCCCGTCACCGAGCGCGTGGCGGCCGGGGTCACTTACGCTGGCATGTTCGCCGAGCTTGTGAAGCGGCCGCTGTTCTGGGTGTTCTGGGTGTGCATGTTCCTGACCGCAGCGGCAGAACTCGCCCCCGGGCAATGGGTCAATATCTCGCTTTCCAATATCGTCGGTATGCAGGGTATTCTGCTGCTGGTCTATGTCAGTGCGCTAATGTTCGTCTTGCGACACTTTGCCGGCCCCATCGTGGCGCGTATCTCCTCCGTCGGCCTGATGTTTGTCAGCTGCCTGGCCGCCGGTATTGGCCTGTACCTGCTCAGCCTGGCGGACACACCGGCGCTGGCCTTTGCGGCGGCTACTGTCTGGGGTATCGGCGTGTGCTATCTATGGCCGACCATGCTGGCCATTGTATCCGAGCGTTTCCCACGCGGCGGCGCTGTGGCCATGGGCCTGATGGGATTTGCCGGTGGCATGTCCATCCAGTTTGTCCTGCCGCGAATGGGCGCGATCTTTGATGCCGCCAAAGTGCAGGCAGCGGGCGGAACGGAACAGCTGGCGAATTTGTCACCCGAAGCGCTGCAGGTCGTAACGCGCTACGCCTCTGTGGAATCCTTCCAGTCCGTGGCCTTTGTACCGCTGCTGCTGTTACCGGTGTTCGGGCTCATCTGGTTGGTGGATCGCAGGAAAGGCGGGCACTCGACGGCAACGTTGGCTACGCCCGGCACTATGTCGCAGCGCTGAAGGATATCGACGAATGCAGGTAAAGATAGGCATGAATATGCTGCTGTGGGGTGTTCACATCACCTCTGAGCACATTCCAGTGTTTGTGGATCTTGCCGCCGCAGGCTACGACGGTGTAGAGCTTCCTGTCGTCGGACAATCTGCTACCGAGCTCAAAACAATGGCAGCCGCCTGCGATGATCTCGGGCTGGAGCGCACCGCCGTTGCCTTCGTGGGGGAGCACGTCAATCCGATCTCACCCGACCGGGCCATCCGCGCCGCGGCCGTAGACAATCTAAAGAAGGGCATTGATGACGCGAAACTCATCGGCGCTGACTTCCTCGGCGGCGGTATTTATCAGGCGCACAAATATTTTACCGGCCGCGGCCCGACACGCGAAGAGTGGAACTGGTGCGCGGACTACCTGCGTACCTGCGGCGAGTATGCGCAGCAGGCTGGTGTGCGCCTGGGCCTGGAATTCCTTAATCGCTTCGAGGTGTTCCTGATCAATACCTCGGCTGACTGCAGGCGTATGGTGGAGCAGGTGGGTCTGGACAATGTGGGCGTACACTACGACACGCACCACGCCAACATCGAAGATCCCGAACCCCGGCAAGCACTGCTCAACATCCAGGGCGTCATGAATCACGTGCATTTGAGCGAGAGCCATCGCGGCACACTGGGTACAGGGCAGGTGGACTGGGACGCCACTTTCGCCGCCCTGCATGAAATCGACTACCGCGGGTGGCTGGTGATAGAGGCCTTTGGCACCGTCGATCCCGGACTGGCCGCCGCTGCCAACGTCTGGCGCAATGCTTTCAGCTCACCGCAAGAGGTGTATAGCAGTGGTATCGATTTCATACGCGCACGGCTGTAAGAGAATGGCTTGCCTGTGTATGATGCTGCCACGACTACGGTGAGACTAATGTGATGCCTGTTTCCACACGCCGTTGGATCATTGCCCTTGCGGCTGCGCTGTACCTGTACTTTCTGTTACCCGCGACGGCCGTCATCTTCTATGAGCTGTACCACCTTACCCACATTGGCGCCATCTATTGGGGTTATAGCGGGTTTAAGGCGGCCGGTTATTATCTCGGCATCTTTGAGTACCGTTTGCTCGTCTGCCTGTCGGTCGCAGCAGCAATACTCCTGATTCCGGTGTTGTTCAACAAGCTCCGCAAAACCTGAGAGGTGCCTATGAATCGCCGTGAGTTCCTGCAATGCGCAGCCATCCTGGTCTCCGGGGCCAGCATTAGCCAGCTGGGCTTCAGCCTGAGCGAAGAGCAGCAACTCTTTTTGGCAAACGCGCCCGACTTTAATACCGGCAAAGTCGATTATTTCAGCGCCGCACAACGCGAGATAGTGGCCGCGCTGGCGGAGACGATTATTCCGCGCACCGACACACCCGGCGCCATCGATGCGCGGGTTCCTGTCTTCCTCGAACTGATGGCAGCGAACTGGCTGAACGACGGGGAACGGGCCATCTTCATGACTGGCTTGCAGGACATTGAAACCCGCATCCCATTGGAATATGGCAAACCCTTTCATCAATTGAGCGCCGAAGAACAATTGCGCATTCTGGAAGCGTTGGAGGACGCGGCAGCCGATTCTCCCTGGTATGACTTTGGCAATGTGCAACGGGAGTACATCAGCGACGCGCCGTTTATCTGCCAATTGAAGGAGCTGACCATCTGGGGGTTTTTTACGTCGAAGGAGGGCGGGTCACAGGTGCTGCGCTACGACCCCATGCCGATGTTTTTCGACGGCCACGTGCCACTGGAGCCCAACGAGAGTTCCTGGACCCAGCCCATCACATAAACCGGTGACCGATACACATGATTGAAAGCACGCAGTATGACTTTGATGCCATCGTCGTCGGCTCCGGGATCTCCGGTGGCTGGGCGGCCAAGGAGCTGACCGAAAAAGGCCTCAAGGTATTGGTACTGGAACGCGGTAAACCGCTGGAGGCGGGCACCGGTTACCTGGGAGAGCACGCGCCCAACTGGAAACTTCCCTTTCAGGGCATGCGACCACGGGAGCTCTATGCAGAGGAGTACCCGGTGCAGAGCAAGGTCTGGTTTTCTTTCAACGAGGCGAACCGGCAATTCTGGAACAACGACAAGCAAAACCCCTATGCCATGGATGAGGGCAAACCCTTTTTGTGGGCCAGGGCGGATGTGGTCGGCGGTCGCTCATTGATCTGGGGGCGCCAGACCTATCGCTGGAGCGAGTTGGATTTCAAGGCGAACGCAACGGATGGCCATGGCATACCCTGGCCCCTTGAATACCAGGACATTGCACCCTGGTACAGTTACGTGGAGAAATTCGTCGGAATCAACGGCAAGAAAGAGGGGCTGCCGCACCTGCCGGACAGCGAGTTTCAAAAACCCATGCCGTGGTTCGCACTGGAAGAGACCATCCACGCCCGCCTGAAGAAAAAAGCCCCTGACATTACCCTCACCAACGGCCGTGTCGCCATCCTGACCGAGGATCTGCCCGGGCGCAGCGCGTGTCACTACTGCGGACCGTGCCAGCGCGGCTGCTCCACCGGCAGCTACTTCAGTTCACAAAGTTCCACGCTGCCCGCCGCGCGCGCCACGGGTAACCTCACACTGCGGGCCAACTCTGTTGTCGAGCGACTGGAGTACGACAGCACTTCAGGCAAGATTGCCCGAGTGCATGTGATCGATACTGTTACCAAAGAGCGGTTGGCATTTTCCGCAAAAATATTCTTCCTGTGTGCATCCACCGTCGGCAGCACCCAGATTCTGATGAATTCCGCCAGTGAGGCTTTCCCCAACGGACTGGCCAACAGCAGCGGCGTGCTGGGCCACTACATGATGGATCACACGCTGGGAGTCAGTGGTATAGGCGTCTTTCTGGATAACATGGACAGTTATTACCATGGCAACAGACCTACAGGACTGTACATTCCACGCTTTCGGAATCTCAACGGTCAGGACGAAGACGCCGATTTTGTGCGCGGTTACGGTTACCAGACCGCAACGCTGCGCATGGATTGGCAGACCGGCATCAATACCAAGGGTTTCGGCGCACACTTAAAGGATTCCCTGCGCAAACCCGGTCCCTGGATTTTCGCTCTGGCGGGCTTTACTGAGTGCTTGCCGCGCGCGTCCAACCGCATGTATCTGAGCGAGGACAAGGTAGACCGCTTCGGTATACCCCAGGTGGTGTTTGATTTCGAGTGGAGCGAGAACGAGATCAACTTGCGCAAGGATGCAACGAAACACGCCAATCGCCTACTCAAGGCGGCGGGCGCGGTCCTCACGCTGCCAGGCGATGACAAGATGTCACTGCCCGGCGAGGGCATCCACGAAATGGGTACCGCGCGCATGGGCGCTGATCCACGTGAGTCGGTATTGAATGCCCACAACCAGACCCACGATGTGCCCAACCTGTTTATTACGGACGGCTCATTCATGACCTCGGCGTCCTGTGTTAATCCATCCCTCACGTACATGGCCTTCACCGCGCGGGCCTGTGACTACGCTGTGAAACAACTTGCAGAAGGTGTGCTGTGACGCCAACGCAGCCCGTGCAAGAACGTGTAACGGTGCTGTTGAAAGCTCTGACCCTGGATGAAAAATTGTCCCTGTGCGCCGGCCAGGGCCTGTGGAAGACCAAGCCTGTCGCGCGCCTGGGGCTCAAGCCTTTCAAACTGACCGACGGCCCGCGCGGCGTAGGGTTTCATTCCAGCGGCAAGCGCTGCACCGCGTTCCCCTCCGGTATTGCCCAGGCTGCCAGCTGGGATGAGGATTTGCTGGCACGTTTCGGGGCGGCGCTGGGGCAGGAGTGCAGTGCAGTGGGTGGGCGAACCATTCTGGGTCCGGCCTTCAATATCGCGCGCACACCGCTGAACGGGCGCACCTTCGAATACCTCAGTGAAGACCCCTACCTGAACAGTCGCCTGGTGGTGCCCATTGTCAAGGGCGTACAGGAGCAGGGCGTTGCAGCCTGTATTAAGCATTTTGCGGTCAACAACCAGGAAACCCATCGCATGCGCATCAGCGCCGAGGTCAGCGAACGGGCACTGCAGGAAATGTATTTACCGGCGTTCAAGGCCGCGGTCGAGCAGACGGACGCGTGGGCGGTGATGGCGTCCTACAATTCCGTTAACGGAGTCCCAGCCTGTGAAAATGCGAATCTGCTCAAGCGCAAGTTACGCGATGAGTGGGGCTTCCGGGGCTTCGTGGTCAGCGACTGGTTCGCCGTTCGCGGCACCAGCAGTAGCGCAGCGTGCGTCAAAGGCGGGCTCAGCCTGGAAATGCCGGGTAAGGGCTCACGCTACCGGCACAAAAACCTGAAAATCGCCTATGAACAAAAACAGTTCAGCGAGGCGGAACTGGACGACAACCTGCGCGGGCTGCTCACCGCCATGGTACTGACCGGGCATCTGGATTCACCCGTGCAACGCGGGCAGCGCAACACTAAAGAGCACCAGGCGCTGGCCAGGGAAATGGCCGAGGCCGGCATGACGCTGTTAAAAAACGACGGTGCACTGTTGCCCCTGGATTCGTCAAAGGTCCGCAAGGTCGCAGTATTAGGTCCTAAACTGAAAAAGCGTAACTGCTTGCCGCTGTGGGGCGGCAGTGCCGGCGTCTGGCCACCGTATGAAGTGACACCGTGGCAGGGATTGCAGCGGGAAAATCACGCGCGCTTCGAATGGGTAGCAGATCCGGCACAGGCCGATGCGGTCCTGCTCTTTGTCGGCCTCAGTCACCGCCCTGGCCTGGACTCCGAAGTGATGGACCGCAAACGACTCGAATTACCCCAAAACCAGGAAAAGCTGATCAGGGACACGGTTGCAAAAAATTCCAATACCGTCGTGGTGCTGATCAACGGCAGTCCTATCGCCATGCCCTGGGTTGACGATGTACCGGCGATCCTGGAGTGCTGGTATCCGGGCATGGAAGCAGGCACAGCGATTGCCAGGACGCTGTTCGGCGACTGCAATCCCTCGGGCAAGCTGCCTGTGACATTTCCCCGCGCCTTGGCGGACAGCCCCGCACACGCATCCGCTCGCACCTTTCCGGGTGACAGACACACCGTTCATTACGACGAGGAGCTGATGGTCGGCTATCGGCATTTCGACAGATTTAGGATTGAGCCTCTGTTTCCATTCGGCCATGGCCTGTCATATACACAGTTTGAATACCGCAATGTACAACTCAGTGGCGAGTATTTACATCCAGAGCAATGCCTCACCGTGTCGCTGACCGTCGTAAATACCGGCGATGTGGCAGGTGCCGAGGTGGTGCAGTTATATATCGCTGATCAAGAGCCGGGTGACGACCGGCCACCACAAAGCCTCAAGGGGTTTAAAAAATTGTGGCTGGCGCCCGGTGAAGAAAAATCGCTGTCGTTGGAGCTGCCCCTGGTGCAACTGAATATTTTTTGCCCACAGACCAATAGTTGGCAGCCGCGCCCCGGTGATTACACAGTGCGCCTGGGCAGCTCGTCCCGTGACATTCGCCTGCAAGCGGATTTTTCCATCGTATCCAGGACATGAGGCGACGAAACTTCTGTTCGTCTTTGCTATTGGCTGCGGTCGGACACGGACACTTTCCGTTCGTTCGTGCCATCGGCTCCGACCGGGTAAGCCTTTTCGCCTGCTTCCCCGATATTCGCATTCGAAAAGGCTTACCCGCCCGGATCCTTACACCTGTCACTGCATGAAACATCGATCCTATTGATTGCACGGAAGGAGGGATCGGGTGTCGGGTGTGCAATTCGTTGGCGAGTATCGGGTGGCCCGCAGAGGGGAAGCCCGCGAATTGCACACCCCACGGCCGAACCCCTCAAGCTGAACCACTGGTTCAATGGCGT
>JANPDE010000373.1:0-2352 GCA_031431315.1 Haliea sp.
GGTGGCCCCCCACGGGGGTACCCCGGATTATTCCCCCCCCGACACCCAAATCCGCTACACGAATGATTTACTTCGAACCAACACGTTGGCTGTCGCTGCGCGCAACCCGGTGGCATCATACTGAGCCGCACAGTCAAGAACAGGAGCGCATTGAATATGACACCGGCATAGAGCTCGGCGCCGGACTATACTTCGGCTATGAGACCAGGCATCACGGGCAGTGGACTGCTGCGCCCCGCGCCCAATGCAGTGGGTATCGGCAACTGCCAGCCCATTGCGTACGGTCCGCGGCCGGCGTTGGGCCTGGAAAACGATCCCTGGATGTAGACGGGAGTACGATGATGACGAAATCAATTAACAAGCTGGCCCCGGCCACTGTGAAAAGCAAACTGGCTGCGCTGCCGGGCTGGAGTCTGCACAGTGACAAACTTTACCGCCGCTGTATGTTTGCGGATTTTGTCGAGGCTTTTGGCTTTATGAGTCGGGTGGCGCTGCTCGCGGAAGCAATGGACCACCACCCGGAATGGTCAAACGTGTATAACCGCGTGGAAATTTACCTCACCAGCCACGATGCTGGTGGCATCACGGAGCGGGATTTCGAACTGGCACAGCGCATATCGCATTTGCTGCCTGGCACGGATTCCAGTTCCCAGTAGGACGCAGCCGACACAATTGCCTGGCCGGCCGCGTCCTGCGACTACTCGGAAGGTTTTGGCGCGGCGCCCGTCGGCGCGGCGCCCGTCGGCGCGGCGACCGTCGGCGCAGCTGGAGTCGAAGAACTCGCGGCAGGTTTTGCTGCAGACGCCTTGGCAGGTTTCGGACCCGGCCCCGGATGCTGGCTGCGCTGCGCGTCGTATTTGGCTTGTTGCTCTGGTGTCAGCACCGCGCGCATCTCTTCGCGGGAACCACCCTTGCGGCGAATTTCTTGCATCTGCTTCTTCTGTGCATCACTGAGATCCAGGTTCTCTTTCATACGCGCCTTGCGGTCGCCTCTGTGCTCCTTGCGCAATGCTTTCTGTTTGGCCCTCTGCTCCGGTGTGAGCACCGCTTGCATCTCTTCCCGGGTACCGCCCTCTTCGCGGATTTGGCGCATCTTTTTCACCTGCGCATCGGTCAGGTCCAGATCATTTTTTAATTGCGCTGGAGGTGGGGTCTTCTGGGTGGATTTGGTTCCTCCAGCGGGAGCGCTCGCCGGTTGTGCCATTGCCATACTGGACAGCAGCGCCAAACTGAGTGCCATCATGATGTGTTTTTTCATTGCAGTTCTCCTGTGGTGTGTCGGATGTCTATTCAAGCAGAACCCGGCGTAAATTAGGGCAGACTTTGGTTAAGATTTGTTACTTGGTACCGGCGTCACCCCTCACGGCTCGAGTACGACCTTGATGGCGCCGGCCTGCCGATTGGCGGCAATGGCAAATGCCTCTGCAGCGGCTTCCAGCGGC
Organism: Haliea sp.; assembly: GCA_031431315.1. Lineage (GTDB taxonomy): Bacteria > Pseudomonadota > Gammaproteobacteria > Pseudomonadales > Halieaceae > Marimicrobium. The sequence goes on from JANPDE010000373.1 coordinate 1,443, forward strand.
AGACGATGGGTGATAAGGATGCCGGGCAATTCGGGACGCTGTCCAAGAAACTGCGCAGCCATTTCCACATCGCGCACCAGACCCTGGCGACCGTACAGAAAGGACGCGTATAGCTTCAGGCCTTTCATCGAAACCTCAAACGCCGGCAGCTGCACGCCCTCCCAGTAGGTGGCGAGCAGTAAAATCACGGCGCCGGGTTTACACAGGCGCGCGGCCTGCGCCAGCGCTGCCGAATTGCCCGCGCATTCCACCACGGCATCGTACTCACCCTGCGGATCAAGGTGTGCACCGAGACGTTCCGCAGCCTCCTGTTGCGCGCTGTGGCGGGCCGCAATATCAACCGTGGCGACAAATTGCGTAAGCAGCGCAGCCGCGGCCAGGCCCACGGCGCCCGCGCCAACAATGGCGACCCGGCTGTTGGGCTTGAGATTCAGCATACGGATACCGCGTGCTGCCACGGCCAGCGGCTCGACCAGGCAGGCGTCCGCCGCACTCACATTGTCAGGCAGGGGCACGATGCAGCGCGCCGGCACCATGATGTGCTCGGCCATCCCGCCGTCCCGGCCCATACCGTGAACCATGGCGGCGCCCAGACGGCACAGGCCGTAATCGCCCTGCACACACATGTCGCAGTGCCCACAGGGTGCGATCGGCTCCAACGCGACCGCGCGACCATCACTCAGGGTACCCGCCACCTCATGGCCCAGGGTCGCGGGAATGTCATAGCCCGCGTTGACCATGTGCAGGTCCGAGCCGCAGATGCCCGCCGCGCGCACGGTCACCAACACGCCCTCCCCCTGTGGCGCCGGTACATCGACCACGTGGACATGCTTGTCGCAACAGCGCACTGCTTTCATACGTCTTTCCTTTCCCTGTATTACCGGCGGGCCCGGGGGGGGGGGGGGGGGGG
>JANPDE010000374.1:0-7428 GCA_031431315.1 Haliea sp.
TCGTTGTGAGCGACCACGGCGGTGGATAAACGTGAATAGTGCGGGAATAGCTCAGTTGGTAGAGCGCAACCTTGCCAAGGTTGAGGTCGCCGGTTCGAACCCGGTTTCCCGCTCCAACTCCCCAATAAGGCTCGGTGGCAGAGTGGTCATGCAGCGGACTGCAACTCCGTGTACGCCGGTTCGATTCCGACCCGAGCCTCCAATAGTTCAATAAAATCACCGCTTGCATTACTCGGCGAATAGTCCAAAAGGAGGCTTGAACTGGTTTCCCAGATCGTGCATTACGATGGTCGCTTGCACGCCTTTTGCCGCTCCACCCCACGGCTGGCAGACATCGCCATATTTTGCGTACGGTTTCGGTAATGGCTGTGCCTCTTCTCGCGGTGAAATTCGCACCAGTGAGAAGGTACCGTTCCCTTGGTGACTTTCGTTGATTACCTGGTATTCATTGCTGAGCAATGGCTCCATAAAATGATAAGGCTCCGGAATTAGCATGTATGCGATGTCCCCGGTACAACTGGCATTTTCCCACACGAGAGTATTTGATTTTATCGGCGACACGGAATTGTTGTCGAATGCCAATAAGTATCCGTGTACTTTTTTTGATTCATCCACATATACCTGTCGCACGGTCACACTTTCATAATTAAAGTCGGTAACATTACCCAGCACGACTCCCGTACTGTCTTTCACCACGTATCTCAGGGCGGGAGTCTTGGCAACCGGGACGACTGGGACTGGGACTGGAATCTTCCTAAATATAGGTTCAAGTGAAATCGTAACATCTGAAGCTATGAGTTTCTGCACGAAGGGGCGATACGCCACCGCAGCAGCAGCAGACAGGTTACAGGTCGCATCGGTTTTACGACGGCATATCCAACTCCGCCCACCTTCCCATTTGGTAAACATGTAGCCAGGCAGGGGAGTCGCCGTAAGAGCTTCTTTAAAGTGGTTATCGTTCACTTCGAAAACACAAGTGCTTCCAGCCTGGCAATTCCGCGTATCGGATCCTGATTGTACCGTTCCTCCCTCGCCGACGACCACAGCCAGTTTGAAACCCGAAATCAGGCAAGTCATGGAAAGCAGTACCAGTATCTTTAGTAGACGTGAGGTCGTCATCATGGCGTTGTAGTGATCCAATTAGTTATTAGAAGCGGACACATGGAATACGTTTCCTGACTATAAATAACACAATGCTAAAAATGGTTCTACGGTAGATAATTGAAGATATCCGACTGCAATACGAAATCCGGAGAAGGTGCGAACAATTCATGAGCCGACTATATTCGTATTATTTGGTAGCATACTTTCTCGGTGTGGCCCTGCTGGCGGGTTGTGCCAGCCTTGCGCCGGACATCGATCCCCCGAAGATAAACTTGATTAGTGTCCGCAATCTACCCACCGAAACCGGTGCGCCGCGATTTGAGATAAAACTCCGAGTGGTTAATCCCAATAAACAACGGTTAGACATTGCCGGCCTCAGTTATTCCGTTGAACTTCTCAATAAGGAACTCATCACGGGGGTAGCCAACGATATCCCACCTATCGAGGGATACAGCGAAGGCCTAGTGACACTAAATGCGGAACTACAATTGCTTGAATTGCTGCGTTTAATGGCGAGTTTAGGGACAACTCGCTCAGAACCGCTCGTATACCGATTCTCTGCGAAATTGGATTTTAACGGCTTTTTGCCAACCCAAAGACTGGAAGAGAGTGGTGTAATTACGCTTAACTGAAGTCCCGAGCGTTGATGAATCGTAGTCTCAAGATGGCTAATATATGTTATTATCGCGCCCACTTTAGTAAGTCCCTCAGTAACTCAAGCCAGTTTTACGCGAGTGTGGTGGAATCGGTATACACATCAGACTTAAAATCTGACGGCTTAACGGCCATGCGGGTTCAAGTCCCGCCATTCGCACCATAAACGCAATAACTGTTTTTTGCGCTTTTTGACTGCTATCCTCCTGCCAATTTATAACGACAAATCGAGAATAGGTGAACTCTTGAAGCAGGCGCTGATTAACATGCTGAGGATGCAAGACAGGATGAATTCCCGAGTACATGCGCGTTGGATTCAGCAAAATTTCCATTGGTATAGAGCCATCTGGATCGAATGTGGCGAACTCATCGAACACTATGGCTACAAGTGGTGGAAAAAACAGGAATCAGACCTTGAGCAAGTTCGCTTGGAAGTCGTTGATATTTGGCATTTCGGCTTGTCTGCCTTGTTTCGGGAAGGGAAGGATATCGAACAAATCGCCAGTGAAATCGAAGCTGAATTGAAAGCCTATCAACCCACTGGACTTGATGTGAGGGAGGCCACAGAAGCATTGGCCTTGTACTCGCTTCAGACAAAAGAATTTTCACCATCGCAATTTTGGGAATTGATGCTCTCCGCTGGCCTGAATTTTGACAGTCTTTACTGTGCGTATATAGGAAAAAATGTACTCAATCTCTTTCGACAAGACAAAGGCTATAAGGTCGGTAACTATGTTAAGACTTGGGGGGGAAGGGAGGACAACGAACATCTGACTGAACTGGTCACTCCGCTGGATAAAAGTGCGACAGATTTTGCGGACCAGGTCTACCGAGCATTGGAAAATCGTTACCGGGACCTGGTTGCGCAGGCTTAGGCAATGCGACCTGACGAGGACAAACTTTCCACATCCGCGCTCGCCAGGAAGCTAAACATTCCGGTACAACAACTGTTTACTATTCTCAAAGACTTCGGTTGGATTCAGCATTTAGGGGATAACTGGACACTAACACCGAAAGGCGAATTTGAGGGTGGTAGCTATCACACCAGTCGACGTTACGGCTCCTACATTGTATGGCCAGAGGCACTGGACCAGCACCCACTGTTACAAGCGATCGAATCCAACCAGCGTATTACGGCTGCGGCTATGGGCCGATACTTTCCGCGCCTGCATACCCGGCAAATTAATCGGGCTCTTGCCGAGTTAGGCCTGCAGCAGCACAGCATTCTGGGATGGGAACTCACCCGGCTCGGTCGCTCATGGGGTGGGTTGCAGGAAGAGAGCAGCGCCAGCGGCGCATTCTATGTCACCTGGCCCCATGAATTCATAGACAATCCTGTTGTACATCGGGAATTGTGCCTGCAATCCGAACAAGTACCCGCTCAAGCCGCAGAAAAACTGGAGCCAGATCTCTTTATGGCCTCAGGTGAGATAGTCAATGCCTGTCGCGGCGTAGACGGGCACCATTTGCGATCATCACTGCAGACTAGCGTCTGTAACTGGCTTTATCTTGCACAGTTAGCACATGCCTTCCAGCGTGCGTTGCCAATCGAGGAACTTATATATGCTGATTTTTATCTACCATCAGGAAACATCTATGTAGATTGCTGGGACGCGGAGATCCCTGTCGGAGAATTGTCCGGAAAATTTCGTAAGCGGGAGTTGTATAAGGAACTGGACCTGCGCCATTTGGAAATCAATGTTGGTGACAGCGATAAATTGGATGAGATTTTGGGTCGTGGTTTGCTATCGTTCGGTATTCGATGCTGACTGTGCTGGCGCTTATTTACCGGTGGTGTAGCAATACGCCACACTCCATATGATCGGTATAAGGAAACTGGTCGAACACGGCAAATTGCGCTATGTGATGGGTTTGATACAGCGTCTGCAGATTGCATGCCAGGGTTTGAGGGTTGCAGGATATATAAATTATAGTGGGAAATTGGCCCGCCATTTTTACCGCATACTCATCAAGTCCTGCTCGTGGTGGATCGACGAATATCGTGTTCAAGTCAAATTGATTCAATGTCTTGGAGAGATCACTCAATCGACGGAAAGTGCGCTGCGCGCACATGGCCTGGGTGATTTCCTCTGCGCTCAGTCGAACAATCTGTACGTTTTCAATCCCATTGTGTACCAGGTTCTCGCGGGCCGCGCGGATAGATGTCTTGGATATTTCCGTGGCAATAACGTGGTCAAAATTACGTGATAGTGGAAGGGTGAAATTCCCATTGCCGCAATATAGCTCCAGCAAGTCTCCGCGCAGGGCAGAAGCCTGAGCGCAGGCCCACTCGATCATCCGGATATTTACCCTGCCATTTGGTTGGCTGAAGGACTGTTCATATTGTCGATAATGGAATTCTTCACCATTGATGGCTAAAACCTCGTGCACGAAGTCATTGCCGATCACCAGCTTTTGCTTACGGCTGCGACCGATGACGGAAACACGGGATGCTTGGGATCGCAGTTCAGTTACCAGACCAAGCGCTGCGCTTTGCCACGCCTGATCTAATTGTCGATGGTAAATTAGGGTGACGAGCAAGTCGCCCGAGAGTGACGCTAAAAACTCAACCTGGAACAGTTTTCGACGCAGAATACTGTTCGTCTTTAACACCTCACGCAATACAGGCATTGAGTCTTGAATGCACTTGTCAGCAATGGGGAATTCTGTAATTACGATGGGTGTTCGCGGGTCCTCGGGACGAAACATCACAAAGTTAATGTCGTTGCCCTCGTGCCACATTTTGAATTCTGCGCGCAATCGGAATCCAGTGGGTTCTGAGGGATACACTTGAGGTGCTGGTGGTGAAAATGGACTCAGCATTTTTTTCACAGCGTGCACTTTTTGAGTGAGCAGTGCCTGGTAATGATCAGGTTGTACCCTGGATAGTGGCATCAGGCCAGTCTCGAATGCTCGCGGCTTTCCCAAAGTTGCAAGGCTTGTTGTTGTGCAGATGCCAGACTCAACTGTGGAACAAGCACAAACAGAGCCGCAGCGGTAGTCGCCAGCGTCGCTGCCAATCCATAGTCATCGCTGGTGTCACCACACCATAATGATCTCACTGGCTCAACGCTCGGTGACTCTACGCTCTCGATACGCTGTGTCAACGCACGTGGTAATTGTATTTCCTGTTGCTGCTTATCCCGTAAAAGACATAGCCGCGTATCAGCTTGCGGTTTTATTTCCACCTCGCCGCTATCTCCCTTGAATACCAGTGCGTGTGGCTGCTCGAGCAGCAAATCCGCCTCCTGGTGCAATTGGGCATAGGCAGGGTGGAAAATACTCTGCATGCTGGCAGATGCCCTTAGCGGATTGATCATCCGAGTCAAGGTATTTACTGGCGAGCGTAAACCCAGTAATGGGCGCAGTTGCATCAATTCCTGGAGTGCAGGACAGAACTGTTCCAGTGGCAAATAACTCAGATTTTCGTTTTCAAGTTGTCGACTGACCTGCGACCAGTTCGCAGCGACAGGTAAACCCAATTGACGCAAGGCATCCTCGGTGTAGAGCCTGCCCGAAGTATGGCCACTTGATCCGTGAATGAACACTGTGTGTCCCGCTTCGGCCAACAGCAAAATGGCCAGGATAAACCACGGATGCTGGTGCTTTTTCCCTGCGTAACTGGACCAGTCGAGATCAGCGCGTAGCGCCGGTGGCGGAGCCACTATCATATCGCGGCTTGCCTCGACAAAACCTGCCAGCTCTTGCGCAGTTTCCTCCTTGACTCGCAGTAACATTAGAAACGCGCCAAGCTGTACGGGCTCAATTTCGCCGCGCAAGATCATGCTGAATGCTTGCCGAGCTTCTTCCTGCGTCAGTGAACGAGTACCAGTTTTACCTTTGCCCAGAATTCTAATGTAATGGGCAAATGGGTGCTCTACTGGGGGGTTTGGAAAACGGGGATTAACCATGGCAACGAGTCACAGGCAATTGTCGGGCTTTGGCAAGCCAGCAATTTTGCTGCCAATTTTTGCCGGAGAACCCGGAAACAGGGTCATCAGGTAAATACTCTTACCTTTTTCGGAACCGAGGTTCGATGCGCAGTATTTTACCAGCGCCCGCATGGCAGGTGAGCAATCGAACTCTCGATAATACGCCCGCAGTTGGTACAGTATTTCCCAATGTGCGGGACTAAGCACAATATGTTCACGCAGGGCAATTTTCTCTGCGACCAAAGGATCCCAAGCCGCAAGATTTCGAAGAAAGCCCTCTTTGTCGAAGTCGGTGTCAGGGAGCATGACCACTAATACCATGCCATTTGGCGCGGGAATCTCTCCGTGAGAGTCACAAACCCGAACATATCGATACTGGTAATTCCCGCCACCGGATAAACGACCCCTGCCGCCTGGGCGTCGGGTAAAAGTAAGTATAGCTCGGCGCCAGTGGCCAGTAGTTCTGCAGCACCCCGAGTGCCTTGTAATGCGGCATAAACCCCGTCTCCGATCAGGATCACGGCATCGCCCGCGGTGACAACTCTGGCACAATAACAGAAGGCAGGACTCGCAGGTGAAGCGTTCAGTGTATGCAGTATCACTGTCAAAATCCCAACAGGTGGTCGTATTCCACCATGAGTTGATTAATAGCTTGCGAATCCAGTAATCTCGTTTCGAAGGGAGTCTTCGAATGGTCCAGGTTGTAGCTCTTGGCAGACTCGGCATCTACATACACGTTGTTAATATCGTAGAGCGGCAATGATGCCAGCTGGTGGCCGAAATTTTTTCGACCCAACGCGCGACTGTCTTGCTCAGGCAGCAATTGCAGTACTCCATCACCCAGGAAAAGCAAATCAACAGTCTGTTCAAATGCCGCGGTTGCCAGTACCGTATCCAGCGCGGCTTTGGCCAGGCTCGATCCATAGGGAGTGTGCCTGAGCACTATCAAGACTGTCTTTTTACCCTTCAGCGTCACAGTTAACCTCCAAATGTGATGAGCCGATCAGAATGTGCGCAGGCATCAACAAGCTGTCCGAGACCGGAAATTGTGAAACTAGGGTGGATGGTGGAGCAGGGGCGCTCGTACCTGTTTGCCTCCACGCAATCCAGCATGCCATGTTTGAGTGCGGAGGAAATACAAATCACAAGGTCCACATTATGCTGATCAGCCAGTTCCACCCAAGCATGCACGGGGTCGCTCTCATCCTGGGGAAACACGCTGGTAACGGAACTGGCCAAAGTTCCGGAATCAAGAAAGAACACCCGGTGAATGCTATGTCCGCTCGTAATTGCACACCGGGCAAATTCCGCAGCGCTGCGAGAGCAGTGTCCAGAGATGGGGGAGGAAAGTACCAAGAGGGAATAAATCAAATCCTGTGCTCTCTATAAACAAAAAACCCCAGCGCGTGCCGGGGTTTGCACACAACACTAGCAAGATCAATCATCGCCACTGAATGCAGTTAGCAGGTGTAAGAGGTGAATAAACAGATTGTAGATATTCAGATACAGCGAAACTGTAGCGCGAATATAGTTTGTTTCCCCGCCATTGATGATGCGACTGGTGTCGAAAAGGATCAGTCCGGACATGATCATGACTACCGCCGCCGAAATGGTCAGGGACAGAGCAGGAACATTCAGGAAAATATTCGCGATCATGGCAAGTACAGCGGCCAACAGACCCACCATCAGGAATCCACCCATGTAGGAGAAGTCCTTGCGAGTGGACAGGGCATAAGCT
>JANPDE010000375.1:0-4769 GCA_031431315.1 Haliea sp.
CCACCATCGGCCGTCTCTCTCGCCAACGGAACACGATTTTCGCCGCCTTCACTTGAAATAAGACATCTGCATCCCCATATCGGATCGAGTAAACAACTCCCTACATATCAACAAGTTATATAAAGAGGTTGCCATGACCGCCGAAGTCAAAAAAGAGACGCTGGGCTTCCAGACCGAGGCAAAGCAGCTGCTTCACCTGATGATCCACTCCCTGTACAGCAACAAGGAAATTTTCCTGCGTGAATTGATCTCCAACGCCAGCGATGCCATCGACAAGCTGCGCTTCGCGTCCCTGGCTGACAGCTCCCTGCTGGAGGGCCAGTCTGAATACGAGATACGCGTGGAACTGGACAAGAAAGCCAATACCCTCACTCTCAGTGACAACGGCATTGGTATGAACCGGGCTGAGGTGATCGACAACCTGGGCACTATCGCCAAATCAGGCACGGCGGCCTTTCTTGAAAGCCTTACCGGTGACGAACGCAAGGACTCGCAATTGATCGGGCAGTTCGGCGTCGGGTTTTATTCCGGGTTCATTGTTGCTGATCGTGTGGAAGTGCATACGCGCAAAGCAGGAGAGCCGGCAGAGGAAGGTGTACTGTGGGAGTCTCACGGGGAGGCGGAGTTTTCAATCGAGCCCCGCAGCCGCGCTTCGCACGGCACCACTATCACATTGTTTCTTAAAAAGGACTGCAAGGAATTCGCCGACGACTGGCGCGTGCGCAGCGTCATCAGGAAATACTCGGATCACATATCAGTTCCGGTGTTGATGGCGAAACCCGAACCGGCACCAAAGGAAGGCGAAAAGCCGGCCAAGAAAGCGGCGGTCGAGTTTGAAGCCGTCAATGAGGCCACCGCGCTGTGGATGCGTCCGCGCACCGACATTAGCGACGAGGAATACAATGCGTTTTACAAACATGTCTCGCACGATTTTGAGGACCCGCTGACCTGGAGTCACAATAAGGTGGAAGGCAAGCTGGAGTACACCAGCCTGTTGTATATCCCCGCGAGAGCGCCCTTTGACCTGTGGAATCGCGAGATGTCCCGTGGTCTCAAACTGTATGTGCAGCGTACCTTCATCATGGATGAGGCGGAACAGTTCCTGCCGTTGTACCTGCGTTTCGTCAAGGGTGTTGTGGATTCCAATGACCTGTCACTGAACGTATCCCGCGAAATCCTGCAGAAGGATCCTGCGGTAGATGCCATGCGCAACGCCCTGACCAAGCGTGTCCTGGACACGCTGGGCAAGATGGCCAAGGAAAAAAAGGGCGACAAGTACGCCACGTTCTGGAAGCAGTTCGGCAGCGTGCTTAAGGAAGGACCCGCCGAGGACGAGGCGAACAAGGAAAAAATCGCCAAATTGCTGCGCTTCAGCACCACTCATACCGATTCAGACGTGCAGGATCAGTCCCTGGAAGACTATGCATCACGTATGCAGGAACCGCTGGGCAAGATCTACTATGTGGTCGCTGAAAATTTCAATACCGCCAAAAAGAGTCCGCATCTGGAAGTGTTCCGCAAAAAGGGCATCGAAGTCCTGCTCCTGTCGGATCGTGTTGACGACTGGTTGATGAATCACCTGCGCGAGTTCGACGGCAAGCAGTTCCAGGATGTGGCGCGCGGAGAACTGGATCTTGCTGGCGCTTCGGACGAGGAAAAAGAACAGCAGGAGAAACTGGCCAAGGACTCCGAGGCATTGGTGACGCGTATTGCCAAAGTCCTGGACGACAGGGTGAGTGAAGTGCGGGCCACCGCCCGACTCACTGATTCAGTGGCGTGCCTGGTGGTAGGCGACTTTGACATGGGCTCACAGATGCGCCGTATCATGGAAGCCGCGGGGCAGACAATCCCCGACAGTAAACCGATTCTGGAAATCAATCCTACGCACCCACTGGCGGTGATGCTCGATGAGGAATCTGACGAAGACCGCTTCGAAAACCTGGCCTCTATCGTATTCGACCAGGCGACGCTTGCCGAGGGTGGGCAGTTGGAAGATCCGGCTGCCTATGTCTCCAGGCTGAATAAACTGCTGGTGGAGATGCGGCAGGCCCCCTAGTTTCCTCGCGAGCATGCTCCGGGCACACCTCCGTTCAGTGATATGATGCCTAGCGGGCAGGCCGTCATTAGGGCATTCTTATTGCGATGATTTTGACAATCTGGAGACATGGCACAGCGGTAGAGGGAGTCAATGACCGCCTGCGCGAAATTACCGGTTCCGGTCGTGATGATGTGGGGTTTGGCAGCCGCCAGTTTCATGAAGCCTGTAGCGTCAGGAATATCCCGCATCCCCACAAAATACTGTACAGCCCCCTGGTACGTACGACCCAGACTGCAGAGCTTATTGCCGCCGCATTTACACACGCTTCCATGGCTGCAGATAAAGCAATGCAGCCGGGCAGCAGTGTGTCTGCAGTAGATGAGGCAGTTTCAGCATTTATTGATGCTGACGTAACACAACATCTCTTGTTGGTATCCCATCAACCCCTGGTGTCACGCGTGATCGAGTACTATTTGGGTCCAGGGGGTTACGTACCCTTCCTCACGCCCGGCGGCCTGGTGACCCTGTCTTTGGAAAGTTCCCAGCCGACTTGCGCGCAATTACTGTTCTGGGCGTTGCCGCCGGAATATGAGGCGGGTGGGTAATGGCTGGGCAGGCGGTGCAGCGACACCCCGTTTCGTTACGATGGCAGGTGAACAAGCTGGAGTTGGCGGGTTTATCCTGGGGCAACCCGGGTGAGAAGCCGCTGCTTGCGCTCCACGGGTGGCTGGATAATGCCGCCAGCTTCACCTATTTGGCCCCCTTGCTAACCGGTTATCATGTCGTTGCCATGGACCTGACCGGGCACGGCCAGAGTGCACGCCGGTCGGCCGATGCCAGCTACCAGATTTGGGATGATTTGCCGGAAATACTCGGTGTACTCGAAGCATTGGGCTGGGACACGTTCGATCTGCTGGGGCATTCGCGCGGCGCTATTATTGCGACGTTACTTGCCAGTGCGTTTCCCGAGCGCGTGCGCCACCTGGTGTTGTTGGATGCGGTCTCGCCGGAAGCCGTTGCGCAGGAGGAATTCCCGCGACAGATGCGCAGGGCACTACACGACAAAGTACGGCTATTAAACAGTGACAATCGCGTCTTCCCCTGTGTCGATGACGCGATTGCATCCAGGATTAATCGCGGTTTATCGGCAGATGTGATCCGGCTAATCGTGGAGCGCAATGTGCTGGCCTGTCAGCCTGGCGTCACCTGGTCGACTGATCCGAGGTTGCGCGGAGCCTCAATGGTCAAGTTGACGGAGGGCCAGAACCGGGCAGTATTGAATGCGCTTAGCATGCCGACCCTGTTGATGCTCTCCAGAACGATGTCCACCCAGGTGCCAAAAATGCTTGAGAATGCGCAACGTCATATCGCAAACCTGACCCTCCATAGCGTAGACGGCGGCCACCATTTTCACATGGAGTCCTGCGTGGACGATATTGCGCAGCGAATACAGGGATTTTTGATGGGGATCGAAAAACGTGAATCCGCATGATCACCAATAGTCTCACCAGGATAATTCTTATCTGGGCCATTGCGTTGCTCGTTGTCCCGAGCAGCCTCGCCGAAGGAGTCGCACCCTCGCCGGAAGAACTCTTGCAACAGTTGGACGCATACCCGCACGCCCGGCAGATCGCTTTCTCCAGGAAGGAGGTGCTTGATCACGAAATTGGACTGGGCGCCATGCAGAAAGTGCGGGGGGAATGGCGTTTTAAACACAGCGAGCGCCTCAGTGGGACACTGCTGAGCTATACGTGGCAGATAGTCGATGGCTTTAATGCGGCCCAGGTTATGGCGACCCTGCTGGACAAAGTCGCACAGCGCGAGCACGCCAGTTTGCTGTTTGCCTGTGAGGGAAGGGCCTGCGGCCAGGGAGTGCAGTGGGCCAATCGCGTTTTCAACGAGCGGGAACTGTATGGCAGGGAAGATTTGCAGCGCTATCGGGTCTTCAGCCTGCAAGGAGAAGAAACTTATCGTCTGCTCGCTTACAGCGCTGAACGCACTGAGGATAGGCAGTACCTGCATGTGGAATTGCTGCGCATCGCCGATTAGTGCGATTGCAGGGCTACATCTGCAACAGTGAAAGAAACTCCTCGCGGGTCTTGTGCTCGCTGCGAAATGTACCCAGCATGGCCGATGTTTTCATCAAGGAGTTCTGCTTTTCCACACCGCGCATCATCATGCACATATGCTGGGCTTCAATAATGACACCCACTCCCTCGGCGTTGGTCACACTCATAATGGTTTGAGCGATTTGCGAGGTCAGCGACTCCTGTATCTGCAGGCGTCGGGCGAATACATCGACGATACGCGCCACCTTCGATAGCCCGAGTACCTTGCCGGTAGGGATATAGGCCACATGGCACTTGCCGATGAACGGCAGCAGGTGGTGTTCGCACAGTGAATACAGTTCTATATCCTGTACCAGTATCATCTCGCTGGAATCGGACGGAAACAGCGCATCATTGACGACATCGTCGACCGACTGCGCGTAGCCCTGGGTTAGAAACTCGAACGCCCTGGCGGCCCGCTTGGGTGTGTCCAATAGTCCTGGTCGGCTCAGATCTTCGCCTATCGCCTCGATGATTTTTGCCCAGTGATTTTCCACGAGAGCGGCTCCGTAACGGTGTTGATGCAGCGGTCAGCGGGGCCATGATATTAGCAATCCGTTGCGGGCAAGGCAAACAACCCACTGGCGACTGTGAAGCTGTAACTGCCTGGGCGGAATCGGTTA
>JANPDE010000376.1:0-4776 GCA_031431315.1 Haliea sp.
TATTGACGCTTTTTATCGGTCTGATGTTGATGAATTTTCCGGGCAAGTATCGTCTCGAGCGCTGGCTGGTGTCTCAAGCGGGCATATTGAACGGCCTTAACTGGCTGCGCCGCCGGGGAGGGCGCCCGCCGTTCGATGCTCCGCCGCAGGATCCGGGCGGGGTGTAAAAGCTCAGAAAGCTGAGTCTGTTGGGTCTGGCCAGATTTTGAATGTGAAGACTACAACGAACCCCAACTCATGCCGACCTGAAACAGCAGGGTGTCGCGGCTGGTGAACTTGCCCTCCAGCGAGCCGAAGCCGGGAATGCTGGGTGTGGATACCGGCGCATCATCCATCCCCATGTAGCTAACGGACATTTTTATCCTGCGCGAATCCGTCCAGCGCCATTGTGCCGCGAGGCCTAGCGACCACAGGGCATCGAGTCGCAGGGTCATGGTGCGTTCATCGTCGTCGATCATCTGGTTGGTGACCAGACCGCCAACGCCCAGCATCCAGCGCTCGGATGCAGGCCAGCTATAGCTGCTGGAGAGGGCGTAGATATCGTTGTATTGACTGTCGCTACGTGTGAAGGATTGCCCGTTGTAGTAGAACTCCGAGAGGCGAAAGTTACTGAAATTGAGCCACGCCAGATCGACGGTCACGGCGGTGTTATTGGTGTACTCATGATAGACACCGGCCACCATGGATTGCGGTGATGTACTCTCGATGGTGATATCGGTGTCCAGGATATTCAGCCGCCGCATTGCTGCCTCGGTGTTTGGCCCGAGCCCGGAAAGCTCGTTATCAGCGTCGCGCTGCGGATTAATTTCGGAGCTGTAGGTCAGCCCCCAGCGCGTGCGCTCGCTGCTCTGGTAAAGTGTCGAGAGCCCGAAACCGAATTCCACGCTATCGGCTTCTATCTTCGAACGGCCATCACCAAAACCCGGGTCGAAAATGTTACGCACTGCCCGCTCCTGCTCGAAGCTGGAGTAGGTGATGGCCGCACTGGCGGCTACCGACCAATGGTCATCGACACGCCAGGCAAGGCTGGGGAACGCACTGATATAGACGGAGTCGTAGCTCTCAATGAAATAGCGGCCCGGCCAATCACCCAGGTCGTCGGAGAAACCTGTCCCTAGAAAGGTGAACGACGTAGTGAAATTGTCACTGATGGGCTGGATGATAGCAAACCGGGGCACGACAGTGTCGCCCGAGTCTTTCGAGTTGAACTGGGTGCCGGTCCCGCTGAATTCACTTTCCCATTCGGACTCGCTGGTGAACAACAGGATGTCGGCTTCCACGGCGCGCTGTGAAAAGCGGGAAATGCCAGCGGGGTTGGAACTTGCCGTCTGGGCGCTATCCGCCGACGCGGCCAATCCTGTGCCCAATGGGTACGGACGCGCCTCGGCCGGGCCACTACTCACGGCAAACAATAACAAGGCGATAACGAACAGGCGTCGAGACATGCGTAACACTCTGAAATAAACTGGGGTGGGGCTGGCAGAAAGGTTGTATGCGTCGCCCCCTTACTGTAATTGGATTATCGAGTAGGCCGCGAACCCTGCCAACCAAAAGTCCTGTAAATTTGACGCAGCGCAAAGCGGATCTGTTGTCTCCAGTGGTAGTATGGCTGCACAGATTTTCCGTTATGCCGAAGAACCGAGGAGGGGATATGACACAGCGAGGCATCATTATGCGTCCGCGTAATTTCTGGGCAGCCACTGCGTGTGCGCTGCTGCTTGTTCTGCCGGCCATCGTCGCGCGCGCCGAGGATGGTGCGGTGCACACGGGTTGGATGGAGCTGATAAAGGGCTCGCGCGACAATACTGTTGGCGCCGAGGTGGTAGGGGTCGAGACCGGTGATGCCGCCGGTACGCAGACGATCACCCTGGCCATTCCGAAAAAATCCATTGCGAACCCCGCCGACATCGAGGAGGTGGTGGTGATGGGCCAGCGGCCGGAAAAGCCTGAAAAGCCCGAGCCACTGGATATCACCTATAAGTGGGCGGCAGATTACGACAAGGACAACTATGGCCTGGTCATTCGGCTGAGCCGCAATACCAACTGGCCAATCCGCCTGTACATGAATTCCAATCCTGGCTTTCTCCGGTAACATAAGATGCAGTCGATCCCCGGCATCAACCCGGATATTGTCAAGCGCTTTGCTCCCAACCCGGGACGCCGACCGCTGCTACCCCCTTTGAGTGAGCAGGCCCAGGTCGCGCTGATGTGTCGCATGCTGTTTCGTGAGGGCTGGAATGAGCATATCGCCGGGCATATCACCTACCGACTGTCCAACGGCACGGTGTTGACCAACCCCTGGGAACTGGCCTGGGACGAGGTCACCGCCAGCGATATCCTGACATTGGATGAAGGCGGCG
The DNA here is from genome assembly GCA_031431315.1 of Haliea sp. Classification (GTDB taxonomy): domain Bacteria; phylum Pseudomonadota; class Gammaproteobacteria; order Pseudomonadales; family Halieaceae; genus Marimicrobium. The sequence continues at coordinate 2,361 of JANPDE010000376.1, forward strand.
CCATCATCGCGGGCGAGTGGAACACCACGCCCGCTCTCGGCCTGCATTTGCATTTGCACAGACTGCGCCCGGATGTGCACGTGGTGATCCACAACCATGCGCGCTGGAGTGGGATCTGGGCCAATATGCACCGCGTGCCACCCGTGTATGACCAGGCCAGTGCTTACGTCGACGGACCGCTGCCGCTGTTCGATGAGTACGGCGGTACGTTTGAGGATGAGGACAAATCCCTGGCAGCCGCCAAAGCACTGGGTGATGCCAAATGGGCGTTGCTGGTCAATCACGGCAGCCTGGTGGTGGCGCGCGACCTGCGCCAGGCACACCTGCGCGCCATTACCCTGGAATGGCGCAGCATGCGCGCCTATGAAGTGGAGCTGGCCGGCGGCGGTGTGCCGCTCACCGAAGCACAAATCGCCGCGATTGCTCGGCCGGATGCCAATGGTTTTCCCTTTCTGTGGGAAGCCATGGCGCGGCGGGAATTGCGTGAAGATCCCAGCATCTTGGATTAAGAGACCTGGAGTAGTCGAGGCAAGAATTATGGCACTGCAAGTGACCCCGCTTGAAAACGTTGGGGTAGAAGTGAGCGGCTTTGATATTACCAAGCCCATAGACGAGGAGCTGGCGTCGGCACTGGTCTCGCTGTGGAATGAACATGCCATCCTGCTGTTTCGGGACCAGAACGTGAACCCGGCCAACCAGATCACCTTCAGCCGTATATTTGGCGAGTTGGCCATGCACCCGTTGGCCGCGACCACATCGCGGGACTACCCCGAGCTGTTTACGCTGGTGAATGAGCCGGAACAGGAAAAGTTCATGACAGCCCGCTACAACGGGCACGATAGGGTCAACAAGCTCGACTGGCACATGGACCTACACTACACCGGCAAGCCAAATCGCGGCGCGCTGTTGCGCGGTGTCGTCTGCGCCAGCGAGGATGGGCTCACAGGTTTTGGCGATCTGGCTAAAGCCTACGATGCGCTCGAAGAGGAGACGAAAAAGTTAATTGCCGATATCGAAGTCACCTATGCCTTCAGCATGCAGCGCCGCCACATGCGCTATGTCGATCTACAAGGTTATGAGCCTGGGCCTTACAGTCCGAAAAAGCCCTCGGACCTGAAGTACCCCAACTTCCCGGAAGTGGCCTATCCCGCAGTTGTGACGCACCCGGTCACCGGCCGCAAGATACTGGAAATCTGCGAGCAATTCCTGGAACGCGTTGTGGCCCCGCACCGCGTGGGATTGTGCAACGATGAAGCGGTCGACCTTTTGCAACGCCTGGTTGAGCACACGCGAAAACCGGAGTTTCACTATTTCCACCGCTGGCAACCCGGTGACATGGTGCTGTGGGATAACTGGCGCGCCATGCATTGCGCGACCGGTACCCGGCCCGGCGTGGCACGGGTGATTCACCGCACCACCATCATGGGTGACGCGACGTTGGGTCGGGTGGTGAATAGCTGAAATCGACTCATGCGATTTCAGCCAGTGCTAACGCTAACGCCAGGAACAGCCAATGATGGCCAGTGTGAATTTGGGCGGCAGTCGCCTATCGGAATTGTGCGGTGTGCTCGACGCGGTTTCGGCTGCCATGACCGGTGTGAACTGTAGCGGTTTCTCGGAGGCGGCTCCCAGCACATGGTTCATACGATTGTCCGGTTTGCCTTTCGATTCCGGTTCGTCATTGTAAGTCAGGGTTCTGCCACCGAGGTTGACGCCGCATTGCAGGAGGGAAACTCTGTCAGCAGCACTCGCCTGGGCTGTGGCAGCCATTGCTGTGGCAGCCATCGCTGTGGCAGCCATGGCGATTAGCGCAAGCGCGAGTGCCGTTTTGTTCATGATCCTGTCCCCCGGGCGCTATGTAACGTCGCCCTTGCATACAGTCTTATGGCTTTAAATCTAGTCCTATCGGAAGCATCAAGCATCAGCGGAATGCACAAACAAATACCAAATACCCCACGGTTATATCTTGCAGTGTCATTTGGTTATAGCGCAGCGTTGGATACCGGGTCGCCGCGCCTCTCGTAAGCCGACTGCCAATGCCCGCGCATCCTATAAGTCCTTGACTCATAAAGACCTCCTCCTTATAGTACCGGCCCTCACGCGCCTGTAGCTCAGCTGGATAGAGTACCTGGCTACGAACCAGGCGGTCACACGTTCGAATCGTGTCAGGCGCGCCAATTAAATGAAAAAGGCCACCATTGCGGTGGCCTTTTTCGTTTAGGCGGTGTGTCTGGCCGAGGCGGACGTGCCCGTTCGACAAATTCTCCCTCCGGGAGAATTTGAGACGAGGAGCGACCCCACCAAGCCCCGCACGCGGCAGAACACCCTCATGGCTGATCTGACCCATCGTGTCAGGCGCGCCAATAAAATCACAGGCTTAGCGTCATATTGGCGCTAAGCCTTATTTATTTCTGCG
>JANPDE010000377.1:0-15998 GCA_031431315.1 Haliea sp.
ATAACAAGCGACTGACGGGAGTGCCTGGCGTGGTGCAGACCGTCAGATATTGAGGGCATCGCGCGCGAGCTGCTGCTTGTCCTTCGCCAGGCCATTGATGCGTTTGGCGTAGTCATCCGTGCGTTCGACCTTGTAGCTCAGTGCGTGTGACTCCAGGCTGGGCATCCATGTCGAGTGCAGCGTGAACGGGAAATCAAGTTGAGCATGGCTCAGCTTGCACAGCGGGCCGCGCTGCAGATCGGTGGCATCGAAGATCCACAGCTCGTCACGCATCTCACCTGCCACCGTGACCACGATGTAGCCGTCATCGTCCGAGGACTGCCCCTTGCGCGGTACAAACGTGGGCGAAGACGCCAGCGTGTACTTCTCAAAGGAGTAGGTCTGCAGATCCTGCATGCCTTCATGATCGATGTGGACCAGTTTGGGCGTGATGATGTCGTACGGCAGCATATCGAGCGGCACTTCGCGCGTGAAATTCGCGCCAAACGGATAGTCCGCGTACTTCTGCGCATCGCGTGCCGGTAAATAATCCGGGTTGAAGCCAAAGCTTTGATAGAACGCTGTGCCCAGCGTGTTCCAGGAGCGCGGATCCTGACCCCACAAGCCCACGCCCCAGGTCGATTCGTTCGACAGCAGCACGCTCGTTACCGTAGCGCTGGGCACATGGATTTCATGGCGTCCGACCACATTGCGATCCGAGCCGCTGCGAAAGAACTGGCCTCCGATTAACTCGCCGGAGCGAAAGCCCACATCGTCTTCCTTGAGTCGCGAGCCGGTATTGGTGCCGTTGTGATGCATCAACACGATGCGCACGCGGTCGCCTGCGTCGTTATAGTCTGCGATGAAGTGGGTGCATTCTCGATCAATCACGATGCGTTTTGCTATGGCCGGCTTTCCAGACCGCAGGCTTGCCTTCGCCACGATGTAAATAGGCGATTGCGTGGGCGGCGTGATACCCACCACATCGAAGGCGCCGTCCAGGATCACGACATAGTGTTCGGTGATATTCATCTGGTGCCCGAGCATCGATAGCGCCACGGGCTTACCCTGCTCGTCGATGACGTCGAAAAACTCGGGCTCGCTGGTGCCATTCCAACGCATCACACGCAGAAATTTTTTGGCGAGCGACGCCAGGCCATAATTGATCGCGTACACGCGTTGTTCTTTGGCATCGTACGCCGGATGTGCCGTCACGAAGTGCATCGTGAACAATCCTGCGTCGAGGGAGGGCAGCCAACTGTCCTGCAGGCCCACCGGGGTGACCGGATGCAACGTGCGTGGATCGAGCTCGATGGGCCTGCCCATATCATAGGTCGCGAGCAAGCGTCCATTCATGATGGGCAGCAAGGCCGTGTTCGCCAGATTGCGCGCGCCGTAGGTTGGCGAGAACAGCGCAATGTCGAAGAGCACCCCGAAGTCGTCCGCAGTGCCTTTGACCTTTTGCGCGACATACCAATCGTCAGTGCGGATGATACGCGTCTTGATGCGTGCGCCCTGCTCGCTGAAGGAGATGCGATAGACAACGCCCTCACCCGTCAGCAGCGGCGTATTTTCTTGCGTGGGCACCGAAGCCACGATCAACACATGGCCTTCGAGGTCCCACGGCAGCTTACCTTCTACTACGCTCAGCGGCTCATCGCCCTCTGCATCGCCACCGATCTCTACTTGCACGCCACGGGATAACGACGACGAGAAGGCGGTCGCCGCAGGCGCAACGACATCGTTACCCAATGCCAGAGCGGGGCCGTTGCCATCACTGCAGCCGGCTATAACCGACGTCACACCCATTGCAGAGAGTGCTTCAAGAAAATCGCGTCGGTTCAGCAAAGTAAGCTCCTCGAAAAACGGGCGGCGGAGCAGCCTAGCACAGCGGAGTGCATTGAAAAACCACAATATGCCTGGGTTTTAGCAGTACGGTCCTGTCCCACTTTATGCATATTTTCGGATAAAAGCGCGCCGCAAATCGTTCGATAAAACTGACCAGGTTGGCGTGTCCCGCAATCACCGCTTTCATCGGGCTGGCAAAGCCGACGCTGTAGATAGTGGATACCCATACCGTGGCCGACCAGTTGCTTTATCACCCCGCGCCGCGCGATGGGTGCCAGCAATTCGCGGGGCAGTTTGGGTAAGCCGCCCAGCACGGTGGATTTCAAAATGGGCCAGTTTTCGGCGGTGTTCCACCGGTCGTTCACCATCGCCCAATAGAGGTTTTCCTCAATCATGCGCTGTATGGCCAGCGCCATCCCTTTTTGTTCCTCACTCAACCCCTGGTTCGGGTCAATGCCAAATCGATCCTTCAAATAGAGAACGATGAGCGTTGAGTCGCCAATCTTGCGCCCCTCATGCTCAATCCACGGCGCCTTGTGTTTGGGCCCGGCAAATGGTAGGCCACCAGTTTTCCCATGGCTCTAACCCCTTTCTACTGCGCTATGCTGCACAGTATACGTCGCCAAAAATTACCCTATCAAGCGACTGACTGGAGTACCGCGCATGACGAATACAATTACAGATATCCACGATTTCTGGTTCGGGGAGCTGGCTTCATGGGCACAGACCGATAGAGGCTTGGTCGCACTGGTGGTACTGCTGTATCAGTTCTCACGCAATATCCACCGCCGCTCTGCGCAGGTATTTGGTGGCGACGCGCGCTATGGTGTAGCTCACCGGGATGTCATTGCCAGGTTCGGTCGCTTTCCACACCGCAATGCCATACTCGGGCGCACATCGAGCGCTGCAGAGCTGGCCTACCTCGCACAACACGGTGCCTTTTAGCAGGGCTACAGGCTGGACATGGGGTGGCTATGGACCTATCTTCTGTGAGAAATGCGCACCGCCTATAACAGCTTGAATAAAAGGTGATCCTTATGGCTATAGCACCAGCCTCAAACTCAGCCTCGAACTACCGTGGCCCGGTAATGGCGCGAGTCGCGGATGTGATCTCGGGCATACGTGGCGCCGTCTGCCTGGGACTGCTCCTGCTCATCGCCGCCTGCAGCGACGGCAGCGACAATGGCCTCGATATCGGCGCGACAGCGGACACCCCGGATGTCACCATTGCGAGCCTCAATATCCTCCACGGTCTTTTCTGTCCGCGGGAGACGGCGGACTGCCGCCTCGCGGACCGACAGGATTTGCTCTTCAACTGGATCGAGTCCATCGACTGTCCGGATGTGGTGTTGCTGCAAGAAGTGACCGGGCCGCGCGTCGTTGCAGCGCTCGCGGAACGCGTCGCCGCGCGCTGCGGGGCGGTGTATCAGGTGCTGGCTCCGAGAGCTAGCCAGAACTACACACTGACACGCCATCCTGTGCTACAGACCAGTGAAGATATCCTGATGGGCGGACTGCGCGTCCTGTGGCACGCGCAAATCGATCATCCAACCGGCATCGTCGACGTGTTCAACACCCATCTGGCCGCCGGCATCGATCTGCAGCCCTGCGATGATTCCTGCCCGCAGGAGTGTCGGGCAGCAGGTGCCGCGAACTCACGCGAGTGCCAGGCCGTACAACTCGCGAACCTCATCCCACAACGCGCAGCACCCGATTCACTGCGCATCCTGGGCGGTGATTTCAATGCCGAGCCGGGATCTTTCGTGTATCGCCACCTGGTTGAGGAGAACGGCTGGGGCGACGCCTACCTGGCGGCGGGCAATCCGGAATGCGATCCGGCGACGGGTAGTGGTTGCACATCGGGACGCGTTGACGAGGATCTGAGCGAGATGGAATCACCCGCCAGCGGCGAGAGCAGGCGTATCGACTACCTGTTCATCCAGGTACCCGGTGATGTGAGCTCATCCTGCCACTATGCACTCGATTCACACAATGACGACGACGGCGACGGCCTCGCGACTCGGATCTTCGCCGATGACCCCAATCCCTTTGCGGACACCTGCGGCCCTCTGCCGGATGCCATCTGCTGGCCTTCGGACCATGAGGGTTCGCAGGCGGATATCAATTGCAGATAGCATGGGGCGCCGATGCCGTGATCACCGGGCACGACCACACCTATGCATACCACCCCCGCCTGCTGACGATTAGTGTGCAATCATTGCTTGATCTCATCGGTGATTGAAACCGGTCGCAACTCGTACTGGCTATCGGTCATCTGCGCCTGCCACACTGCATAGCGGCCGCTGTCCAGATCCTCGTAGGCCTGCCGGATGGAATCGTTAACCTGCGGATAGGCAAGCTGCTCCCACGGACATTCCTCGCGAGTAAAGAAACGACAGGCCATGGACTCTACGCCCGGCCGGCACTGGTCCGATTCCACCGCAACCCGAAACCCCATGTAAAGCTGGTTGATGAACGTGATGCTCCCGGTCATATACAACGTAAGGCGCTCGGGCGGCAGCAGGATGCCGGCCTCTTCATGCAACTCCCGCGCCGCACCCTGGGCCAGTGTCTCACCCTGTTCCAGGAAACCGCCGGGAATGGCCCACTTGCCGCGCTGCGGCGGCAGCGCACGCTGCACCCACAACAGACGCTTGCCACAGGACACAAAGGCGGTGACAACGACCCTGGGGAAATCGTAATGGATTTGCTGGCAGTGCTGGCACATCCAGCGGTTGCGCTGCTCGCCGTCCACGGTGTGACGCAACAGCGGATTGCCGCATTCGGGGCAGTAATTGAAATCGGGCAAACGCGTGCTCCTTGTGCATAAACCTTAGCACTTTGCCTTGGCAAAAGCATTGGCGCTATGCTGGCCACCCGTAGCGATCAACGAGAGCCCCATGCCAGCACCACAACTGCACGTCCAACTGCACGTCCAACTGCTGCTCACCGGCAATGAGATCATGAGCGGCGATACGGTGGATTCCAACTCCGCCCTGATCGCGCAGCGCCTGGGCGAGGCCGGCATCGGGGTGTACCGCAAGGTTACCGTGGGTGATGATGCGGCATTACTCACGGCGGAACTGGCCGCTATGAGCGCAAGCGCCGACGTGGTCATTGTTAATGGTGGACTGGGGCCGACCATTGACGATCTCACCGCGCAAATTCTCGCCAGCGTCGCCGGTGTGTCCCTGCAGGAGAATCCCCAGGCCGTCGCACACCTGCGGCAGTGGTGTGAGCGACGCAACCTGCAACTCAATGCCGCCAACCTGAAACAGGCCCTGCTGCCAGAGGGCGCGAACATTGTGGACAATCCCATTGGCAGCGCGGTCGGTTTTGCCATGACGCTGGGTGCATGTCGCGTGATCTGCACGCCGGGTGTGCCCGGGGAATTGGCCGCTATGCTGGACGCTATCGTCATGGAGCTCGCCGCTCGCCTGCCACATCGAGCGGAACGTAACATGCTGCGGCTGCAGACCTTCGGCCTCGGCGAGTCCACCGCCCAGCAAATCATCAGCGACGCCGTGCCTGACTGGCCACACAATGTGGAGCTGGGTTTTCGCGCCGGGGCACCACAGATGGAAATCAAACTGGGCATCACCAGCGCAGCAGCGAGTGGCGCGCAGCAGCGCTGTCGTGCGCAGCTGGAGCGCTTGTTCGGTGACCACATCATCGGCGAGGGCGACATCACGCTGGCGCAGAAAGTATTGCAGTTATTGCGCGAACGGGGCGCCACCCTCACCACGGCCGAGTCGTGTACTGGCGGGCTGATCGCTTCCATGCTCACACGGGTGTCTGGCTCGTCGGTCGGTTTCCATGCCGGTTTCGTGACCTACTCCAACGCGATCAAGCAGTCGGTACTGGGTGTGTCCGCGCAGACTTTGGCGCGACACGGGGCGGTCAGTGAAGAGGTCGTGCGGGAAATGGCGCTAGGCGCACTTAAGCGCAGTGGGGCGGATTACGCCATCGCCGTATCCGGCATCGCCGGGCCCGATGGCGGCACACCGGACAAACCGGTGGGCACCGTGTGGCTGGCCTGGGGCAGCCGGGAGCATCTGCTCACGCGCGGGTTGTGCTGGCCGGTGGAGCGCACGCTGTTCCAAACCATGATCGCCGCCGGCGGCCTCGACATGATGCGCCGCACGCTGCTGGGGATAGACGAGGAGCCGCGCTACTTCAGCCAGCGCCGGGTGAAGTAGGCGTATCGGTCTGTGTAAAAGCGTTCAGGCGGCTTTAGCCCTGACGCGGGCAGGCAGCGTGTCCCAACCGCGCACTGTGGACGTACAGGTCAGTTTGGCACGCTCCATGTCGATATCCCACTCGGGAAAACGTTTCAGCATTTCGTCGAGAAAAATGCGGCCTTCCAGTCGCGCCAGCACGTTACCCGGACAGGTGTGGATGCCGTAACCGAAGGTCAAATGCGGTGCCCTGTCGCGATGAATATCAAAGCGGTCGGGATCTGGAAAGCGGCTCTCGTCCCGGTTCGCAGCAGCCAGCATGAACATCATCGTGCTGCCGGCAGGTACTGTCTGCCCATAGTACTCAACGTCCCGGGTGACATAGCGCGCCGTAAACGGACCCATCGGTTCGTACCGGAGTATTTCCTCGACCGCCTCGGGAATGAGTGATGGGTTCTGCGCCAGTTGGCGACGCTGGTCGGGGTGGTCAGCGAGGACCTTGGCACTCCAACCCATCAGGCGGTTGGTGGTTTCGTTGCCCGCACCGGCCAGGACATTACAAAAGCTGAGAATTTCCTCCCGGCTCAGTTTGCGCGTGACACCTTTATCATCCACAAATTCGACATTGAGGAATTCTGTCATCACATCGTCGGAGGGATTCTTCAACCGCCAGTCGATATAGTTCTCGAACTCAGGCATTCCGCCTATCTGAGCAGTTTCGTAATCGATGGGTTTACCCTCTTCGGTGACGATCCGTTCATCTGCGGAATGACGAATGGCTTGCAGATCTTCTTCCGGAATACCCAGCAGGGCTCCGATAACCCGCATGGGAATCTCGGCACCGATATCAGCGATGATGTCGATCTCCTGCCTGCCGACAAGCTTGTCCAGGGTACTGACCGTGAAATCGCGGATCATGGGCTCCAGATCGCGCATCCTGCGCGGTGAGAACATGCGCGCGACGATAGTGCGGTGTACAGTGTGTATGGGCGGATCTTCAAAGATGAACACGCCGGGGGGCAATTCCATGTTCATCTTGACCAGCTCCAGTATGCCGCCGCGCGCGGAGCTGAAGGTTTGGTGGTCGAAGTGCCCGGCCCTGACATCGTCGTAACGGCTCACGGCATAAAAATCGTACTGCTCGTTGTAATACAGCGGCGCTTCATCGCGCATGCGCTTGTACATCGGGTAGGGATTTCTGGCCAGTTCAATCTGGTAAGGGTCAAAACTTACCGGGCTGGCAGCCGCGATCGTATTCAGGTCCATGGTCAAAGATTCCTGTAACATATTGGTGACAATAAACTGACATCAATTATATTGGCAGTCAAGCTACTATTGCGCCTCTACCGCTTGAGCAAAAAAACGAAGGAAACACGATGAAATTACCGGTTACCCGAACGCCAATCCAGGCGCGCTTTTCCGACACTGACGCCATGGGGCACTTCTCCTCCGGCTCCTACATCGCCTTCATGGAGATTGGCCGCCTGGACTTTTTCCGCAAAGTAGTCGAGCAGACCGGCACTGCCCCGTCTACGGTGATCGCGAACATTACCATCGACATCCTGCATGAAAGCCGTTATGGCGACGCGTTGGAAGTGGCAAGCTGGTGTTCCAGGGTCGGCAACAAGAGCCTGACGATCTGCAATGAAATCTATGCCAACGGGCGACTGGTAGCAAAAGGTTCAGCGACCAATGTGGGGTTTGATCCGATCACGCGGCGGTCTGCACCACTGCCTGCGGGTTGGGAAGTATCGGAAGGTGAGGAAAACCGTTAGGGCCTTCCCGCGTAATTGGAGGCGCTCGGCTAGAGGCGCTCGGCTAGAGGCGCTTCGGCTTAGAGATTTGGATATCGATTACCTCAGTCACTTCTGTCACTTCTGTCACTTCAGCCACGGCCACCCGGTGCCACACCAGCGAATGGAAGCGGGTAGTGTCTCCCACCTGGTCCTTGCCACTGAGCACCAGTGTCTGCCCATCGAGTTCCGCATGACGCAGTTGCTCTGAGCCTACCATATTGGGGTTGAGGCTCAAGGCGACTGCGTGGATAACATCCCCGTCCTGCACGTGGTAACGACCGGCGTAGTGGAAATAGGAGGAGAACGCCGCTGCCCGAGCGGTTTCCGGCAGGGCGCGAAAACTGACATCAGCGGGCAGCCGTGTCCGGCCCGTGCGGCCGATAGACGCACTCATCCAGCCATCTTCCGTATACAGTAACAAGCCCTTGGGATCCTCACCGTAGGGATAGGTAAAATCGTCCCGGTCAGAGTAACCAATTGTCCAGGACTCCAGTTCCCAGGTGCCGCACAATTGTTCCTTGCTGATCATGGCTGCCTCGCTTCACACTTTGTCAGGGCTGTAACTGTTCGATATCCCAGTCGCCGGCGGGATTTTTTCGGTACACAAAACGGTCGTGCAGGCGGTGCTCACCACCCTGCCAGAACTCCATGCGATGGGGTACCACGCGATAGCCACCCCAAAAGTCCGGCATGGGAATCTCGCCGTCGCTGAACTTCCTACGAATACTGTGAGCCTGTTGCTCCAGCACCGCCCGAGCACTGATAGGCCTGCTCTGGCGGGATGCCCACGCCGCAATCTGGCTTTCCCGCGGGCGCGTGACGAAATAACTGGCGGACTCGGCATAGCCCATTTTTTGGGCAATGCCTCCGACAACGACCTGCCGATCCAGCGCATTCCAGGGAAACAACAGCGACACCCCCGGTTCCCGTTCGATAGCACGCGCCTTGTCACTGCCGTGATTGGTGTAGAAAACAAACCCGCCAGCGGACAGTCCCTTCAGCAACACAATACGCTGCCAGGGTGTGCCATTCTCATCGACAGTCGCCAGCACCATGGCCGTGGGATCGTCCAGACCGGCCTTGACAGACTGTTCCAGCCAGATTTCGAACTGGCGCAGCGGGCAGGCGGCAAGCATATCGCGAGAAAGCCCACCGGCTGTGTATTCGCGTCGGAATTCTTCGTAGCGCAATGTCATATCCTGCCAAGCTCCTAACACGCTATAGTAGTCGCCAGACAAAATACAGGCAAAGCCCAGACAGATGGACTTACCATCCAACATTCGCGAGGCTGGTCCCGCTGACCTGCAAACGCTGGTCGATACGCTCACCGACAGTTTTTCCTGTGATCCCATGCTCAACTGGGTGTTTGCCAAAACGCACTTGTACCCCTTTTTTTTCCAAATGCTGGTCAGGGATGTCTACCTGCCGCGCGGCATCGTACACATTGAAGACCAGGGACGTGCGGCGGCCCTGTGGCTGCCGCCGGAACAACGCTTCCAGGTAGCACCGCGCCTGGGCCTGCTCCAGTTCGGCTTCAAGCTGATGCAGCAGGATGGCCTGCGCCCGCTGTGGCGCATGCGCCAGCAGGGCGCGGTCTTTGCCAAACACCTGCCGACGGAACCCCATTACTACCTGCAGTTCATCGGATGTCGCCACAGCGACCAGGGCCGCGGCATCGGCGCTGCATTACTGAATCAGGGCACCAGTATCTGTGACGGGCACGGTATGCCGGCTTACCTCGAGTGCTCCAACGAGCGCAACCTGCCCCTGTATCGCCGCCACGGATTCGAGGTCAGGGATGCGCAGGCGGTCGCTAAAAACGGCCCGACAGCCTGGTTTATGTGGCGCGAGGCGCGGTGATCTACGGGGTCAGATCTGATTAATGGGAGTTCTTGCGCTCCCGGCAGGTACAGTTGGTAGAAGCCTCTCTTGCTCAGAAGGCTGAGATATTCGCCGAGAGGCTTCTACCAACCGCACCTGCCTCGCATCATGCTATACCCACTCAACTCGCTCACTTAGCTCGATGAGAGGCCAGGTTGGTAAGGCCGCCCACAGCGAATATCTCAGCCTTCTGAGCAGTGGGTGGCCTTACCAACTTGGCCGCCGCAAGCAAACTAACGCAACTGTGGCAAGCAGTAACAGTGAGGATAACGGGTGTCCCCATTTGAGTTAGTCGCTGGTACTGGGATACACCGGCGCCCGTTTTGCCATGGCGGGAATCTGCGGAAAAGCAAAAAACTTCTCCCAGTCGGCACCGAACTCCGCGCCGATCCCGCGACCGAAGGCCGCTCGATAGCAACGGTCCATGGACGCCACCAACTCAGCAGGTGTGGCGATGCCAAGCAGCACAACGGCCTCCATCATCCCCTCCGCGCGTAGCCGCTGTGATGGAGGCACGTCGTCACCGCCCGCCAATGCGGCAAACATGCTCTGCCAGCGCAATTCCAGTTCAGTAACCAATACGTGCATCAATCGTCACCCCATTGCGGGCTCAATCCACAGCGCCCACAGCACTGACCCGACTGTGAGTATGCGTGCCATACCAAAACAGTTAAAGTCTGCCCTTGGCAAAAAATGAGAACACTTTCGGTGAATAATCTGCGACAACTCCTACTGCTCCTGGGCCTGTTGGCACTGTCTCTCACCTCCTGTGTCGCGATTGACCCCAAGCCCGCATCCGGTGCCAGTGCGATAGATATGCCTGCGGGCAATACCGCCACAGCCACCACAGCTCCCATTATCGACTACAGTGAGCGCTTTCTCCCCATCGTGGCGCGCCGCGGCATGGTGGCCGGGCCGGAGCAACTGGCAGCCGAAGTCGGTGCGCAAATACTGCGGCAGGGTGGCAATGCCGTGGATGCGGCAGTGGCCACCGGTTTTGCGCTGGCCGTGACCTATCCCCGGGCCGGCAATCTCGCCGGCGGTGGCTTCATGCTCATCCATTTGGCCAATGAAGGTCGTCAGACCCTGATCGACTATCGCGAAACCGCGCCCACCGGGGCCAGTCGGGACATGTTTCTGGATGCGCAGGGCAACCTCGACCACGAGAAGGAGTACTTCAGTCTGCAGGCGGCCGGCGTGCCCGGCACGGTGGCGGGCCTGCTGTACGCGCTGGAGAAATACGGCACGCTGAGCCGGGAGGTGGTGCTGGCGCCTGCCATCGCCCTGGCCAGCGAGGGCCTGACCGTGTCCTTTGCGCTGAACTATGAAATCAACGGCGGCGCCGCGCAATTGCGCAAAGATCCGGCGGCGACGCAGTTGTTTTTCCGCGCCGACGGCTCTCCCTACGACATCGGCGACACCTGGCGCCAGCCCGATCTCGCCTGGACGCTGCGCAAAATCAGGGACCACGGCAAGGACGGTTTTTACACGGGTGAGGTGGCACAACGCATCACGGCCACCATGGCCGCTGGCGGCGGCCTGATAACTGCGCAGGACCTCGCCGATTACCGCGTGGTGGAGCGAGTGCCGGTGCGCGGTACATTTCGGGACTACACCATCGTCTCGGCGCCACCGCCATCCTCCGGTGGTGTACACATTGTGCAAATGCTCAACATTCTGGAAGGCTTCGACCTGCAGGCCATGGGCCACAATTCCGCCGCCTACCTGCACTACCTGACCGAGAGCATGAAACTGGCTTACGCAGACCGCAGCCTCTATCTCGGAGATCCGGATTTTGTCGAGGTGCCGGTGGCGCAACTCACCGATAAGGCCTACGCAGCCCGGCAGCGGCAACATATCGACAGCACGCGCGCCACACCCGCTGCGGACATCGCTCCGGGACGCCTGCTGGACAGCGAGAGCACTGAGACTACGCACTACAGTGTGGCCGACCGCTTTGGCAATGTGGTCAGCAATACCTACACACTGAATTTCAGTTTCGGCTCCAACATTGTGGTGCCCGGAACCGGCATGCTGCTCAACAATGAAATGGCGGATTTCGCCACCAGCCCCGGCAACCCCAACGCCTTCGGGCTGGTGCAGGGCGAGGCCAATAAGATCGAACCGGGCAAACGCCCGCTCTCCTCCATGAGCCCAACCATAGTTCTTCGCGGCGACAAACCCTGGCTTGCCACCGGCAGTCCCGGGGGCAGTGTGATCATCAGCACCGTATTACAGCTGATACTTAACGCGATGGAGTTCGATATGAACGTCGCCACCGCCGGCGCCGAACCCAGGATCCATCACCAGTGGATGCCTGATGTGCTGCAGTTGGAACAGGGCTTCAGCCCGGATACCGTGAAGCTGCTGCAGGCCATGGGTCACCCGGTGAGCGTGAGTGATCGCACCACTGGTTGTACCAGTTCTATCATGCTCGAAAGCGGCTGGCTGCTGGGTGCCGCGGACACGCGTCGGCCAGGTGGCTGGGTGGCTGGTTACTAAATTTCATTCGGGTGCGTTTCAATCGTCTGACACGGCCAGAAAAACGCTACCTGCGCACGGAATAACTTTTTAGTACCACGGAGAAGCTTTCGTATTCCAACCAAAATAGATTGCTTTTTTCTAAGAAGGTGGCAATGTCGTACGAAGCATCTTTTCTTATAAAAATTTAACCAAAATTAGACTCATTATGGTTTTTTTGCCGCGCACTGTTAAAACGTCGCTTTCTCCAAATGTCCTGAAGTCAACACTTACAACTGTGTTGGTCCTGGCATTCCTGGCTGTAGTCGTAGGCAGATCGATTTGGCTGGGATATTACAACTATGACCCACATCACTGGGGTCTGATGTTAAGTAATGCCAGGGACTTGTACGATGGTAAATTACCTTACCGTGAAATCTTCATACAGTACGGCTTTTTAACTACAGTCATACATGCGATTGCGTATGGTTGGTTTGGTGGAAACCTCACGTCAGTTATTGCCATTACGTCCATTGCCTACGCGTTCGGGCTGTGGATGATTTATCGCCTCACATTCGGTTTGACGGCTGATAAAAAGTTAGCCCTCTATGTATTCATCACTTGCTTCTTATTTCACCCAACAGTCATATATCCCTGGTCAAACTACATTGCGTTCCCGTTTTTGGTTTATGGGGTATCAGTTTTGGTACTCAACCCGACAAATTATAGGAAGAGGTTTTTTGGCGGCTTTGCTTTTGGTTTAGCTATTTTATCCAGAGAATCATTGGCGCCCGCCATATTTATTCTTATCGCACTTTCGACGCTGGTAGATTTTATACAGCCCAAAATTGACCGAAGGAAAATCTCGATTTCCGTGTTGCCTGTTCTATCGGGGATGCTATTGCCAATAGCAATTTTTTTTACATACATCGTCTCTACAGGACTGCTGTCGGATTGGTACAAACTGTCATGGTTGCTTCCTCAGATGTATGCAAAATTGAGTGTTTTCCCCGAAGCCGCATTTGGCTTACTGAGTCGTTGGCCGCCAGATTTTTCATATATCCTATCGATTCTACCCGAGCCACGCTGGCAACTATTTTTTGTAATACTTGTCGCGAACCTTAGCATTATTGCGCTTGCAGTTACCCGCGGAAAATTTGCCTTCCTGGCGCCGGGTCTTGTAAAAATTGCTTTCGCCACATTGTTGTTTATGTCGAGCACAATTCATATCCCCGAAATATTTCGAGTGGCGACTGGATATATCATCGGTGTTATAAGTTTATACGTTGTTTTGAAACACTATAAACTCGACAATTACGCATTTGTCGCTTTTGTTGTTTTGCTACTTTTTTTCTCCACCCCGTTATCAGGGATTCGCTCGGCTTTCGTAATCATTCCTCGGAAACCACAGTTAGTTGAAAGCCCGGATTTTTTTAAGGGGCAAAGATGGCCAAAAAAATACGTTCAGTATTATCAGAACATTGATGCCGATTTAAAGATCCTTAAAAATGCTCGATGCGGCATTGAGTTCCACTACAACGATACAGTTGATTCGTTTCTGCAGCTGCTAAGTCCATTCATTCAGTATCAAATCGCCCCATTTCCTTTCGATGGAAATCTTAGCGAAGTAAATACCTTAAGACCCGACCTGGATCTAAGCAAAAAAATTGAAGCTGCTTCAGACATCATCCTGTTTCAATATATCTCTCCGGAAAGTTTTGCGTCCTATAGCCCACCAGAAGGATTCTCTGTTTACAGAAAATATTACCCTAAACCGAGAATCTGGAATGATTTAACTTACTCATACAAAGATCTCATGCTGATAATACTGGCCCCGAACAGTTGTCTTGAACAGTTACAGTGAGGTTTAGCCACTCTTGATACCCGGCGCTCCCTATGGCGCTATTCATACGTCAATTCACATAGACTATTCAGGCGACGCTGGAGCGAACACCAAACGTCGTGTCTCGCGCGCTAGGATAAGAATTAATACGACGACTGCGAGAGCTCGAAGCCACCTGCAAAGGCGGAGATAATATGGCGAGTAGGTCAGATCAACAGTTGTGACGCCCGCTTCGACGCCGAAGACGCTGAGTCCCTCTTGGGTATGGTCGAGATTACCTCGTTGGCCGTTGAGGGTGAGTTTCCAATGCGGAGTGAAGGGCACGCTCCAAACCACCTGCTGCGGCACAGAGCTCGTGATGGTGGCCTTCATAGCAGTTGGGTCGATGGCAGTGATTCGGACGAATGAGTCCGTGACAGATGCGCGAGCTGAGGCAGACAACGGGTAGAAGATCTTCCACAGGTACTCACGTTCCTGCCCTCGGTCGACAATAGCCTTGACGCTCGGCATGATGAGAGGATTATAGTTGCCTACCGCGAGTTGTTGCGTGAAGTACTGGTTGTTCGCCCAGTTCTTGAGTGACCTCTCGTTCCCTGAAGGGATGAGGAAGCCAGCGGTCGCGTACCTTGAGGCTTTCCAGATCGGCTCCCGTTGATCTGTCAAGTGAACATACTGGTGCCCGATGAAGATTAGTTCTGCCACCACGGTGGCTGCTATCAGAAAGGCGACTAGTGACGGGTGGGTGTAGAGACTCTTTACGGTCAACAGGGCTGCGACAAGAAAGAGGAAGGGGTAGAGGTGCCAACGCATGAATAAAGGATCGATCAAGGCAAGCCCCGGATGCCCGTCCCGTCGCAGGAACACCTCCGCAGCAGCCGCAGTCATAAGCAATATAAGAAAAGCGACTCGGGCACCTCTCACAGCTGCAGGGCCGCGACGCAGGAAGTCCTCCATGCCCATGCATCCCAGCTTGACAACCAACAGCAGGGGGAAAGCTACGATCCAACAGTGATACTGTATCTGTTTGTAGAACGGAATCAGGTCGAGCAGGATCTGACCGATCCAGTGGTGTCCAGAGAGGGTGGAGGAGAAGCAGAGTGCGGCGACGAACAACAGCCAGACCTTTGAAAGGTAGTGTCGTTTCACAGTAAACGAGAAGATTGCAAAGAAAAGAGTAGTAAGTCCCGCAAAGAGTACGACGACGTTCCCGCCATCTGCGTCCGAGACAAATGCGGATACGGAATTCGGAAAGAATAGGGTTACGAGCGAAGCGAGGCTTGTTCTACCGCCTAGGGGAGTAAAGTCACTCATCCTGAGCTTGGAGAAATCGAAGTGGAAGAGCGTGCCTGTCTCGAACAACGGGAAGCTCAACAGCGCCGTCGCAAGCAGTGTGGTCAGCACAAAAAGTGGTATGGCCCTGGTAAGTGTGCGTAGTCGCGTGTGCAGGGGGTCCCTGCCGTTGTTCGAGAGGCACAGCCACTCACCGAGGGCGTACAACAGAATGAACTGGTACACAATGACGTTTACACCCAGATACCCAGTCGTAGATGAAATCCAAGCGCCGACCGCGACAATCACGACTCCAATGGGCTGACCAACGAGCAGGCGTCTCAATCCGAGCAGTAGCCATGGGTACATGAACGCACTAACGACGTTCTCGAGATTGATTGGCATTTGGACGACGTTCAACGGCGCTAGAGTGTAAACATACGCGCCAACCAACGCGACCCATGGACGGGTGAAATCCCTCGTCCAAAGATAGAAACCCGCAAATCCCAGGCAAAACACCGCGACCACTTCCGCCGTGAAAGATAGTTCGCGGTAAACTCCGAAGAGACTTATGATTCTTACGATAGGAGATTCGGCGAAGGGAGCAAAGATTACCGACAAAGGCGTACCCGCCTGGCTCCAGAAGTTCCAAAGGGGGTCTACGCCTGCCAAGAAACTCCTGCTTATGAGGACCCGACGTGGGAACGCGAAAAGGAGATTGTCGTGATGCAGGAACGTGCCTAC
>JANPDE010000378.1:0-5234 GCA_031431315.1 Haliea sp.
GCTTGAAATCGGTTTACTCCTGCACCCCGACGCTCCAACGGAACTCGCCGAATGCCTTCCCGCGCTGGACCGATTGTATACCGTCGGTGTCGCCACCACCTGCAACGCTGATCGGCTGGTTACGAACCCGCCACTGCAAGGCCATTGGGACTACATCTTCACCGACCCGAGAAACCATGCCTCGGGCGCACACAGTGCCTTCCGCCAGGTCGACGAGATCTTGCGGCGAGAGCATCCCGGTGTTATCGGGAATCATGGCTGGGACAGTGGACAGCTTCCTGCTTCACGCCATCGCCCCGTACGCTTGCAACTCCCACAGGCGGCGCGCGAATTCGCTACTGCCCGCCTGCCCAGCGGCCGCGGTCCCGTGATCAGTATTGTGCCGGGCTCTGCGGCCGAGGCCAGTCGCACTCCGGCCCCGGAATTCTGGCAGCAGTTGATCAGCGCGCTGCGCGAACGCCACCCCAACGCAGTCATAGTTTTGATCGGCTCACTCAGGGGCGAGGGACGGGCCACGCTGGGACTCGACCGGAGGAAGATCGACGCGCTGCTCGCTGCGTATGATGGAATGGTTGATGCCGTAGACCTGCCACTACTGCAGCAACTGGCGCTGGCGGAGCGTTGTGACGTACATGTCTCGCCGCACACGGGCATGTCCTTCGCGATCCAGTGCGTGGGCACGCCGTGGCTGGCGCTGTCCGGCGCACGTGAAGTCGAGTACGTGTTCAACGGGGTGCCGTGGAGCAGTCTCTATCCAGCCTGTGATCGCTACCCCTGTGGAGACTGGGTAGGACGCTCGGGTGAGCGTATGTATCCGCGTTGCAAGGTTCTCGCCCAATGGGGCAAGCCCTTCGAGTGCCTGAGTACGACGGTGTTGGGGAAGCGTTGTGATGAGATAGTGGATCGCATCGATGACCTGCTCCATGGGCGAATCGACTACCACGCTGAATTGGAACGGCATTTGGTGGAGATCGCCCGACGCACTGACCTCGCACCCGGCGCTAACTTCCTGGAGGGCGGACAGGAGGTTGTGGCGCGGGACTTCCTGTATTGAAGATACAGACCGCTGCGAGAAGATAAGAAAAAAGGTTGGTGCCGACACGGCGAGTCGAACGCCGGACCTACGCATTACGAATGCGTTGCTCTACCAGCTGAGCTATGTCGGCTAAATGTCGCGGCGATTGTATATCCGCGATCCGATCTACTTCAAGTACCGATGCAATTCCATTAGAAATTCGCGCTCCCTGAGTGTCAGGTCAGGGTGCCAGCAATCCACCAATAGCGCGACCCGGCGCCGCTCGCCCGCGTGCGCTACATCGTGCTCAAACGAATCGTCTATCACCAGGCACAAACCGTCCTGCCAGCTGCGCCATTCACCACCAACTCGGATCTGTGCCCCTGCCGCCCCTTCCAGGCACAGCTGGTGACGCAGCCCGATGTTGGTCGGACCGAAATGCGGCCGCAGTTCGGTGCCAGGTGCGAACGACGAAAACGTCACTCTATCCATCAAGGGCAGTTCATTTACGGTTTGCATTGTGACCGGGCATTGCGGCGCGTTGGTATCATCGCGGCGCCGCATAGCCATCAGGTCGAAAGTACCCCAGCGGCCGGCCCGCACATGCGCCGGATTGAGTGGCGGTCCCTCCCGATCTGCAATGGCCAGGTATTCAGCGTGGATGTCCCGCCAGCGGGATTCCAGTAGCTGACAGTAGGCCGGGGAACTGGGAAACGGTGTCGCATCCAGGTGCGGTACATAAATATCGTAGGGCCGTTGGTTGCGTATGCGGTAGCGTTGGCGGGTACCCAGCAATTGCCGCAACCACAGCGCCGGTTCCGAGAAGAGATTGAGTGGCAGCCAATGGATGTAACATCGACACACCTGCCGCAGCTGCGGATCGTTCCTGACCTGGTAGAGATAGGCACTTGCAGCGATAAAGCGCTTTATCGGCTGCCAGAAACTTTGCCACACACCGTATAGCGATTGGAGGGTGCTACGCATCAATCACCAACCCGCTTTGCGTTACCCTCACTGAATACGCCAAGATCCACACTATCCATGCTGCCCAGCAGAGACCTGAGATAACGGGACAACAAGGACTGATCGTTAGCCAGCTCCGCAAAACCCAGCGCGGAATACGCAGGCGGAGTCCAGCTATTATGCAAAGCAACGAGCGCTCCGCCGTGCCGGGTCGCCGCGCTGACCGGCAGGTGCTGGTCAAACCAGAAACTTTCGTAGCGCTGTTGCGCGTTCAGCTGGTCCTGGCGGCGGTGATCGTACTCAGCGATAAAGCCGCTGTTACGCGGATCGATCTGGGCGATGTATTTCTGGCCCCTGGATTTCAACATCCTGTGTCGTTGCAATTTTCGCCACAGCCTGATGGCCTTGATGGGAGACTCGCCAGGTATCGCGCGCTTACCCGTGGCCAATTCATTGCGCAGCAGCTCGAACGTGTAGTTGCCCAGCTGGGTATAGCTCAAACCAGTGGCGGCCATCAGCCGCTCCCGCGGCAGCGTCAGGGTCTGTTGCAACAGCTCCAGCCAACGACTGACAATAGCCGACCCTGGCTGCACTGCCACGAACGACATATGGAAACCATACAGCGCAATTTCACGGTCGACCAAGGCCTCTCCAATGGTCACCAGCGGCGCTGAACAAATCGTATCCAGATCGATAAAAAGGCCACCGTAACGCGCCAGAACAGCGATTTCGATAGCGTCCTTGCGCTGGGGAACCGGGTATGCCTGCAGAGCGACCAGATCCAGTACGCTCTCGGCAACCCAGTCATGCAGATTGGCATCGGTGATCAGGCAAACGTCATCAAGACCACCGTGCACCTGCCAGGTAGCGACACAAAGCTGCAAGTAGGCCGGCATGCTGGTCGGATTATCCCAATAGGCGAATATTTTCAAAATTGTCCCCTTTGGTCAACGTTGCGTTGGCGCCAGTGGTACCTGAGTGCCCGGTACGCGCTGGGCAGAATCTCGCTGAAGTGTTGCAGGACCCATTTACCCATCAGGTAGCCGGGCAGGTACCTGAGCGCCTGGACGGTTGAAGTTTCGTCGCCTAACACACGGCGGTAATACTGCCAGGGTTTGGCGAGGCGCTGTCGAAACGTCATTATCTGCGTTCCGCTTGCCGTGGTCACAGGCCGCTCGCTGGGGTCGGCATTCCAGTCACCAGCGCTGATGCCTGATACTGTGACTACCGGCGACAGCTCAGCCACAAGGTCAAGAAAAGGGCTGTAGCGTTGTTGCAACTGCTGCAGAAGACAAAGCCACCCGTCCTCGTCTGGTGCCTTTTCCAATAGCAACAGGACGCGTGACAGGCGGCAGAGTTCACTGCCCATGCCGGGACTGTCGAATAACAAGCGCATGCTGGCCCGCGTACCGGGACTGCGTATCGTCTGGCCGTGCAGGTCATGAGATGCGCTACCGCCAGCGACGGATTCCAGGGCGTCAACCCAGTGCAGGTCCAGCGTCGTACCGTCACCATCGCGCATACTAATGTGACTGACAGCAGCAATGTAACCGGGCAGGCTCCAGCGCGGCACACCATTGGCGACGCAGCGCCAACCCGCGTCACTCAGCAGTCGGGTGACACACTGGGCATCGCGGCGAGCAATCTGGTACGCGATGGGCGTGCCCGGCGCCAGCGCAGCACTGCGATCGCGCAATAGTAGTGAACACGGCGGCATCAGCACAGACGCGATGCCACTCTGCTGCAGTATGTCCGCAATACGCCTTATCGCAACCAGAGTCGCCGCGTTGGCCGCCCAGTTGCGCTTCACCACGCCCTTGAGCCGTTTGAACAGCGCATCGTCCACACCCCGTCCATCAAGATTGTGGTAGACCCGTGGCAGTAGCAGATAAGACTCAAAATCCAGATGCCGCTCCCAATCCGATTCTGACTGCCACCGCGCCCAGGCAGGAACGGCCTGCTGCGGGCTGGCAAACGCCGCCAGCAGTAGCTGTGTCTGCAGGCTGACCAGAGCGCTCATTGACCGGCGAATGGCCGGGTGGCGAGCCGGTACAGACTGGCGTAATGACCGGCGGCCGCCAGCAATTGCTGATGCGTTCCCGACTCGATGATGCGGCCCTGGTCAATCACGATTATGCGGTCGGCCATGCTGACCGACGAGAAGCGATGCGAAATCAGCAGCGCCGTGCGCCCAGTGGCCAGGCGTTTCAAACCCTGGAAGAGCTCGAATTCCGCCTCCACGTCCAGGTTGGCCGTGGGCTCGTCCAGCACCAGGACGGGTGCATCCCTGGCCATCATGCGGGCGATAGCCAGTTGCTGCCACTGGCCACCCGAGAGCTGGTGCTCACTGAAATCCCTGCCCAGCAGGGTGTCGTAGCCCGCAGGCATCGCGCGAATCATCTCATCCACACCTGCCCTGCGGGCGATGGCTTCTACGGCGGCCAGGTTCCCCTGCAGGCGCTGCCAATCGCCAAACGCGATGTTGTCCGCGGCACTGACGGCGTAGCGACCGAAGTGCTGCGGAATCATGGATACCACCTTGCCGAACGACTCCTGATCCCACTGGCGGCTGTTGATCCCGCCAATAAAAATGTCGCCGGAGTCGGGGTGGTAGAACCCGGCGAGCAGCTTGGCCACGGTACTCTTGCCAGCACCGTTGCGACCGACCAGGGCGACCATTTCACCCGCAGCTATTTTCAGGTTCATACCCTCGATCACGCGCCTGGGCGCATCGGGATAGCCAAAACTGACCGCGCGAAATTCAATGTCCCCCGCCAGCACTCCCGGAATACTTTGCGCTGGCGGGCTGGGCTCAACGGGTAGCGCCAGGAATTCGCGCAGGCGGCGCACATGCAGGAGTTGCCAGCGACTGCTGGCAATCAGTTTCACGCCGTGTTCAACGAGGGAGCGCAGCTGGCCCGCTGCGCTGCCGAAGATCGCGAGGTCACCAATCGTCAGCCTGCCACCCACAATGCGAAAGGCCGCAAAACCTAATGCCACATAGACCGCGCCAATCGACAACACAGAGAACAGCGTCTTGCCGGCAAATTCCAGGTTCTGGCTGCGCAACATCAATGCGCGGAACTCGGCCATGATGCCGGCGTAGCGCCTGCGCAACTCCGCTCCCAGTCCCAGCACCTTGATCTCGCCGAAGGGCTCCAGGCTGGAGAGCAGTCCGCGGTAGTACGCCATCTGGCGCTTGCTGCGCACCAGCGCATCCACTTCCTCAAACTGGCGTAGCGACATGCGCCACTGG
>JANPDE010000379.1:0-17877 GCA_031431315.1 Haliea sp.
TATGGGCAGATGACAGGTGTTGAGCAATCGCCGGTAGACACATATAATGCGCCTCCTTTTACAGGACTATAGCTCAGCTGGTTAGAGCGCTACCTTGACATGGTAGAGGTCCCCGGTTCGAGTCCGGGTAGTCCTACCAAACAAAAATGGCCTTCCTTACGGGAGGCCTTTTTTATCCTGCTCCAGCAAATTGGTTTCCACCCATTCTACAAACTCCTTTCTGAACCTGGCCTTCCGGCGCTCCCAGTAAGCACGACCGCCCGGGTGCTCCAATGTGGCATGAAGCATTGCCAATAGGACTGCGAAGTCTCCCTGTGGATCCAATACACGCCGAGACTGCCCGCCGTAAAACATCTGATCCAGGAGCATGCGAAAGCGCAGACGATCATCTCCGTCGAGCCTGTCGTAATCTGCCATGCCCCGGCGATAGAGGGAGGCAACATCCTTATGCTCAATGAGGTAGGCCCGCCAGCGAGACGCCTCATCCATCCTTCCTGCCATTTCCGCATTGCGCTGCTGATGGGTGTTTTGGCGAATCTGCAGCGCCAGATAGAACAGGGTCGCCACCGTCGCAATCGCAGCAATCAGTTCGCCAATATTTCCGAGCTGTTCAAGGCTTATCGTCATAGTCGTGGTCCTGATGAATACCAGAGGAGTTTAAATCAACAGCACTCACTCGACATCCATTTGCCGAGGCCAGGAGAATGCCGGTTTTGGCCATGAGTAAATCGTCAGGCCGGGCGGCATAGCCGAGATCGGCGTTCAAAGAGGGTTCTGCAGGCTCGCGTGCACCTGTTACAGTCAGTCCTTTGACCACAGGGAGAGGCGCCAAATGGACACCACCGTACAGGCCCTCGCTGACCGCCAGGCCATCACCGACAGGATCTATCGCTATTGCCGCGCCGTCGATCGATTGGACGCCGCTCTCGGCCATTCGATCTGGCATGAGGACGGTGTGGCTGATTACGGCGATATCTATCGGGGCAGCGGGCGCGGCGTGATCGATTTCATCTGCGAGGCGCACCTGCTCTTGCTACATCATTCGCACCAGATATCGAATATTCTCATTGCGTTGAATGGCGACCTGGCGGGCAGTGAGTCCTATGCCACTGTCAATTTGCGGATCAAGGGTCAGGACAAGATCCAGCAGATCACCGTTTGGGTCCGTTATATCGATGAATGGTCCCGCCGCAGCGATGACTGGCGGTTGGACAAACGCCAGACGATCATCGATTTTGATGAGATACGCGATGTGGTACCCATGGGACAGTACGCGGTCGGCAGGCGGGATCAGGCGGATCCCTCGTACAAGGTGTTGGGCAACCTCTGACTCCTTGCCAGATGTATCGCGTGCACCAGTGAACAGGTTAATCGAAGGAGACCAAAACCATGTCGGAATTCGTTCAACGCTATGGTCCCTGGGCTGTGGTACTGGGGGCATCCGACGGTACGGGGGCCGCGTTCGCGCGGCATATCGCCGCTCAGGGGGTAAGTTGTGTCCTGATCGCGCGGCGAGAAAACTTGTTGACGGAACTGGCGGCGCAGATTCGGTCCGAATCTGGCGTGGAGTGCGTCATTGCCAGTATTGACCTGTCGCTGCCTGACGCCTGTGATCGCATTGTGGCAGCAGTGGGTGATCGCGAGATCGGATTATTTGTTAACAATGCCGGTGCGGATTCCAATGGCTCGCATTTCCTCGACAAACCCATCGAGAACTGGCTCAGGCTCGCCAGCATCAACATCACGATCACTATGCACTGTTGTCACCACTTTGGGGGTTTGATGAAGCAACGCGGGCGGGGAGGGCTGCTGTTGGTCGGCTCCGGCGCCTGCTATAGCGGCGCCGGCTATCTGGCCACGTATTCGGGGGCCAAGGCATTCGTACTGTGCTTCGCTGAATCCCTGTGGTATGAACTGCGCCCGTTCAATGTCGATGTGTTACATCTTGCGCTGAGCACCACGGACACACCGGCGCTGCGTAAACTGCTACAAGACAAAGGCAAGAAACCACCGCGCTCTCTGGCATCCCCTGACAAAGTGGCGAGTGTGGGGTTGGCGCGTCTGGCCCAGGGCCCCGACTATAACTGGGGACAGTTGTTTGGCCTGCGGGCAGGGTGGCGGAAACTGCGCGTGAAACTCGTCAGCCATTTCAGTAAAAAAATGATTTTCGAGTAAAACGGCCTTTACGGCGAATGCCAGTGACGCAACTCTTCGCAAACGTTGCGTTTCGCTTACAACGACAACCAATAAAATAGCAGCAGTAGGGACAGCAGTGCAATATTCCACCCGTACGCGGTCCTCTTCAACCAGCGCGACGCAAAGCGCACTTCCATAAAGTACCGTATGACCAGCTGTGCTTTTAAGGCTGCAATCAGCAACACCCCGACGGTGATGGCGGCATCGAGTTGATACGCAGCGCCGTGGCCCCGGCCGATGAACCACGACGCGACAGTAATCACTACCAGAAAGGCCCAGACATAGGTCAGTGAATTGCGCAGATAGGCCGTCATGCGTTACCTCATTAAATAAAACAGTGCGAACAGGACGAGCCAGAGCAGGTCGACCATGTGCCAGTACATCGCACCGGTTTCGACAAATTTGATATTGGGTGGATGCGACCGTTCTTTCGACACGCGCACATTGCGCATGACGAAACCGAGGATCACCAGCCCCAGCAGCACGTGGCATAAATGCAGCCCCGTCATCACGTAGTAGTACATGAAGAAGAGATTTTCTCCGGGTGTTATTCCGATGCTGATTTTCGGAATCCACTCGACCATTTTCAGGAAGGGGAATAACACCCCAAAAACCACGGCAAGCCCGAACAGGCGGTACGCATCCACTGATTTACCGACACGCGCGGCCTGTGTACCCAGGGCGACGAACAGCGAACTGGTCAGTAGCACCACAGTATTGGTAGCACCAATTCCCTGGTTCAGGAATTGCTGGCTGTGCAGGAACAGCGCCTGGTTTTGCCCGCGATAAATCATGTAGGCGACGAAGTAGACGCCGAATATCAACAGGTCGCCGATGATAAAAAACCACATGCTGGACTCGCCGGGAAAGGCGGGCGATTTCTTTGCGTCAATGTCCCCGGCGGCAGTTACAGCGTCAACAGCACTGGTCATAATGCTATTCCTCTAAACTGCTTCACGCGTAGGCCGCTCTGGGCACTGGCTGGGCATTAGCCAGTTCGTGCTCGGGTTGATTTTTGATCGCCCGGTATACACAGATGTAAACGATCATCTGCCACGGCACATACAGCACCATGTTGAACCAGAACGCCAACAACCCGTCCCACGCAAACGGTCCGGATTTGGCAATCCACACCGTTGCGGCAAATAACTCGGTCACCGATTGCCAGATGGTGTAGTAACCAAGCCACTTCGGTAGCGTGTTGTTCTTATCCAGCAGAATGGCCAGCGCCAGTAACGACCAATTCAGGAAGAAGCAACCCAGGCAGCCGATGAAGGACAGGTAGCCGAAGTCGTACAACAGCGCCAGGATTTCCGGGTCATAGCCTGGCCTGAAAGCGCCCAGTCCGAAGCAGAACATCGGAAACAGGCATCCGACGATAGCCCCGACCATCGCGCCTGCCATAAACGCAAAGCGGAAAACGGGACTCACAGACATGCGTTTCATCTGGCACGCGTAAAGCGCATTGCCAACGGCCGACAGCCCCAACGCGAGTGTCAGGATCGTGCAGGCGATCAACAGGTTGGGAGATTGCATGAATGCGACTATTTCAGGCGTTGCATTAGCCGGCGACCGGGGCGGCATCATCCAGCTCAGCGGTACAAAAACGAGGCCAAAGAGGTTATAAAAAAAAGGGACGCTCCAGAAGCAAATCCATTGATCAAGCTTTTTATTTTTGTACCAGGGCACACCCTGCTGTGCAGTGCATGTCTCATTGGCCGTAACCGAACCGCTCATGCCACCACTCATGCTGCGACCCCCTCGTGTTCAACTTGCCGGTTGACGATAGTGAGAAGCACACAGAACATCACCGCGACATAGACGGCGAAAGTGATCAAACGTAGCGAGAACGACAGACTGCCGTCCCAGGCGAGCGGCCCGGTTTTGTGCATAAACGCAAACGCGCCCGGCAGCATGAGCACTGCGGCCAGGACATTAAAATGTGCTACCCAGCGCGGGAACACCGGGTCTGGTCGCGCATCAAGATAGATACTGCCGGCCAGGCAGAGATTTTGCACAATCATGGTGCCCACCGGCGCGATGAAAAAGAACCAGGCCATATCATTGAGCAGGCTGATCAGCTGTGGGTCACGGTCGGGTCGGAAGATCGCCACTCCCCAGGCAAAATCGGCGAGTATAAACGCGCTCAGCCCTATCCCCACCGCAATGATATAAGAGTAGGCAAACACCGGACTCGAATTGACGACACGCAGCATCTGCACCGCGATCATCGCGAAGAGCGGGACCAGCAGCGCGCCGATGATGTTGCAAAGGATTACGACACCGCGAATCGATGCCACATTCTCCTGAAAAAAAGCCGCCACTTCCTCTGGCGTCATCGTGGGTGACATGGGTGGTGAAAAGCCCGGAAACATAAAAAAGGCGAACAGGAACAGGACGCCCGCAACAGGCGTCGTCCACAACAAGAGTGATTGGCCTGTTGTATTCATAGGATTTTACCCTTTGCGCTCGCGCTATTGACAAATCTGGCTGCAGGATTACCATGAAACACAGTGTTTCACAAGTTTTTGAAAAGAGTAACGCTGTTCAATGACACAGAGCAAGGTCTACCGCCCGTACTTCGCCACCACCAGTGACCCCAGGGTAGTACAGACCAGGGAGGCCCTGAGAGAGTCATTGCTGGAACTGCTCGATAAAAAGCCGCTGGATGAGATTACGATCCGGGAAATCGCCGCCACCGCGGGTATCGGTTACACCACATTCTTTCGCCACCACACAAGCAAGGAAGAACTGCTCAACGACATTGCCGCAGAAGAAATCGTAAGGCTGTTTGAGTTGATTTTGCCCGCCTTCAATGAAACAGACACCCGGGCAGGTGCGATGGCCCTGGGTTGTTACGTCAAGGAACACCGGGAACTCTGGTCCCGTCTCCTGACTGGCGGCGCCGCCGGCAAGCTCCGTGAGGAATTTACCCGACTGACCCGTGAATTCGCGGCGGTCCATGGCAACATCCATGACTGGCTGCCCTCCGAGGTAGGGTCAATTTTCGGCGCCAGTGCCACCATCGAATTGCTGACCTGGTGGTTGCAGCAGGAGGACCCGATTTCCGTTGAGCAGTTCGCCACAATTCACGAACGACTGGTCGTCCGGCCGCTGATGACAAGCGAAAATAACAATTAGCCCGCCCGGGTCCGACTCGGCGTCACCTCAGGTTTCAATGACAGGAAACCCTGCGTGACCAAGCCGGTTCGCGGCACCCCAAGGCATGCGAGAACAATAAAATGAAAACCAATACCCGACGCACTACAGTCCTCCAAGTCCGGCCACAGGCGAGCCTCGGTAAGCGTGTCATGCGCCTGCCCATGCTGGTCGCCCTGCTCCTGCCCGGGATCAGCGTGACGCCGGTTGACGCCCAGGAAAGCGCGGGTGCGCTTGATGAAGTCATCGTCACCGCGCGGCGCCGCGTGGAGCGGGATATCGATGTGCCGATTGCCATGTCGGTGATCGACGCGGAACTGCTGCGCAAGCAAAACGTCTCGGACCTGAATGACCTCGGTACTCTGGTACCGGGATTTCGCATGTCCAACACCACCAATTCCACCAGTACGCCCATTATCTCCATGCGCGGGCAGCGCCCCAACGATCTGAGTATTTCGGTGGACCAGGCAGTGCCGATTTATTTCAACGAAGTGGTGATCACGCCGCCCGAAGGCTCGAATCTGGCGCTCTATGATCTGCAGAGTGTGCAGGTGCTCAAGGGTCCCCAGGGCACGCTGTTTGGCCGCAACAGTACGGGCGGCGCGTTGCTCATAACAGCCAACCGCCCCGGCACGGAGTTTGGCGGCTACCTCGAAGGCGGGGTCGGCAACTACGATTTGTACGAGTTCGAGGGCGCGGTCGATATGCCGGTGAACGATGCGCTGCAGTTCCGCCTGGCGGGCCGCAAGCTGGAGCGCAACGGTTACCAGGACAACGTGGCCGATAACGCACTGCGCGGCAGCAGTGAATTCTGGGACGAGGATTCACACGGACTGCGCCTGACCACTAACCTGGAGCCCGCTGGTACCAATTTCTCCAACTTGCTCACGGTCTCCTATGACGCCAATGACATGATCGGCAGGTACGTCATCCCCGTAGGCTATGTGCCCGGTGCCTTTGTCGCCAGGAACGTCATCGAGCCGCTCTACAACCAGCAGGGCCAGATCGATGCAACGATCGCCCGGCGGGCGCAGGGAGCCAAGGACAACGTGGAGGGAGATCTCAAACCGCGGGACGATATCAGGGTCTGGTTTGTCTCTAACCTCACTGAATACGAACTCAACGACAATCTGACCCTGAAAAGTATTTTGGGCTACCGCGACATGCAACTCAAGCAGGCGCAGGAAGCCGATGGTACGACGCTGCCCCTGCTTGGCAACCTGACATCGACAACGGAACTGGTGACACCTAACCCGCCGCTGTATACGGTCGAGGGCGATCAGTACAGCGTCGAACTGCAATTGCAGGGTGAGGCGATGGACGGCAAGCTGGAATGGATCAACGGCCTCTACTGGTACAGCATGGACGCGTCCAAGGGCGGCGCCATCAGCCAGCTGGCGGGACCCATCGTCGACCCATCGATCTTTGACCCGACATTTTCTCCGGAAGCAGCGTCCGCGGTCCTCGGCGGTTTGAATGTGTACGGCGTGAGTCAAACCGATGGCTTCGGTGACTCGAATAACGAGGCAGTGGGTATCTTTACCGAGGGCACCTACACCTTCAACGATAAATGGTCTTCCACCCTGGGACTGCGCTATAGCCGTGATGAGCGGGAGGTGACTCTGAAGAACTTCCAGGGCACGGGACGGGAAACGGGAACCCCGGTTATTCTTGGCGGATACGCCTGCGTTGTAACCGATGAAAACGATGTGCCGCTGCCAGATGACGCCTGCTCGCGCACCGTCGATGAGTCCTTCGAGAAGCCCACCTGGCGCGCTTCCGTGAATTACACGCCGCAGCAGGACATGTTGCTTTACGGCAGCGTATCGACCGGCTACCGCACGGGTGGTTTTAATATGCGGGGCTCCATTGAGGAATCCCTGGAGCCTTTCGAGGAGGAGACGGTCACCTCCTACGAGATCGGTCACAAAGCCGACTGGAGTTCGATGGCCGCGGTACCCGTGCGCACCAACCTGGCCTTCTACTACCAGGACTACAAGGATATCCAGAAGACACAGCAGATCGCATCAGACCTCGGCTTTGCAACGGTCGTCGTCAATGCCGCGGAGGCGCCAATCTACGGCGCCGAGTTCGATGTCACGGTGGCGGCGACGGATCGTCTCTCACTGAACCTGGCCTACGCCTATACGAAAACGGAGTACAACAATTGGGATGACTATTCGACGATACAGACGACGGCGCCTTACAATTCATTTTTCCCAGGTATCGTCACCATAGACGGCAGCGATAATGACTTCACCTATATTCCCGAAAACACGCTCACGGCTTCGGTGAATTACACCTTGCCGGTCAGCGCAGACCTGGGTGAGATGGCATTGAATGCCAGTGTTTACTGGCAAGACGATATGTGGACGTCCCAGATCAAGAGTAATCTTGACGAGGTCGCTGCATTGCAGGACTGGTCCGCCGAGGATCTGGCCACCGCAAAACTGGACGTTAACCTGAAGGCCGACGATTACACCATCCTGAACTTTCGCTACGATTGGCGCGGTGCACTCGGGTCGCAACTGGACTTCGCACTGTACGTCGACAACGCAACGGATGAGGAGTACGTGATCGGGGGCGCGAACATCATAGACATTGTGGGAATCAACATCGCGAGCTATGGGCCGCCACGCACTTTCGGGGCCGCGCTGCGCTATAATTTTTAGCCGCCGGTAAAATTGTCGCCGCGTGCTGCGCTGGTATTGTGCCTGGCATTCAACAGCAGCAACCACAGGATACCGCTGGCGCCGGCCAATGCCGAGCCCAGCAGGATGCCAGTCTTGGCCATCAGCAGTTCCTCGGGCATGGCGGCAAATCCAAGGTTGGCGATGAAGATCGACATGGTAAAGCCGATGCCGCCCAGTAATCCGATGCCCAGGATGTGCTGCATGGTCAGCCCTGGCGGTAGCTTAGCCCAGCCGAGTTTCAGTGTGAGCCACGTCAGGCCAGCGATGCCGAGCGGCTTGCCCAGCAGCAGGCCAGCCAGTACGCCCAATGTGATGGGATGGTGCAGGTAGTGCCCGAATCCCGCAAAGTCGATAGGAATGCCGGCATTGGCGAGGGCAAAGACCGGGATCACCAGATAGGCGACCGGCAAATGCAGGTGATGTTCCAGGCGCTGCGACGGGGCCTGCACCAGTTGTACGCTGTCGTCCAGGGATGACACCAGTGAACGCAGGCGGTTGTTGTGGATGATGTCGGTGTTTTCGCGAATAGCTTCGCGCATGTCGAGTGCGCTTTCTTCTACCCGGGTAATAAAATGTTCCGGATGGAATTTGGGTCGGATGGGAATGACAAAGGCCACCACGATGCCGGCAATGGTCGAGTGCACGCCACTGGCCAGCATCGCAGTCCACAGCAGCACGCCTACAATGGCGTAGGGCACGGCATGGCGAATGCCGCCCAGGTTGAGAATCACCAGCAGCAGCGTGCACCCACCGGCGTAGGATAATGCCAGCAGGTTGATATCGCTGGTGTAGAACAACGCGATGACGGCCACCGCGCCGAGATCATCGACAATCGCCAGGGCGATAAGGAAGGTCACCAGGGACTTGGGGATGCGTGTCCCCAGCAAACTCAGCGCGCCGATCGCGAATGCAATGTCGGTTGCCATGGGTATACCCCAGCCACTGACGCTGTCGGTGTGGGCGTTCACGGCAACGTAGAACAAAGCTGGCACCACCATTCCGCCAATCGCTGCCATGATGGGTAGCAACGCCTGTCTCGGCGACGACAGCTCTCCCACCACCAATTCGCGTTTAAGCTCAAGGCCCATGATGAAGAAAAACAGGGCCATCAGGGCTTCATTGATCCAGTGGTGAATCGACAGCGAGAAGTCCCAGCTCCCCACGTTGAACCCGGCCTCGGTGTGCAGCAGGTGTTCGTACTGCTCGAGCAGCGGGCTGTTGGCGATGAGCAGTGCGAGCAGTGTGCAGATCATCAACAGGACACCGCTGGTGGTCTGGCGGTGAATGAACTCGTCCAGCGGTGTCAGTATCCGTTTGAAGGAGCGTTCCCAGCGTGCGTTATAGACGCCGTTACCATTCGGCATAGGGTGCGCATCCATGTCTATGTCTGTGCATTGTCACAGCGCCTGCAGAAATGGCCCGTCCACACACAGGCGGCGGCCGTCGGGAGTCGCGCAGGCACCGCAGATGCCGACGCCGCACTTGGTGAGGTAATCGATAGCGCTGAAAATCTGCTCGGGCCGACAGAACTCCCGCTGTACGGCAATGGCGGCGTGCACCATGGGTTGTGGGCCGCAGTTGTAAAACACCAGTCGCTCACGCTCCTTTGCACTCATTGCCTGCAGGCGCTCGCGTAACAATTCGGTCACTACCCCATGGTAGCCGGCACTGCCGTCGTCTGTGGCGACGTGCACCTCGGCGACCTTGCGGCACTCATCAAGATAGTACAGGCGCTGCGCGCTGCGCGCCCCTGCAAACACTTCGGCATTGCCGAAATCCCGTGCGATCTGGTACACGGCGGCCAGCCCCGTACCGCCAGCCACGGCCATAATTTTTGCGTCTTCCTCGGGTGCCACCGGTATGCCGTGCGGACCGCGCACATACGCCTCAGTGCCTGGCGGCAGCTCCAGCAGGGCGTGGGTAAACTGTCCGAGATCAATTGCCACCAGGGTGAACGGGTCGTCGGTCAGCACCGAGAATGGCTTCTCGCCCAGGCCGGGGAGCCACAGGAAGATGAACTCCCCCGCCTGCACATTGACCTTGCGATCAAAGGTAAGCAGTGCGATATCAGCGCAGACCCGCGTGTTTTTCACCAGGGTGACGGGGCGGAAATGCATATCGATATCGTAGCGGATGTGGGCCTCGGCGCGATTGCGACCCGTTTCGAGATCGTTACTGAGGGTGTGGAAGTACGCGCCGATGTCATCCGTGGTCAGTCCGGTGAGTGACGAGCCCACACCGACGACATTGGCGCCCGCGTCAAAATAGGCGCGCACATCGTCGGCGCTGCTGACGCCGCCGCAACCGATGATCGGGCAGTCCGTCACCGCGCGTATGTCGCGCACGCATTTCAGGCCGATCGGCAATATCCCCTTGCCCGACATACCGCCATTGCCATTGGTCAGTACCGGGTGCCCGTGGGCCGAGGTGTAACCCGGGCCAACCGTATTGATGGCGCACAGGCCGTCGGCGCCGCCTTCGATCGCCGCGCGCGCAATGGCCGTGATGTCCGGGGTGTTGGGGGTGAGTTTGGGAATCACCGGGATATCCACCACGGCTTTGACAGCGGCAGTGATTTCCCTCACTAAGTCCGGGTCCTGGCCCATCGCCATGCCGTAGCCCTTGGCGTGCGGACAGGACAGATTGAGCTCCAGGCCGTCCGAGACCGGCGCGAGAATCTTCGCAACCGCGACGAATTCTTCGAGGCTGCCGCCGAATATTGACGTGAGCAGAAACCGGTCGGCGGGTATTTTCAGGGCCGCCAACATCTCCCGCGAGGCATGTGCTCCCGGGTTGGTCAGGCCGATGGCATTGACGAAGCAGCCCGGCGCGTACTGGCTGTACACCGGTTCGCGATTGCCCGCGCGCGGCTCCAGGCCGATACTCTTGGTGGTGACCACGCCCACCTCGGGCAGGTGATCAAAGATATATTGGATGATAGGTGTTGCGGTAGTGACAATGCCAGACGGAATCGTGAAGGGGCCGGACAGGGTTTTGCCGAAGAATTCCATAGTCAAGATCGTGGGCTCGCGCGGCGCTGGGGTGAGCGGGTCAACAGTCGCGCAAGTATACTGGTTTGGCGGGGTATAGACGACCTTACCGTCTACCTGCGATAGCGCTATGCAGCCGGTGGGAGAGCATGTTGGCACAAGGCAGGGAGAACCTGCCCCTGTTTATGGGCATGGCCTTGGCAACAGTGCCTAAAAAGCTATCGATACGCCGGCACTCAGTTGCCAGTCAGGTTCACTCTGTTCGCCGTTGAGATTTTTATACAAGGGTGTTCCCACCGAGAGATGTGTGCCCCAGTCGCCGTAACTCCAGCGCAATCCAGCGGACGCAAAAATCACATCACCGCCAGTATTGTCATCTTGGCTGCCGTCGATCTCGGTCTTGTCGTGCCACTCGCCGTTCAACTCCAGCACGTATTGCCAGGCCTGTTCAGTGTGGTGGTTACTGGCAGCGTCGTGGTGACTATGGCGGTGACTCTGGCTGGCGGGCGACCACAACACAGCAGCGTTATACAGCAGGTTGTCACCAATTGTGGTCTCTCGTTCACCTTCCGTGGTCAGGTGATACAACAGATTGCTGCTGACACTCCATTGCGCGCTGAGTGAATTGCTGTAGGCAACACCCAATAAAGGGTCCCAGGAGCCAGAACCGGGCTGGTGATCGACTTCGGCTTTCTCGCCATCGCTAAGTTTTTCATTGGTATTGCCGGTGGGCGCCTTGAGGCCCGCGAGCAGCGCATAGTAGCGCTTGGCGGGCTTATCCGTATGCAACGCAAAGCGACCCAACATCGACACATCGCCCCAGCCGGAAATATTACTGTCGATGACCTCTCCATCGGGTTGGGGTGTTTCTTCGTCGTGATGGTCGTCTTCATCTTCATGGTCATGTGATTCTTCCCGAAATCCGTCGCGGCTGACATAGGGCAGTGCCACACTCAGGGTGAAACGGTCAGTGATGCCCACGCTATAACCAATGGAGGCTTGGGAGAATGCGTTGACAGAGTGCAGGGAGTCCTCTGAGTCCAGCAGTTCCTGATCCGACAATTCATCCAGATCCAGATATTGGTACTGGAGTGCAAGGGTCTGTTGTCCCTTGGGTAATGTCTCTGCGCCCATGGTGGTAATGGCTGAGCCGGGGCCGCCGTCGATCTGTAACGCCGCGTGGTCTGCGAGCGAGGACAGGGGTACTAACAGGATGGCGTGTGCCACTAGAATTTTCTTACGCATTGCGGTTTGGGCCAGGATGAATTCGCGGAGCAGTCTAGCAGAGCCCAGCACGGCACAGAGTGTGACAAATTGTCGCAGCCGCCGCCGATTGTTGCGAAGGCAGACCTTACCTATACTCAAAACCTACTGATCCGAACAGAGGATAGCCACTTGGCGCGTACTGAGCTTCCAATCCTGTTGATGATGCCGCTCGTCGCGGCCCTCGCCCTTGCCGGGTGCAGTGATGGGAACGATAGGAACGACGTGACCGTTCGGCAGGTCATCAACGACGCACCATGGCCGATGCACGCGATCGACAGCCGCTTTCGTGGCGGCAACGGCATCGGCGCGGCTGACGTCGACGGTGACGGCTTCACCGACTACGCGACCAACTACGAGTTCGATCAGCGCTATGAGATCGCCTTTCATCCGGGTCTGAACACGGACCCTCGCAGCCCCTGGCCTACCACCACCGCATTCGTGCCGGCCGTTCTGGAGACGTCGGAAGATGGCATCAATCCGGAAAGTGCCGATTTTGGTGACGTCGACGGCGATGGTGCCATCGACCTCGTTGCTGGTCAGGGCTGGGGCGAGCTCCCGTTTTGGGAAGGCAGCGAGGCGGGCGTGCGTGTCGTCTGGGGCCCGGGACCCGAGCGGGCCCGCGACGCCGCCGCCTGGCAAGACGCGGGCAGAATCCCCGCTACCGTGGAGGACGGGCACTTTCACTGGGTGCGTACGCGCGATATCAATGGTGATGGCCTGAGCGATATTGTCGTGGGTGGGCGCGTCCATGGCGGCAGCGCCATCGATCCTGGCTCCGACGGATCCGAAATCGTGGGCGGCAACGAACGTCGTGCTGGCGTGCGTTGGATCGAGGCCCCGGCCGATATTTCTCTGCGGCGTGATCTCTCCCGCTGGCAGGTGCACGCGATTGATCCCGATCAACTCAGCGGCCACGGCTTCGTGTTTGTCGACATTGACGCCGACGGCGACGAAGACATCGCGCTGGCCAACGCTGACTTCGATACGCCGGAAGACGAGGAGCGCATCCTTTGGTACGAAAACCCCAGCGCAGGAACGCAAGCGCAGCGGGAGCCCTGGCCCATCCATGAGATCGAACGGCGCAGTGACTTCGACGGTAAGCCGCAGATCGGTGTTGGTGACCTCGACGCAGATGGTGACGTGGATCTGGTCACGGCCACGCGCGAAGAGATTCTTTTTTATCGCAACTCGGGCTCGGTTCCGGTCGACTTCAAGCGCATCTCGATCCCTAAAGACCGGCGCACGCGCTACTTCCAGCGACCAATTCGCATCGTTGACATCAACCAGGATGGTCGGCTCGACATTTTCGGCATGCTCGTTCATGAAGACCGCACGATCCCCTACGAGCTTGCAGCGGCGTTCTGGATGGAGTGGGAAGGCGACACGCCCGCCGCCGACAATTGGACCACGCACGTAGTGAAGTGGGGATCTGGCCAAACGATGTTTCTCCCAACGCTCGGCGAGAAATGGGACCAGGTCGAGTTTGACGACGTAGATCGCGATGGCGACCTCGACATCGTCGCCAACTGTGAGGAATGGTGGGAAGATGGTGGGCAGCTCGTGCCGTTCTGGCAGTCACCCGGCCTTTCGACTGTGGCGGTGGTCTGGTTCGAGAACCGCTTGTTCGAGGCGCCCTACCACTTCACCGAGACGGATGGCGTCGTGCACATCGAGGCTGAAAACTACACCAATGTGCATGACGGCAGCTGGCTTGAGCGCGGCACTAATGTCGGCTACGGCGGGCATGGATATGTGATCGACCACAGCGTTCTGCTCAGCCCCGCGCGTAGCTTCGCTGAGACGCGCGGCCTCGAATACGCCGCCGAGCTGGAGGGTGGTACCTATCAGGTGTGGGTACGACGCTGGATTCCTTCGGCGTGGGGGACACGTGGCCTTGGCGGCGAGCTGTCTGATTCCGCCTGGATCGGCGTGGATGGTGTACCTGTAGATTCAACGTCCGAAGGAGGCGCGGAAAACGAGTGGTGGTGGGTGCGCGTCGGCGAGGTGAGTGTCACGCCTGGCGAGCACAGCATACAAGCACGGGTACGCGAAGGCGGCTTCGCTCTGGATGCGATCGTCCTCACCAGGGGCGCCAGTCAGCCGCCGAATGGCTGACGCCGGTTACTGTGAACGTCTAGCAGCAACAGTGTGCATCAACACGCCCAGCGCCAACAGTGCGATGGCGTCACTGGGCGACCTGCGGGTGGCAGTATGCTTAGTCGATGCCCAGCAAGGCCTGCCGCAGGTCGGGGCGACTGGTATTGGGTGACAGCCAGATACTCAGGAACTGCTTCCCAAAATCGGGATCATCGATTTGCCCCAGAGCTTGTCCATTGACCCAGAATGCGCTACCGCCCTGCTCATCAACGATCATCGCCAGTACGTCATTTTGTCTGACATTGGGCAGTAATTGCGACAACAGTTGCAGCCATTGTTGCTGTCCCGCGTGAGACAAGCCCTGCTTCTGCCACTCACTGTGAGTGTGTGTTATGAGGTCTTGCGCGGTGATATCGCGTAAGTACTGTATTTCCAGCCGCAGTGGCAGCTGGCCTTCCTGGTAGGTACCGTCTGCACTGTACAGACGCGAATCGTATATCGGCCAAAACAGGAACGTGAGGCGTGCCTCGCCTACCATACGCAGCGCAGCGGTGCTGGCTTGGGTCTGCCCGCACAGCAGCAGAGTCAGAGCGATTGTGACAAGCCTTCTCATCGGTACCTCCGCGTGTGACAACCGGGCACGGCTGCCTCGTGATATTGGGTGGTTAAGAATGTATACGCTGACCAACCCATTCTGGATTATTTTGGGTGAAGTTACATGGTTATTGGCAGCCACGACTACATTGGATAAGCTGCCTGTCTATGTTAAGTCTGCTGAAAAAGGGTGACTCAATGAAAGATTTCCAGGGGCGAGTTGCCGTCGTTACCGGAGCCGCCAGTGGTATTGGCTTTGCAACTGCGAGGCGTTTTGCCGAGGAGGGCATGCAGGTGGTAATGGCGGATATCCAACAAGATGCACTTGACGCGGCTGTTTCCAATCTGCGCGACGCCGGGCACGAGGTGCTTGGGGTGCGTACGGATGTCTCCCGCTATGAGCAGATAGAAGAGCTGGCAGAACGCGCGGTTGGCGCCTACGGCA
Source organism: Haliea sp. (assembly GCA_031431315.1). GTDB lineage: Bacteria > Pseudomonadota > Gammaproteobacteria > Pseudomonadales > Halieaceae > Marimicrobium. Next base: position 15,441 of record JANPDE010000379.1, read on the forward strand.
AGGTTAACATTGTCCACAATAATGCCGGAGTAGTGCGAGCAGGCTCACTTGATGAACTGAGCCTTGAAGACTGGCAGTGGGTGTTGAGTGTAGATCTGTGGAGTGTTATCTACGGCATAAAGATTTTTCTGCCTTTGCTAAAAAAGGCAGGTGAAGGGCATATCATCAACACTGCATCCAGCGCTGGCTTGCAAGCCACAGCGAACATTGGGCCTTACAACGTAGCAAAGTTTGGCGTGGTAGCACTTACCGAAACGTTGAAACTTGAATTGGATGAGGCCCGGAGCGCTATCGGTGCATCGGTTTTGTGTCCGGGCGCGGTACAAACGCGGATATATGAAAGCGACCGTAACCGCGAACTAACAGGCATCTCCCGGGGCATTGCCTCAGAGGCAGAACAATCGTTCAAGGACATGGCTGGGCCCATCGTCGACGCCGGACTTAAGCCCGCAGATGTTGCCGGCATGGTGCTCGCAGCGATAAAGAACAACGATTTTTGGATATTGACGCATCCCGAGTGGAAAAATGTCATGCAGGAACGTGTCGCAGGACTAAAGAATAATAAATTGGTGACGGGATTTGGCGGGTGATTGAGCACAAGGGATAGTAAAAGAATTTAGTACTGACAAACAATAGCGAAGGATGCAGACATGGACCAACAACTTCAGGAGCTACTAGACAGAAAGGCCTGTGAAGACGTCCTGATGCGTTACGGGCGCACCCTCGATTGGTTGGATGATAGAGGTCACCAAAGCTGCTTCTGGCCTGATGCACAAATCGACTATGGTTTTTTTCAAGGCTCTGGCGCCGATTGGATAACGACCGTTATGCCGATAGAAGCAGCAGCACCACACCGTTGGCATGTCAGTACAGGGGTGATGGTGCAGATAAGGGGAGATACAGCCAGGGGTGAGTGTTACGGCCTGACTGTAGGCACCAGCAGGAATGAGCAGGGCGAATTAGTCGATACCATGTTTGGCGGACGCTATTTGGACGAACTGGAAAAGCGCGATGGCCAATGGAGAATTTCAAAGCGCAGCTATATCGCAGATTGGATACACCACTTTCCCAATGGGCTTGAAGCAATTGCCAGCAGCGGTTTGATGCTAAAGATTTTGGAGATTAATGGACCGGGGCACGCGCTCTATCGTCAGCTGTAGACTATTATGTAACGAAAAAAGAGTCACATCATGGCTGGAGCATCGTCGGAGTGTACTTCGGATGCCGGGCGCAACGGCAAAGAGTTACACCGGGCCTGGCAGGGCAATCCCCAGGCCTAACTGGGAATGACCATTCCGGGATTTCCGAATTTTTACTGCCTGTATGGGCCCAACACCAACATCGTGGTCGGCAGCAGTATTGTGTTTGGTAGCGAGTGCGAAATGCGCTACATCATGGGCTGCCTGAAACTCCAGTTCGAACAGGGCATTGCAAGCCTCGAAGTGAGGGAGGATAGATGTCGGGATTACGCGCGCACCCGATCTGAATGATTTTGTTGCAACTTGTCCTGCGCGGGTGGGCTCGACGCGTTGACAAATTGATCAAATACTATAGTTTCATTGGTTGAAATAATGATAAATCGAGAGCACAGGACCATGACCCAGCGGGAAAACGCGATCTATGCTGACAGTGTGCTGGAGCAGAAAGCAGCGGTCTCCGCTATTTACGGCGGTGTGGATTTCTCGATCCTGCCGGAGCGCTATGTCAGTGATGTGGATATCGGCACAGGTATCCCGTCGCGGTACCAACGCTACGCGCAAAGTGCCTTGTCCGATCCCGAGCGAGTCGAGAACATTCGCAACTACACCATGACCGGCGATCGGGTAGCCGATGCCTATGCCGCCCTGATACCGCAGGTTGGATTCCGTACGCTGGTCGCCATGCTGGAGCAGGCCTGCGAGCACGGCATAGAGGCCGTGACCCATGCACCGCAAGAACTGGTGACGTTTATTCGCGCGATGGAAGCCACACCGGATTGGGTTGACATGGCTATGGTTGAAAAGGGGGCCCGGCAGGAGCGCATTCCACTGGCTACGATCTCGCCTTTTGCCATTCGGGGTGCATTCATTGCGACCTTCATGAACAAGTATACGGCCCTGCCGATGACGATGACCGGCACCCTATCGGATTCAAAATCCGCCAGGCGTGTGTTTGAAACAGCCAGCTTCTTTACTGCAACGGCCATGCCCGGCGCGATGCACCGGTTTGGCGCCGGGTTCAAGGCCGCCGCCAAGGTGCGCCTGATGCATTCCATGGTCCGCTACAACATCATGCAGACCGGCCAATGGGATGTCGCCACCTATGGTATTCCCATTCCGCAGGTGGATCAGATGCCCGCGGGCCTGATTGGCATTTTTTTGTTGTCATTCAAGCTGCTGGCAAAAGGACGCACAAGTTTTACCCCGGCCGAGCGTGAGCGCGTGGAAATGGCACGCTA
>JANPDE010000380.1:0-6424 GCA_031431315.1 Haliea sp.
TTTCCCAAAACACCGAACCCTTAAAGTATTTCGCGCCAGAATTGCTATCACTTTTTGATTGCACTTCTATTGAAATTCGGCATCATTCCCATGAATAGCAAGCAACAAAAGACGCTGGAGCTGATCTTCGCCGAGCCACTCAATGGCAATATTGAATGGCGCAACGTTGAGGCGCTATTTCTGGAACAGGCTGGTATAACACCGTGAACATCATGAAATACAAAAGTTACATAGCGCGCATCGAGTACGATGAAGTCGATCGGATTTTTGTTGGTCATCTGGCCGGCATCAAGGACATTGTCGGCTTTCATGAATCAACGGTGGATGAACTGGAAAACGCATTTCACGAGACGGTGGAGAACTACCTGGCGATCTACGAGGAAACCGGGAGGCCTGCACAGACGCCCTATTCCGGAAAACTGATGTTGCGGGTTTCACCTGATGCGCACACTGCGGTTGCCACCACCGCCGCAGCACACGGCAAGAGCATCAATCAGTGGGCAGCGGAAGTGTTGAGCAAAGCAGCCCGATGCTAACCGGTACCTAATACCCTGGGTACTTCGCCCAAACCTGCTTATTGAAAACGTCACTGGCCGCACTCGGCCCGATACTCCACTGCCGACAAGCGTGCAAGTCATCGGCGAGCTCGGTAATCACCTTGCGCAACTCCAGTTGCTTCAACCACGGCGCGGGGATGCTCTGCTCACCCCAGATCACGCCAAGCAGGTTGCCGGTCAGCGCGCCAGTGGTGTCGGAATCGCCATCGTGGTTCACGGCCAGGATGACCCCATCGCTAAAGTTCGGTGCTATCAATGCGCAATAGATGGCGATGGCCAGCGCTTCATGTGCCAGCCAGCCGCTGCCCAGTTGGGCAATTGCCGAGTCTGGATCACAGCCTTCGTAGGCCAGGTCGTCGGCCAGCTCCAGCGCCGTCAGGAGTTCCTCGTGATCGGGCTTAAGTTCCAGGCAGTCCAACGCGGTGTCGATCGCTTCGGGCAATGTGGCTCCCTGGCGAATGGCGGTGATCATCACAGCCAGCGCGCCACCCGCCAGCCAGCCCGTGGGGTGACCATGGGTAAGGGCCGCCATTTGGCAGCCCAGATCGAACCTCTCTTCAATACTTTCAGCGAACAGTCCCACCGGCGCTATCCGCATGACGCCGCCACTACCCTTGCTGTTATTCGGTGCCGGTACACCCAACTCGGTCGCATCACGCAGTGCAGCCCGGCAGGTTCGCCCCGGAGCGCGTTGCGCATGCAAATCCTTCAAGCTGTAAAGCCAGCCGGATTCCTGGGCGAGCGGATTCAGGCCATGACCGTTACTTTCACCCTGGGTTCGCAACCAGCGCTGATAGGCATTCGCCATTACCTGGCTGTAATTGGCACTGCCTTCGTGTCGTTCCTGTACCAGGGCGCGGATCAGGCCTTCTGCAGTGAATAGCATCATCTGGGTTTCATCGGTAATCGCACCTTTGTGGTTGTAAAACTCCGCAAAATCGCGAATCCCGCCGACACCATAATGCTTGCAGATTCTACTGAGGCTCATGAACTCGACTGGAGCGCCGAGCGCGTCTCCCACCGCGCCACCGAGGAGGCAACCGCGAAAACGACTGAGACTTTCCATGTCTGGTTGACCTCCTGAGAATTCCAGTTTGCGGGCTCCGAGCTTCCTTGAACGCTGGGTTTTAATGTGTTCTCGAAAACCGTAGGAGCGCTGGCGCAAACGAAGGTAGGGGGCCACTATTAATTACCTGCACTCGTGAGAAGCGGGATGGAAAACACTTACGGGATAATATCTCGGGCCCCTGTCGCACCGAAACCACACTGTACAACCACCTTCCGTTTCTGCTATCCGCCTCACATTTGTCCCCGCGAACCGGTCTCCCCGGGGTTCCTCCGGGTATGTACTATCCGATCGAACGGCTTTTTGGCAGTAAACATAAGTCTTGATACGCCCCTATTCTTATCGGAAATAGCGTCCATTGGTGGCCCTGAAGACCATTACGCACAGATTGTGTGTTCGGATTGCACAGCAAGTAATTTTACTGTCCGCGGCTATTGGCAAACATATCGTGTTCTACACAGCGCAAGGGTGCGCAGTAGAAATTATCGGCATCCTGCAGGAACGCATGCTTCATTTATAGCGGTGTTGATCCGGTGTTCCCCCGCAATTTCACCCGCCGATGTAAGTCCCTCAATACCCTGTATTGGGAATGTTGTTTAAATACAAAGGCTTATTAAAATAATAAAGGCCTTGTGTGCGCCGAAAGTCTTGACTTTGAGTCGTCGGGTGGTACAGTTTTCGGCCCGCACAATCCTGCATAAAAAAAACGCTTGCAGCTGGTAGTAAATCGAAGAGCGAAAGCCCCCGGTTTTGCCGTCTCTTGAGCGCTGGTTTTTGCTGGGCCAGATAAACTGGTAGTTTGTTATCGCACCACCTAACGGGTTGAAGGCATGAAGAACAAGAGAATCGATGGCAAAACCGGGTTTCCCGCCAAGCATGGGCTTTATGACCCTGCCCTCGAAAAAGATTCCTGTGGCGTGGGCTTTGTCGCCCATGTCAAAGGTGTACCCAGTCATGAAATCCTCACGGACGCCAACCACATCAATGAAAGGATGGACCATCGCGGCGGCTGCGGGTTCGAAGTGAATACAGGCGATGGCGCGGGCATCATGACCGCCATTCCCCACAAATTTATGCAAAAAGTCACGGCCGAACTCGGCATTTCCATGCCCGAGGTCGGCGCCTATGCGGTCGGGAATGCCTTCCTGCCCACGGATGAAGCTAAACGGAAAGAACTGAAGGCCAGTCTCACCGCCGCGATTGTCGCAGAAGGTCTCACTGTGCTGGGTTACCGGGACGTCCCGACCCGGCCTGAACATGCCAATCTCGGCCCCGCCGCGCACGAAGCGATGCCGTTCATCGAACAGGTTATCGTAGGAGGGGGCACACCCGGCGATCACAGATTTGATCGCGCACTCTACATGGCGAGAAAACGGTTTACGCGCGCCGCCAAACTCCGTTATCCGGACGAACTGGTGTATCTGTGTAGCCTGAACTCGAGAATTCTCGTCTACAAAGGCATGTTGACGCCCCTGCAGCTCTTTCCGTTCTACCCCGACCTTGAGGATCAGGACTTCGAGAGCCACCTGGCCATGGTGCACTCGCGGTTTTCGACCAATACCTTTCCGTCCTGGGACAGGGCGCAGCCCAATCGCTTCATGAGCCACAACGGCGAGATCAATACCCTGCGGGGCAACAAAAACTGGATAACTGCCCGCCAGGGCGATGCCGCGAGCGCGCTCTACGGCGACAAGATCAGTGAGCTGTTCCCCATCATCGAGCCGAATTTCTCCGACTCGGGCTCATTCGACAACGTGCTGGAGTTCCTGCTGATGTCGGGCCGCACGCTGCAGGAATCCATCATGATGATGATTCCCGAAGCCTGGCAGTCCGATGTCAACATGCCGCAGGAAAAGCGGGATTTCTACGAATACCACTCATCCTTGATGGAGCCCTGGGACGGCCCCGCCTCCATCGTGTTCACGGACGGTCACTACATCGGCGCGGTGCTCGACCGCAACGGCCTGCGTCCCTCCCGCTACTACCTGACGCACGATGACAAAGTCATCATGGCGTCGGAAGTCGGGGTGCTGCCGATCAAACCCGAAAATGTGAAGCAAAAAGGCCGGCTGCAACCGGGCAAGATGTTCCTGGTGGACTTCCACGCCGGGCGCCTCATTCCGGATGAAGAATTGAAAATGGAATTCGCCCGCAAGCGCCCGTACGGCCAGTGGCTGAAAGCGCAAAAACTGCAGCTCTCCGACCTGCCCAAGGAGCATGCGGAACTGCATTACGATCCAGAGACACTACTGCATCGCATGCAGGCGTTCGGCTATACCGTAGAAACGATGCAGTTCATGTTGCTGCCCATGGTGAATGAAGCCCGGGATCCGCTGGGGTCAATGGGCAACGACAGTGCGCTGGCTTGCCTGTCCGACAAATCTCGCATGATTTACGACTATTTCAAGCAATTGTTTGCGCAGGTTACCAATCCGCCGATCGACTCCATTCGCGAAGAGGTGGTGATGTCTCTCACCTGCTTTATCGGGCCGGAGAAAAACCTGCTGGAGACGACACCGGAGCACGTCCATCGGCTGGAGTTACACCACCCGATCATCTCCAACGATGAGCTGACCAACATCAAGAATATCAACCAGGACGGCTGGACATCCAAAACCATCGACATCACCTTTGACAAGGCGGCAGCTGTCAACGGGATGTTGGCGGCTCTCGACCGAATCTGTAATGAAGCCTCCCAAGCCATCGAGGAGGGCTATTCATTCGTAATTTTGTCAGACCGCAACATCAGCGCACAGAGAATGGCGCTCAGTTCGCTGGTCGCCTGCGGCGCTGTACACCATCACCTGGTGGCTCGGCTCGAACGTACCCGCATCGGCATCATTCTTGAAACCGGTGAAGCGCGGGAAGTGCATCACCATTGCCTGCTCGTGGGTTACGGCGCCGACGCGATCAACCCTTACCTGGCCCTGGAAGCCGTCTGGCAGGCGGTGCAGGATGGGTTGTTGTCGGAGAAAGCGTTTCCCAACACCGCTTCAATTGTCTACGCCTATAAAAAAGGTGTCGCCAAGAGCATGCTGAAGGTGATGGCCAAAATGGGCATCTCCACCCTGCAATCCTATAAAGGCGCGCAGATATTCGAAGCCGTGGGCCTGGCCGATGAAATCATCGAGCGCTGCTTCGTGGGCACTGCCAGCCGGGTACAGGGCGTCAATTTCGCCGTATTGTTTGAAGAAATGAAATTGCGCCATGAAATCGGTTATCCAGTGCGCGACCAACACCAGATTGCGGTACTGCCTAACCCCGGGGATTTCCATTGGCGGCGTGGCGGCGACAGCCACATGTGGGACCCGGAAACGATCACCAATCTGCAGGTGGCGACCCGAACCAATACTGAGGACGCCTACTGGAAATTCGCCAACCATGCGAATACACAATCCACCCGTGCAGCCACCTTCCGCGGACTGATGGAGTTCAAGCAGGTCAGCGATCCCTGTGACATCGCCGAGGTGGAACCGGCATCGGACATTGTGAAGCGATTCTGTACCGGCGCCATGAGTTTCGGCTCTATCTCCGCCGAGGCGCATGAAACACTGGCCATTGCAATGAATCGCCTGGGCGGAAAATCGAATACGGGCGAAGGTGGGGAAGACTCCGCACGTTTTAAACCGATGCCCAATGGTGATTTAAAGCGTTCTGCCATCAAGCAGGTGGCATCGGCACGCTTTGGCGTGACCATCTGGTATTTGGCCAACGCCGACGAGCTGCAGATCAAAATCGTGCAGGGCGCAAAACCCGGCGAGGGTGGCGAACTGCCCGGCAATAAAGTCGACCAGACCATTGCCAGACTCCGGCACTCAACACCTGGCGTGGGCCTGATCAGCCCGCCGCCGCACCACGACATTTACTCGATTGAGGATATTGCCCAGCTCATTCACGATTTGAAGAACGCCAACCCGAAGGCGAGGATCAGCGTCAAGCTGGGTTCCGAAATCGGTGTGGGTACGATCGCAGCGGGTGTCACCAAGGCGAAAGCCGATCACCTGGTCATCGCCGGACACGATGGCGGTACCGGTGCGTCGCCACTGACCTCGATCAAACATGCCGGACTACCGTGGGAACTCGGTATAGCTGAAGCGCACCAGACGCTGGTGAAAAACAACCTGCGCTCGCGCGTGGTGCTGCAGACAGACGGGCAGATCAAAACGGGGCGCGATGTCGCCATGGCGATGCTGCTGGGCGCCGAGGAGATTGGCTTTGCCACGGCGCCATTGGTGACGCTGGGCTGCATCATGATGCGCAAGTGTCACCTTAACACCTGCCCTGTCGGCATCGCCACGCAGGACCCTGAACTGCGCAAGAAATTCGCCGGCAGTCCGGAATACGTGGTGAACTACTTCTTCATGGTCGCCCAGGAATTGAGACTGATCATGGCGAGTCTTGGATTGCGCACAATCAATGAAATGGTCGGCCGCGCGGACCTGCTGGAAACACGCCAGGCGATTGACCACTGGAAAGCCCGCGGCCTCGATTTCAGCAATATTCTGACGCCGGCGGAAATCGTGTATGAGGGCACGCAGGTGTACAAGACAATCGACCAGGATCACGGGCTGGAAAAAGCGCTCGACAATGTCCTGATCGAACTGGCACAACCGGCGCTCCAGCGTGGCGAGAAGGTGCGCATCGAGCATCCGATCATCAACATCAATCGTGTCGTGGGCACCATGCTGTCCCATGAAGTGGCCAAAGCGACGGATGGCAAGCTGCTGCCCGACGACACCATCCATATCAAGCTCACGGGCACCGCCGGGCAAAGTCTGGGCGCGTGGCTGGCCAAGGGCAT
>JANPDE010000381.1:0-1765 GCA_031431315.1 Haliea sp.
TGGCAATCGCCACCCGATGGGTGTAGCGGGACAGATACGCCAGCACCGCTTCCGGCCCGGCAAACGGACGCTTGGCATAGACCACCCATTCCTGTTTTCTGAAGGGTCGAAGCCAGTGGGCAAAGGCACCGGGGTCAGCGAGACCACTGTGATCGGCGAAACAGCGCAGCTCACCGGCCTGGTGCGCCTTGGCCAGCGCCTCCAGGAACAGACGCCGGAACAACCGCGACAATACCCTCACTGGCAGGAAGAAGCCGGGCCTACAGGCAATCCATTGCTGGCCGTCGGCCGAGAACCCACCGCCGGCGACGATGCCGTGCACATGGGGATGGTGGGTCATGGCCGAACCCCAGGTATGCAGAACCAGGGTTGCACCCATACGAGCTCCCAGATGCTTGGGGTCTTTTGCGATGATGCACAGGGTCCGGGCCGCCGCCTGGAACAGGATCTGGTAGACCACGGCTTTGTTGTAGTAGGCGAGGTCACCGATAGGGGCTGGCAGGGTAAAGACCATGTGGTAGTACTCCACCGGCAACAAGTCCTGCTGCCGGGCTTCAAGCCAGCGTCTGGCGGCCGTGCCCTGGCACTTGGGGCAGTGCCGGTTGCGGCAGGAGTTATAGGCGATCTGGAGTTGCGCGCAGCTTTGGCAGCACAGCACATGGCCGCCCAGTTCAGCACTGCGGCAGCGTTCGATGGCGGACATGACCTTGAGTTGCCCGAGGCTCAGGTGGCCGGCATGCGCCTCACGCCACCGTGCACCCTGGGCACGAAAGATATCCGCGACCTCCAGCGAGTGGGACACCGCCCCGTTCAGGTGGGTGAATCAAGGGCCAGGTAATCCAGTGGGCTGCGGGTGTCGCGCAAGGTGGTGGTCGCCACCTGGGCGTAAAGTGCTGTGGTCTCCAGCTTCTTGTGCCCGAGCAGGACCTGGATGACACGGATATCGACGTGCTGCTCCAGCAGGTGGGTGGCGAAGGCGTGCCTGAGACTATGCAGGTTGACCGGTTTATGGAGCTCGGCGAGGGTTACGGCGGCATGGAAGGCCCGGTTGAGCTGACGGGTTGAGAGGGGGTTTACCGGATTTTGTCCCGGGAACAACCAGCCACCCCGGAGCATCTTGTGCTCGGCCTGTGCGAAACGCCACCACCGCCGTAACAGGGTCAACAGGGCGGGCGAGAGCATGGCATTGCGGTCCTTGCTCCCCTTGCCCTGCTCGACATGGATCAGCATGCGCTGACTGTCGATATCGGTGACCTTGAGGTGGGCGACTTCGCTGGCGCGCAGACCGGCGGCATAGGCAGTGGACAATGCGGCTTTGTACTTCAGCGTGGTGGCGGCCTCCAGCACGCGCTTCACTTCATCGGGACTCAATATCACGGGTAGCTTACGCGGCTCATGAACGGCACTCATCTTGCGCAGTATCTGGTGATCTTCCAGGGTGACCTCGAAGAAAAACCGTAGCCCGGTAATGGTGACATTGATCGTCTGGCTGGAGACGCCGTCGCTGGCCAGGTGGAGTTGGAAGCGACGCAGGTCTTCGGCGGTGGCGGTGTGCGGTGAACGGCCGAGGAATTGGGTTAGCTTCAGGACCGAGCGAATGTAGGCCTGTTGGGTCCTGGGGTTCAATTTACGCAACGCCATGTCATCAATCATGCGTTGGCGCAGTGGGCTGATAGTCGGGTTAGACTGTGTCATGGGAGTACTCCTTTGGAGAGGCGGGAAAATCCCCGCCGGAGCACTCAACATAGAACAGGCCGGAGCTGGC
>JANPDE010000382.1:0-2280 GCA_031431315.1 Haliea sp.
TGGGACTGTACATCGATAAAAATCTTAAGCGGCTCTCCGGTACGCGCATCGCGACCGTTGGGATAGCCTGCTTCCACCAGCAGTTGCCGGGCATAATCGATGGACCTGCGCCGCGCTGCGCCATCTACCCAATCGTAGACATAGGGATTCATACCTTCCTCACCCGACCGGTACCCGGGAATACCCGGCGGAATGGGGCTGTGCGCTGCAATGCCATTGCCTTTGTAAAAGACGTTGAGGTACTCCTCCGTCAAAAATGCGATCTGCAGGGCCTGGCGCAATTTGCGCTTATCCTCCGTGTAGCCGCCAACGACGGGATCGCGCATATTGAAGCCGTAGTAGTAGACGCCAGGTTGCACATCTGGCGACATGGTGATTTCACGGCCCAGCATTTCCGGCGACATTTCCACACCATCGGCGCGCACCACAAACGCCTGGTCAAACACCCCGGTGGTATTGGAGTGCACCTCGCCAGAGCGATCGTAGTAACCCTGCAGGAACTTGGTCCATAACGATAACCCTGATTTTTCCAGGCGATAAACGGCGCGATCAACGAAGGGAATGGGTTTGCCGGCATCCTCGAGGTACCCGGCCTCGCGATCTCCCGGAGCGCCCTCATCAGGGAAAAAGGCCTTGCGGTAATTGGGATTGCGCTGCAGCACAATCTCGCTATTGGGGTCATTCTTCACCATCATGAAGGGACCGGAACCGACCGGCCACCAGTCCAGCGTCAGGTTGCGATCAGCGAAGCCGGGATTGTGATAGAAGCGATCCACTTCCGGCGCGATGGGCGAAAAAAACGGCATGGCCAGCCAGAACACAAACTGCGGATAGCGGCCCTTGATGGTGATGTTCAATGTGCGCTCATCCAGTATTTCAAGACCGTCCATCGGATAGTCATCGAGATTCAACCACGTATCCCTTGGCAGCGTGGCGACGCGCTCGGAAAACGCTTTCATACCCTCAATATACTGGGACATGAAACCCAGCATCGGAGAGGCATTGAGCGGGTCGGCCAGGCGCTTGATGGCGTATGCGTAATCGTTGGCATAAACAGGCCGGTCGCCGGTGTGCGGAAAATCGGGTATCTGTCGGTAGTGCCTACCCAGGGCAGCAGTACCAAACAGGTAGCGCGGCTGCCCGGCAGCATCCAGCGCAAACGCGGGATGCGGCTGGTAGTGCAGGTCATCACGCAAGCGCAGCGTGTAGCGCGTGAACGCCACGGATGCACTGCCCTCTTCCACTTCCTGTCGCTGGGCATCGAGGTAGGTTACCTGTGGCAACGACGCCAGCGCTCCCGGAATCAGTTCGTAGGGACGCTTGAGAAAATGGTAATCCAGCGGCGGCTCATAGAGCTGCATGATCAGCAGGCTTTCATCAGAGGCATAGGACAGCGCCGGATCCAGATGTTTTGGCGGCGCGGGCGACATCACCGACTGATAGGTCACAAGGCCGTCCGGCGACGGCGGATGCGGGTTATTCCAGGGTGGCTCGCCGCAGGCTGCCGCAGACATCAGTAGCGGGATCAGCAGCGAACGCACGCAGCGATGCACGCTTGTCATGTGCAATTTCGTCTTATTGACTGTCATTCGCAGAGCGGTCGGTCACCTTTTCGCAAGCGCGCCAGCATAACCTGTTGCCGCGTCCCGCGCACCCCACTTTGCCCGCCACCCGCTTTGCCCGCCACGGCCAGGTCAGACACGCCGCCCACTGCTCAGAAGGCCAAGATATTCGCTGTGGGCGGCGCGTCTGACCTGGCCTCGCATCGAGCAAGTGGAGAGAGTCGAGCAAGAGGAGAGGCAGGTAGGGTTGGCGGAGGCCTCTCGGCGAATGTCTCAGCCCTCTGAGCAAGAGAGGCCTCCGTCAACCGAACCTGCCTGGCACCAAGCGGCCACCCTTTTTCGTCACAGTAAGAAAAAGGACTGCGACACCCCGGCATTCGTCCCTATAATAAGTCGCATTCAGCCGCTGCCAGGCACATGGGAAAAGTCACAATAATGTCCACCGCTAAAGAGGCCGCACTCACGCCCCCCAACGATACCGGTTTCCTCGGTCATCCTCGGGGGCTGTTTGTCTGCTTCGCCACCGAGTTGTGGGAGCGTTTCTCCTTCTACGGCATGAAATTTTTACTCCTGCTTTATTTGACCAAGTACCACCTGTTCAGCGACAGCGCCGGGCTTGAGGTGCTGGGTGCATACGCGGCGCTGGTGTATGCCATGCCGGTGATCGGGGGACTGCTGGCGGACCGCTACCTGGGCATGCGCAAGGCGGTCATTTTCG
>JANPDE010000383.1:0-2659 GCA_031431315.1 Haliea sp.
CTGTTGCGGCGGCGCTATATCGGTTTCATCTTCCAGGGCTTCAATCTGCTGGCGCGAACCAGCGCACTTGAAAACGTCGAGTTGCCGCTGCTGTATCGCGGAGAATCCCGCGCCGCTCGCCACAAAGGTGCGATGGCGGCGCTGGACCGCGTGGGACTCGCCGCCTGGGCGAAGCATACGCCGGCCGAATTATCCGGCGGACAGCAGCAACGGGTGGCGATTGCGCGCGCGCTGGTTACCGAGCCACAAGTGCTGCTGGCGGATGAACCGACAGGTAATCTCGACAGTGAACGCAGCGTTGAAATCATGCAGTTGCTGTCCGCGCTCAATCAGGATGGGGGTATCAGTATCGTGATGGTCACGCACGAGGCGGAGATGGCGTCCTACGCCCACACTATCGTGCGTTTCAGGGATGGGCTGGTGCTGGCTGTTGAGCAGCAGGAGGAGCGCACCCGTGTTCGGAACTAGCCTGCTGCTCGCACTCAAGGAAATCCGGCGGCACAAGCTGCGCTCATTCCTGACCACGCTGGGTATCATCATCGGCGTGGCCTCCGTGGTAACAATGGTGTCGCTCGGCAATGGCGCCACGCGGTCCGTGCAGGAACAGGTCTCCAGCCTTGGCACGAACTTGCTGACGATCCGCCCCGGCCAGGGATTCGGGCGCGGTGGCGGCGCACGGCCCGCGCTTTTCGACCTTGATGATGTAGAGGCCGTTCGTACGCAGATCGCCGGGCTGAGCATCGTTGTGCCCCAGACGTCCGCGCAGGCCACTGCCATCTACGAGGCGCAGAACTGGTCCACCACGGTGGCGGGCACCACCAACGGGTATTTCCAGGCCTCCAATCTGGAACTGGCCGAGGGCCGCTTCTTTAGCGCTGCGGAACTCGCCGCCGGCAAGTCGGTCTGCGTCATCGGGGAAACCGTGCGCGCCAATCTCTTTCGCAATACGCAGTCGCTCGGCAAGAGTCTGCGGTTGAACGATATCAGCTGCAGAGTTATCGGGGTGCTAGAGAAGCGTGGGCAGGGTGGTTTTGGCCAGAACACGGACGACCAGGTGGTCATGCCGCTAAAAACCGTCATGCGACGCCTCACCGGCAACCAGGACGTGCAAGCGATTCTGGTCGCCGTGGAGCAGGAGTTTGACAGCGCGACCGTCGGCGATGCCATCAGCTTGCTGCTGCGCGAGCGCCGCCTTCTGCGCCAGGGCATGGAAGACGACTTCAGGATCTTCGATTCCAAGCAATTCTCGGATACGCTTTCTGGCACCACCCGCACCCTGACCATGTTTCTCGGCGCCGTAGCGGCCGTCAGCCTGGTCGTGGGCGGTATCGGCATCATGAACATCATGCTGGTCTCGGTAACCGAACGCACCCGGGAGATAGGCATTCGGCTCGCCATCGGTGCCGTTCGACGCGAGGTGCTGATGCAATTTTTGATCGAGGCCATCACGCTGTCTTCTATCGGCGGCTTGATCGGCCTGGTGGTCTCCTTCGTCGCCACGATGCTGATTGCGCTGGCAGTGGACCTACCCTTCCTGTTCGACTTTGGCATTGCCGCGCTGGCTTTCTTTTTCTCCGCTTTAGTAGGGATCGTATTCGGCTACGTGCCCGCGAAGCGCGCCGCTTCGCTCAACCCGATTGAAGCATTGCGACACGAATGACAGCGCCCAGGTATATAGTGGTGGAATAGATACTCATCTGCGCACAGCGATTACGACGGCATTTTACTTGCCAATTTACTGTACTGCCTGATCAAGCCCTATAGCCTAAGCCGACACACAGCAGTTTCAATAATTGATACAAGGGCTGATTGGGAGGGCAATGTGTAAAGAAACCTGACGGTTGTAAGGTCTAAGGGGTAAGGGAACCCGCATTAACTTCAGGATCGACGGCCTTGGAATACTCGTTTATTCTTCGTATCCATCACCTCAGTCTTCAGGCCTGCAACGTCCTTGGTATATTGGTGTGTATCACAGCATAGAAAAACACGGTGAAGCCAATAGCCTGCCCTGCATGATGCTAGAAATCCGAAATGATTTAACCGCAGATTCACAATCACAAACTGACTGGGCAGGGCGTATCGCACAAGCGCTTGATATAAGCCATTCCGTTCCCCCACCTTTCGTACAATAAACAGGAATTTACGTATGACTGAGCCATCCTTAAGTTTTGAAGCTCTAAAAAGCGCTGTCTCTGCAGGTGAAATTGATACCGTTTTGGCTTGTATGGTCGATATGCAGGGGCGATTAATTGGCAAGCGTTTTCAAGCTGAGTACTTTTTGGATAGCGGTTATGAGGAAACGCATTGCTGCAATTATCTATTGGCCAATGATATTGATATGGAGCCCGTGCCCGGCTATGCAGCAGCCAGTTGGGCCAAAGGTTATGGCGATTTTGTATTGAAACCGGATTTATCGACCATGCGCCGTGTGCCATGGCTGGAAGGCACCGCGCTGGTGTTGTGTGACGTGCAAGATCACCATAACCAGGATTTACCGCATAGCCCGCGTGGCATCCTTAAAAAACAAATACAGCGATTAACAGAACGTGGCTATACCGGCATGTTTGCATCGGAGCTTGAATTTTATTTATTTAACGAAAGCTATGAAGATATTCATGAAAAAAATTACCGTAACCCAAAAACCGCCGGTCATTACATC
>JANPDE010000384.1:0-5316 GCA_031431315.1 Haliea sp.
CTTACCCGTCAATGGCCAGGATGCGGTGTGGACAACGGCAATCGACGACAATGGCTACCTGGTGCCATTTTCCTATCGCGTCAATCTGGTTGGAGTGGATCAGAATGGGCGCAAGATGGATCTGGTTGCAGGCGCGCGGCCCACCAATCCGCCGGTGGCGGTGGGTGCTGATGTTTATAACGGGCTCATTACGGTGCTCAAGCAAGCCAATACCTACTCCTATTTTCAAACGGGGATACAGTTCAACGGCGTGCTGAACTGGGGCGATATCAGTGAACCGGTAAAAGGTACGCTGGGACACATCGATCGGCAGATGTTTCCAAAATTCAGCGGCGTCAATAATAAGGCCTGGGACGCACGCGACCTCTCTCATGAATGGCGCACATTCTTCCTCGATAATGGCATGGATTTCAGCAGCTGGCGGCAGTTCGACCGGGCGGACAGAAACACGGAGTATTCCTTCGGTGGTGCGACGATCTACTCGCCCGCAGGCGGCGCGCGCTATGTTGGCGATATCGTGTATGAAAATCTCTCCTACGTTAGAACTGAGAATCATCCGGTAAAACCATTGCTACCCGCCAGATCAAGCGTCCTGTATTTCCCCAATCGCCATCGGCTCTCTTCGGCGTCCCTGGATTTGCAACTGGAGGTCGAACCCATTGTTAACGCACCACTGCTGGCTTTCCCAGTCGAATATATGCACGGTCCAGCAAATCTGAACGGCACGCTTGCAGGGCAACCGATCAAGGGCATTGGCTCGTTCGAGCTGACGTTGCATCTGTACCGGGATTTCGAACTGGTCACAGTCTTGTCCGATAGCGTAAAACATCTGCCACCCGCAGCGATCCTGCCGACGACGACATCCATGGGGACCATGCTTGCGAGTATTTCGCAGCTCCGCAATACAATCGACAGCGATAACTCTACTGCTGCCCTGGCAATAGCTGAGGGGCGTTTGCGAGAAGAACTGTTGACTCTCGACACACCCTACCGCGATAACATGGTACAGATACTGGATGATTTGATTGCCACATTGGTAAAGCGTTCGTAATATGGCTGCGCGCTATCGACTGGACTGTCGCCTATTAGCGTTTTTTTCTCGGGCTTTGCGCCACGCGTAAAAACCGTGAATACAGTAGTTCCTTCAAGGCACCCAAATTGCTGTCGTTGAGCGCGGCCTGATTTTCCACGCCAATAATGCGCCCGAAGGTGGCAATGCCACTCATGGCGGAAAAAACAAAGTACAGCACTTCCATGTGTTCATCTTCAGATAAGTTTATGTCATGAAAGACTTTTAGCCACATTTCCCTGCCCCCAAGCGTAATGTCCGACAGTGGTCCCACCATCCATTCATCCAGGGCTTTTGGGGATTCCGCACGCATCCCCAACAGGATATGGATGTTGGCCTGGAATGCCGGCTTTCTAAAATGCAGCCAACAATGGTCTATAAACAGCGAAACCCGCTCAGTAAGGCTCTTACCCACAAACAGCACATGCGCAAGCTCAAATGACATATTCCTGAAGCCATCTTCCAGGACGGCGGCCAGCAACTCAGATTTTGAGGGGAAGTGATGTTGCACCGCACCCACGGTGCACCCCGCTTTGCGCGCCACTTTCTGCATTGTGGTTTTGGGGAAGCCAAAGGAATCAATGCAATCTACCGTAGCATCGATGATTCTTCGTCTGGTCTTGGCGTAGCGCTCTGCCTGGGTCCTTTTTTTTGGCTCAGCTCGCGTCTTTTTTCTTTGTAAATTTGCCATTCGATGATCCTTGGCCAGACGGTATCAGCATCTCGGAAACTATAGCAATATGAAAGCTCTAGCAACTGTCGTGCATGTCTCGATTTAATTGTTCCGTTGCGGTCGCCCAGGCACCTTGGAGGCAACCTCCTCACCGAACCACTGTACGTTCTCAATAAACGCTGCTCGGCTGGGTGATGGCACGGATACTGTTGTCCATGAAACGCCTGCCTCAACGAGCGCGGCGTATTCATCGATCAGCTTGGT
This sequence comes from Haliea sp., assembly GCA_031431315.1. Classification (GTDB taxonomy): domain Bacteria; phylum Pseudomonadota; class Gammaproteobacteria; order Pseudomonadales; family Halieaceae; genus Marimicrobium. The sequence continues at coordinate 2,007 of JANPDE010000384.1, forward strand.
AGTTTCCGCGCGTGCGTTTGGCTTCATCGTTCTACTCCCAAACGCAGCCATGCATATCTGCAGCGGCGCCGTTCGTCCGACCTTTTCACAGTGCTCATGGGCAAACTGTATTTTTTCGCGCAGTTGCTCCATGTTCGACAATTCTTCCGTGCGCGCTGTGGTACTTAGCGCGCCTGCGGCAGGGAACGGGCACCAGCCTTCGCACAACTCGACCGCGCGCCGGATGGCACGGGTACTGTTCCCTCCCGCCCATATGGGCACAGGGGATTGCACCGGGGTCGGCAGTACGCAGGTGTCACGCGCTGAAAAATGGTTCGCAACATGGTTAACCGGCTCCCCTGTCCAGGCCAGGCGTAACACTTTGATAGCCTCGTCGGTCAGGGCACCGCGCTCCTCGAAGGGTACGCCGACAGCTGCGTACTCCGCCTTCAGGTATCCCGTGCCAATTCCCAGGGTAAAGCGACCGCCGCTTAAGCGATCGAGTGAGGCGACCGATTTGGCGACAATAAACGGATTGCGATAAGCGAGCACCAGGATGTGTGTATGCAAGCGGATTCGCCGGGTCGCAGCCGCAACAAACGATAATACGACAAACGGATCGAGCGTGGGGTGGCCGCCATGCTCCAGCCAGCGTTGATTGGGTGCGGGGTGGTCAGTGACAAACGTGGCATCGAGTCCGGCCTTCTCGATCGCCTGGGCCATCTGGCTTATCCCATCGATCGAGAGAAATCCGCCTTCACCAATGTCGTCTATCGGGAGGGAACAAGAAAAGCGCATCGATAATTCCTACTCAGGATAAAAATGCTCCAAAGCGCTGGGTGTAACTGCCAAACGCCGCGTGCACCTGGGGTGCGGTCAAGCCAAAATCTTCCACATGTGAGTCATGCCGCCCGTGCGATCCGGGTTTGTGGTTTTCGGCCCATTGCTGGACCGCAGCCCGGCTATGCTGATCAAACGGGATATTGAGTTGCGCGTACGCGCGCTCTAATGCTGCCACAGGATTGTTTTGAATGTCGACAATGGACAGGTCTGCAAAGCGGGTATCGCCCATGCGCCCGCGAAAGTCGCTGGCGCGTCGTATCGCTTCGGTCCAGATGGCGAGTTGTTCACCGCCAATTGTCGTGCTGTCATCGCGATCGCTGACCCAGGTTCGGCAATACGCGATCAGGCTGCAGACAGAGCCCAGTACCTTGGCAGGGTCCCGGTGGCTCCACAAAAACCTGGCGTGCGGATACTCCCCGACCAGCGTATCGAGGTACAACATGTGCACCGGGGTCTTCAGGTGCCACAAAGTCGGTGGGCATCGTGATTGCAACAATTTCAGGGCCCGATGGTGCCAGGCGTAAGCGGAAGTCATATCACAATTTATCACCCATTCCGAATAGGCAGGAATGTAAGCCATGCCGTCGAAATGCTCAGCCTTGAATTCCATGCCCAACAGATCCTGGCACTCGGTCGGGGTTTCGGCTGTTTCGTGATGCAGCAACGCCCACCTGGGATACGCGGTGTACATGTAATCAAGCCCTGCCTGTGCTACGGCAATGCGCGCATCCGAATGTTCCGTGGCACTTTCCGGTGGCGGTACCGGTGCGAGTGACTCCCACGTGCGCAGCGAGCGCATTTGCGGGTCCGCTGCCACCAGTTGGCTTAGCGCGGTTGTTCCTGTGCGCGGCAGTCCGATGACAAAGACCGGCCCCTGCACTACCTGCTCATCAATTTCAGGATGTTCCTTGTAGGTTTTTTCGATTGCCAAACGGTTGAGCAGTAAATTGGAAATCCGGTAGCCCATCATGTTGGCGCCGTCTTGTGTCAATTGCGCGGTTTCATTGAGCGCATCGATGAGAAGATCCAATCCTTCGCGCCAGCTATCGCCACCAAAATCCGCGTGCCCCGCTTTCTGGATAGCGCGATCTATCAGGGATTGGCTATTGAGTGTGATGATGGTACTCCTTGTTCTGCACTCGCAGACCGCGCCGCAGGGTAAAAGTGGAATGATTTCTGTGAGCTCCGGAGCAAAGTTACTTGCCATCGTGCTCATCCTGAGGTGGCCAAATTGGCTACACTACTTGTTTGGAGTATAAAACATTATTATAATATTGTAACATTTGGCGGAGCAAGTAATGGACACCCATATTGCCTGCAAGCCTTCACTCAGGAGCGTACTGCCATGTCAACGTATGTAAAGCCTGCGGGCATCAAGGAATTGTTGACACTAGGGCCGGTGCCAGCGGTGAAGGACCCCTACCCGCTCTACAAGGAATTACGCGATAAACATCCGGTCTACGAGGTTCATGGTAACGTGAGAGTTTCGGGCAGCAGTCGCGCGGTTCTTATTTCACGCTACCAGGATGTGAAAGCTGTAATAAAAGACAGTGAAGCATTCAGCAATGACATCGTGCAGCGGACCATGGGTTTGGTGTTTGGCCCAACGATTATCGGCATGGATGGCAAGGAACATCTAAAACACCGCACCTTGATCACTCCCTCTATGACCATGCGTGAACTCAAAGGAGGCGACTTTCCCGGCGAGGTCAGGAAGATCGCAGACGGATACATCGACAAATTCATTGACGACGGCAAAGCCGACCTGCACGAAAAATTTTGTTATTCCTTCCCCCTTTCGGTATTTGTTGCCCTGCTTGGCATTGACGTGGGCGACGTAAAGAAATTCCATGATATCAGCAAGGAGCTTTGCCTGATTGCCAGTGATATAGAGAAAGGCTTCGCCGCTTCCACGTGGCTACTGAATTTCCTGGAGCCCATTGTCCAGGAAAAACGCAATCGAAACGGCAGCGACCTGATCAGCGTGCTGGTCCAATCTGAAGTGGACGGGGAAAAATTGAGCGACCTGGAAGTCGTGTCGTTTCTACGCCTGCTCACCCTGGCGGGAGCCGAAACAACCAATCATGCGATCGGCAGTGCGTTTGTCGCAATGCTGGCTGACTCACAACTTATGGAGCGCGTGCGGGCAGACCGGTCCCTGGTGCCAAAACTACTGGAGGAGACCATGCGCTGGGAATCACCCGTTTCGACGATCATGCGCGAAGCGAGCTGCGACACCCGAATTGGCGATGTCGAGATCGAAAAAGGCACCGAGGTCATCTGCCATCTCGGGTCCGCCAATCGTGACGAGCGGCAGTTCAAGGATCCGGACACCTTCGATATCGATCGCGAAGATTGTGACGCCATCCCCTTTGGTTACGGACGACACTATTGTGCGGGTTCCCACCTGGCAAAAATGGAAGCGGAAATTGGTATCAACGCACTGCTGGATCGCCTGGGCAATATCCGGGCTGTGCCGGGTGAAGAG